>JALHPV010000043.1 GCA_022842285.1 Kofleriaceae bacterium
TGGGAGCCGTCCTCGTCGACCTGCGCGCGGGCCAGCCGGGCGCGCTCACCCTGGGGCTGGCCGCAGTCACCTCGGGGCTCGCCGTGGCCCGGTTCTCCGCGCAGGCCCGGCTCCCGATGGCCCAGGGCTTCATCGCGGCCATGGCCGGGATGCTGCTGCTCGTGCCTCCCGCGTGGTCCGCTCTACAGTAGGCTCGCAGGCGATGCTCGTCGTTCGCGGCCATGGAACCGCGCCCACGTGGGGTGGCGCTGCGGTCGCGATCGGCAACTTCGATGGGGTGCACCTCGGCCATCGCGCGCTGATCGAGCGGGCATGCGCCATCGCGCAGACGACGCCTGACACGCAGGCCATCGCGCTCACCTTCGAGCCGCATCCCTCCGCCATCACCTCGAGCAAGGGCCCGCCCGCGCGCATCACCACCCCCGAGCGGCGCCTCGAGCTCCTCGGCGAAGCGGGGCTCGCGGCCACCGTGATCGAGCCGTTCACCCCGGCCCTCGCCGCCACCTCGGCCGAGGCCTTCGTCGAGACGATCCTCGTCGCGGGCCTCCGCGCCCGCGCGGTCGTGGTCGGCTACGACTTCGCGTACGGCTGTCAGCGCACCGGGACCATCGAGACGCTCCGCGCGCACGGCGAGCGCGCCGGCTTCCGCGTCCTCGTCGTCCCGCCCGTCGAGGTCGACGGCGTCGTCGCTTCGTCGACCCGGATCCGCGAGGCCCTCGCCGCCGGCGACGTCATGGGCGCGGCCCGCCTCCTCGGTCGCGACTGGGATGTCGACGGGCCGGTCGTGCACGGCGCGAAGCGGGGCCGCACCATCGGCGTCCCCACCGCGAACATCGCGACCCCCGGGCATTCGCTACCCGTTCGACCGGGGATCTACGCCGTGACGCTGGCCGTCGAAGGCGGTCCGCCGCTGCCGGCGGTCGCGAGCCTGGGGACGAACCCGACCTTCGTCAACGACGGTCAGCTCGTGCTGGAGGTCCATGTCCTCGACTGGGCAGGGGATCTCTACGACCGGGTCGTGCGGTGCCGCTTCGTCGACTGGATTCGCCCCGAGGCGAAGTTCGACTCGATCGATAGTCTCGTCGCGCAGATGCACGCTGACATGGCCCGGGCCCGGTTGGTGCTGAATTCTCGAAGCATCCCAGGCTGATGCCCTGACACATCGCGGAATGCGTGGGGCGCGCCTCGCATGAGAAAGGTGGATGTCATCCACCGTCCATTGGCGTACCTTCCGCCCGCGTGTCTGATGCGCACGCACGCAAAGGGAGGATTCGATGCGCCTGCGTACCCTCGGAATTGCCGCCGCCCTGACGGCCGCGCTCTATCAGACCAGCTTCGCCGTCAAGCTCGACAAGCACGGCGAGACCGGTCGGATCACCGCCATCCGCGCGCCCCGGAGCGCGCTGCACACCACCTGGAAGGCGGGCCCCACGGGCACGTCTCTCGCCAACTGGACGGCCATCTACGATGCGGACACCGACGTTCCGCTGCGCATGTACGGCCCGAGCATCCTGACCAGCGGTTCGGTCGCGGATCCGGCGATCGCCGAGAACGCGGCCCGCCAGTTCCTCGCCACGAACATCGCGACGCTGGCGCCGGGCGCGACGCTCGCCGACTTCAAGCTCTTCTCCAATGGGCTGACCGGCGGCGACGACGTCCGCACCGTCATCTTCCAGCAGCACGCGGGCGGCATCGCGGTTCACGAGGCGTACGTCATCATCAACTTCAAGCGCGATCGCCTGCTCCTCGCCGGCTCGACCGCGATGCCCAACGTCACGGTCGCCGCCAACCCCGCGCGCGTCCTCCCGCAGGCCCTGGGCGTACGCGCCATCGCATGGCTCGCCGAGGCGGGCATCGAGGCCGAGCTCGAGGGCTCGCAAGCACTCGCAGCGCCCCGCATCATCCTCCCGACGGTGCACACGAAGACGGGCGCCACGCCCGACATCACGTTCTCCCTCGTCGAGCAGGTCGCGGTCAGGGCGAAGGCGGGCGCGGGTCGCTGGACGGTCTGGCTCGACGCGGCGACGGGAGCGCCGGTCGCGCGGGTCTCCCACGTGATCAACGCGACCGGGACCGTGAACTTCAACGTCCCGAACCGCTATCCAGGTGATGGTTACTCGGCGCGGCCGGCGTCCTACGCGACCCACAACGTGAACGGCGTGGCGGCCACCGCGGACGTCGCGGGTGTCGTCACGTGGGACGGCGCGGCCGCCTCGAGCGTCGCGCTCAGGCTCAGCGGAACCTACGCGCGGATCAACGTCGAGTCGGGAACGCTCGCGGCCGACACGTTGCCGCTCCAGCCGAATGGTTCGATCCTGTGGACCAAGTCCACCGACGAGGCGGCGGACGGACAGCTCAGCGCCTACGTCCACACCAACGTCGTGAAGGAGTTCATCCGGACCGGTGGGCTGGGAGCGCTCTCCCCGGCCACCACGCAGTGGGTCAACGCTCGCCTGAACGTCAACGTCAGCATTCAGGATCAGTGCAACGCCTACTACGACGGCCAGACGATCAACTTCTTCCTGCGCGGCTCCGACTGCGAGAACACGGCCCGGCTCGCCGACGTCGTCTATCACGAGTTCGGCCACGGCCTGCACGACAAGTCGAACCCCATGGGCATCACCGATAGCGCGCGCGCCCTGTCGGAGGGCACGAGTGACTTCCTGTCGGCGCTCATCACGCGCGACAATGGCCTCGGCCGCGGCTTCTTCTTCACCAACCAGCCGCTTCGCAACCTGAACCCCAACGGCGTCGAGAAGCGCTGGCCCGAGGACGCCGACCCGAACCGCCCCCACGACGAGGGCGAGATCATCGGCGGCACGCTCTGGGACATGACGACGAACCTGGTCGCGTCCCTCGGTGAGGGCCCGGCCTGGTCGCAGGCGGGCAAGATCTATTACGGCGTCATTTCGCGCGCGACCGACATCCCGTCGACGTTCATGGAGGCGCTGGTCGCTGACGATGACGACGGTGACCTGACCAACGGTACGCCGAACAAGTGCGACCTCGTCGAGGCATGGGATCGCCATGGTCTCGCCGACGCGTCGGCCAGCCTCTCGGTCGGCCTCCCGACCCGCGACAAGTTCAACGTCGCGATCGAGATCGCCAGCAACTCCACGTGTGGAGGCGACATCACGGGCGCCTCGATCGAGTGGAAGCTCCGCGGCGGCACGGTCGCCACCGTCCCGATGACGGCGAGCGCGAACGGCTTCGAGGGTGACATCCCCCAGCAGCCCGAAGGCAGCGTCATCCAGTACAAGGTCATCGTCACCAACGCGGATGGCTCGACGAGCCTCCCGATCAACGCGGCGGATCCCTTCTACGAGTTCTACGTGGGCGCCACCGAGGAGATCTACTGCGAGGGCTTCGAGACCGGGCTCAACGGCTGGGCCGGCACGCTCGGCTGGGGCGCCGGCGTCTCGCAGGGCGAGAGCGGTGACCCGGCGAGCGCGCACACGGGCAACAACGTGCTCGGCCTGCGCCTGGACGGCGCATACACGCCCGACACCAACGCGTACATCGAGTCGCCCGCGATCGAGCTCGAGGGCAAGACGGCGGTCCGCCTCCACATGTGGCGCTGGCTGAACGTCGAGGACGGCGTGTTCGACCAGGCGCGCATCCTCGTCAACGGCACGCAGGTGTGGAGCAACTACGCGAGCCCCTCACAGCAGAACGCCTCGACGCACCACACCGATCGCGAGTGGCGCTTCGCGGACTTCGATCTCGCCCCGCACATCGTCGACGGCAAGGTGAAGCTGCGCTTCGAGCTCGCCTCGGACCAGGGCCTCGAGATGGGCGGCTGGACGATGGATGACGTCTGCGTCGTGGCGCTCGCGGGTCCCGCGATCACCTGCGGCAACGGCGAAGTCGACTCCGGCGAGACCTGCGACGACGGCAACCGCATCGACGGTGACGGCTGCAACGCGGACTGCGCCACCGAGGGTGGCGGCGGCGACGGCGATGGCGATGGCGACGGCGATGGCGATGGCGACGAGGGCGGCTGCTGCTCGGCGAACCCGGGTCCGTCGGGCGCTTCGGCCCTCGCCCTCCTGACGCTTGGCCTCGTGCTCGGCTCGCGCAAGCGCCGCCGCAAGTAACCCAGGTTTCCGTCGTGTGACGGACGTGGCCCAATCCCTTCGCGGGGGTTGGGCCGGTTTCGTTTCGGGGCTTGCCCGGGTTCGGACCTTGTGATACTTCATCAATCGTTGAACTGTTAAATCAACGCGGAGCCCCCATGTCTCACAAGCCCCACGACAAGCACGACCACGTCCACGGCCCCACCTGCGGCCATCCCTCCGTGAAGCACGGCGATCACGTCGACTACCTGCACGATGGTCATCTGCACCGCGAGCACGACGGCCACTTCGACGAGTGCGGCATCGCCGTCGACGCGGCGAACCCGGCGGCCTGCACGCCGAACCATGCGTGCTCGAAGCACCCCGCTGACCACAAGCATGGTCCGGGCTGCGGTCACGCACAGGTGCCCCACGGGGATCACGTCGACTACCTGGTCGATGGTCACCTGCACCACGACCACGCTGGACACTGCGACGATCACGGCCCACTGTCTCTGGCGTGAAGGGGGCCCCGGCGCACACGCATCCGCGCCGGACGGGGGTCAAGAGTCCGTCCGACACCGCCTTCGTGCGCGCGGCCGCGCTGTTCCGGGCGGCCGGAGATCCGTCGCGGTTGAAGCTCCTGCAGCGCCTCTCGCTTGGCGAGTGGTGCGTGAGCGAGCTGGCCGCGGAGACCGGCACCCAGCTCTCCACGCTGTCGCAGCAGCTACGGCTGCTGCACAGCGAACGCCTCGTCCAGCGACGGCGCGAGGGCAAGCACGTGTACTACGAGCTCGCCGATTCCCATATCGAGCACCTCGTCCAGATGGTGCTCGACCACGTCGCCGAGTCCGAGTAGCCGCTACGGGACGGTGACGTTGAAGTTGACGGACACGTCGCTGGCACCGGGCAGGCTGGAGATGCCGCCCGTCTTCACGTCGTCGGCGAGGCCCGCGACCTTCTGATCGACGGCGTTCACGGGGGGCAGGTGGCGGAGGGTCACGGTGAGAACCCCGGTCCCGGCGGCGGCCGTGATCGTGTTGTCGAGTCCGATCGGGTTGCCGTTCGCGTCGGTGTCCGCGTAGGCCTGGGTCAGGGGCCCGGTCGTGTTCGTCGTCGCCGGACCCACAACGGCCGTACCGGTGAAGAAGACCTGATGCTCGTCTGCCTCGTCCGCGACCTCCTCCGTGATCTCCTCGGCCGGCGTCTCGAGCTCGTTCAGGAAGCGCACCGCCAGGGAGAACGATCCGGCCGGGAGCATGACCGGATCGATCACGGGGGCATTGCCGCCATCGCCGTCCGTATCCCGGAAGGAGGCCGACACGGTGGCGCCTCCACCCGAAGGCGTGAACTCGAGGGTCACCGTAGTGATGACCTCTTCTTCGTTACCATCGCCGCCGTCTGAGGAGTCATCGCCGCACGCGGCGACGGACAGGGTGAACCCGAGAAGCGAGGTCAGAGCGATCGATAGTGACTTCATGGCGCGAGTCAACCGCACGTCCGGCGTAGATGCAACGGCATTACAATAGAAATGAAGTCACACGTGATGTAGTCTGCATCCGTGAGTGTGTGTCACTGCCTGCCCGTCGAGCGGCCGGTGCCGCCGCGGACCACGGCCCTCCGCAAGGCGCTGGTTGTCCTGGCGGGACTCACGTTCGTCGGCGGACTGCTGATCGAGTCGTATCTGCTCGCCGCATCCGCATGGTTCGCGGCGAGCATGCTGGCCCCCGCGGTGGTGACGGCGGTCGCGCGCCACGTCGCCCGCTCGTGGCTCGCGCGGGCCACCTTCGGGTTCACCCCCGGCAAGCTGACCGCGCTGGTCGAGCACACGTGCGCGGTGATGTTCGTGCTCGGCGCGATGGCCATCGGCACCGCGGCGGGGCGCAGCCTCCTGCTGGGGGGACCGGCGCTGGCCGTCGTCGATGCGGTGGCGGGCCTGGCCGTGCTCGTGCCGACGCTGGTCGCGTGCGTCGCGCGGAGTCGCCACGCGCTGCGCGAGCTCGTCGACATGGACCCGGGCGGGGCGGTCCAGCGGCAGGTGCGGGCACTGTTGCCACCTCCGATCCAGGAGGTTCGCGTATGGTCGCTCGGTACGGGTATGTACGGATGCACGGCCACCCTGCACGGTGGACCGGAGCTCGACCTGGCCGCGTGCCGCGAGAAGATCCTCGCGATGGGACACGTAGCGCACGTGACGCTCGAGGTGCGACCGCCTACGTGAAGCTACGGCGCGGCGCGCGACGACGTGGGGCGGTACTAGGTGCAGGTATCGCAGATGCCGCGGAGCTGGAGCTCGACCTCGCGGCGCTTGACGGCCCGCGGCGCCTTCGCCTTCGGCTTCGGCGTCATGAGCTCGACGTCGGGAAGGCACTCGACCACCCCGCACTCCTTGCACACGAAATGCGCGTGATCGTCGGTGTGGGCGCCGTCGATGGCTTCGAACCGCCAGACGTGGTCGCCAACATCGGTGCGACGAGCCAGCCCCGCTTCCACCAGATCGAGCAAGTTGCGGTAGATCGTCGCCGGATCCCACGGACCGGTCGAGAGCTTCGCGGTCACGTCGGCGTGCGAGACGGGCTGACCGCCCATCGCCCGCAGATGCTGGAGGACGGCGATGCGAGACGCCGTGGCCCGCAGACCTCGTTCGCGCAGAATGCTGCGAAACGCTTCGAGGTCGGGCTTCATCGCTTCAACCATACGCTGGCTCCCTCGTCATAACAAGGACACGCTCTCGACGCGGCCCGCTCGAGATGCCGCGGACCCCGAGGGTGCGTGGGGTGAGCTGGGAGGCTCGTTCGGAGCCCGCGGCGAGCATGAACGTGCCACGCGCTAGGAGTTATTGCAAGTCGATTGCATCAGACGTTCGCCCGCCGCGCGGGCTCCAGCGATGTTGCGCGCTGACGGGCCGAGGCGGAGCTCGGCGAGGGAGCCGGTGACGTAGAGGCCCGGTGCCCACTCGAGCGTGTCGCGCGGTAGCGGGAAGCCACATGCGGAGCAGGGGAGGCCGAGGTCGTCGATCAAGCGATCTACCAGCGCACCGCCGGGACGCCGGCGAGCGAAGCCCGTGGCCAGGACGACCTGATCGACGCGCAACGATCGACGGGACTCGGTCAGCTCGAGCTCGAACGACGCATCCGCCGTCACGCGGGCGATCTCTCCTTCGAGCCAGTCGATGGTCCCCGCGCGCGCGGCCCGCCGGAGGGCCCGTGTGAGATCGCGCGGGATCGATCCCCGGTGTCGGGCCCGGTCGATCTGCGCCCGCCGTTCGTGGAGGGGCGAGGCCGCGAACGCCGCCATGTGGCGTGGGCCGAGCCAGCCCGCGTCGCTGTCGAACTGGTGTTCGCGCGGCGCATGGCGGGCGATGATCGAGACCTGCAGCCCACGGCGGTTCAGATCGAGGGCGACCTGGGCCGCCGAGATCCCTCCGCCGATGATCGCGACCCGCTGCCCGGCCGCGAGATGCGTGGTGCTGAATGCGGGGTGAAAGACGTGCCAGTCCGGCGTGGGCGCCCATGTCGGGATCGCGATCTCGTCACTCGCCCCGAGGGCCAGCACCACCCGTCGGGTCTGGAGCGGTCCCCGGCTCGTCTCGACCCGGAATCCGGACGGAGTCCGCTCGACAGACGTCGCGGCCGCCATCACGCGGAGCGCATCGAGGCCGTGCTTCTCGGTGACGTGCCTGGAATGGGCCCGAAACAGCGAGAGGCGAGGGCGGTCGTACGGGGGAATGAACCCGCCGTGGCGGCCGCGGGACCGCTTGTGGAAGTCGAGCAGGGAGTACGGATGCAGATCGAGATGGTGCACGCCCACCGAACGCATGTGCGTCATGCCGGTCGCCGCCGTGTACTGCCAGAACACGGCCAGCGGCTCGGCCTCGCGGTCGAGCACGCAAACGCGGTCACGCGCGACCCCCTTCCCGGTGGTGAGCACGTGGGACAGGTGCGTGCCATGCACGCCCCCCCCGATGACGACCCATTCCAGCATGCCGTCGGGCACCTGCGTATGATGAGTCGTTGCAATTGATTTGCAATAGTATTGCGGCATAATGTGCAGGCGTGCTGGCCCTCGCCCTCGCCGTGTCGATCGCCGGCATGTTCGTGGGGCCCTTGCTCGCGCCCCTGGCCGCGCGCTCGCCGCGGGGCATGCACGTGCTCGATGCCATCACGCTCGCGCTCGTGCCGGGCGTGGTGATCACCCGGACGCTCCCGCACCTGCTCGAGGACGGCGGGGTCGCGCCGGTCCTCGGCCTGGTCGGGGGATATGCGGCCTACCAGGCGATCGAGAGCTACACCCACAGCCGCGCCTCGCGGATGGGCGTGATCGTGGCCGTGACCGCGCTCGGACTGCACGCCCTCTTCGATGGCGCCACCCTCGGCGTGATCCTCCGCGGTCAGCCCTTCGATGCCGAGCTGGTCCCCCTGATCGTCGCGCTGCTGCTGCACCGCGTGCCCGAGGGCCTCTTCGTGGGGACGTCGCTGCGGCTGACCGACCGCCGCACGCTCTTCGCGATCGCGGCGGGGCTGTGCACCATGACGGTGGCGGGCGCGATGATCGGCGACGCGGTGGTGGAGGTGCTGCCGCACGAGACGACGCACACGGTGATCGCCGTCGGGCTTGGCGTCATGATCAGGATGGTCGTCGACCGCCACGATCGGCCGGTCGACGTGGAGCACCGCACGCACCTCGCGTGCGGCCTCGCGTTCCTGTTCTGTATCGCGCTGCTCCTGGTGGTGCCGAACACCGAAGACATCTTTGCCACGGCCCGCGCTCACGAGCTGTCCGTGCGCGAGGCGCTCGTGCCTCTCTTCTTCGAGACGGCACCGCTGCTCCTCACCACGCTCGTGATCGGCGAGGTCGTCGCGCGTCGCCTTCGCCTGAGTGATCCGGCGCATCACGCCGATGCGTGGACCAGCACGAGCGTGCTCGCCGCCGCGCTCATCAGTCCATGGTCAGGCCTCCTGCGCATGGTGGCCACCCCCGCCTTCGCCGCCGCGTTCGGTCGCACCGGGCAGTGGTGGATTCCGCGGGCCCGGAGCGTCCTTCCCACGTACGTCGTCGGCGTCATGGTCGCGGCGGTCCTCGAGGCCGCCCTCCCGGCCCAGCTCTTCGCCGGCTGGTCGCCCGTGGTGCTCACGATCGGGGCCGTGATCGTTGCCAGCACCGTCCACGTCGGCGGTGCCGCGGCGGTCGTGGCGGCGGTGCTCGTGCACAAGGGGATCGGCGTTCCCGTCGCGCTCGCGTTCCTGCTCGCCTCGGCCGCCCGCGAGCTGGCGCATGACCTACGACAGCGCGTCTTCGGCGCGGTGACAGCTGCCCTCGCCGCGGCTGGGTTCGCCCAGTTCTTCGGCCCGGTCGCCCATCCCCAGCTCCACGAGGCGGCGGCGCATCCGCACGCGATTCATGAATGGATCTGTGCGGTCGCGCTCGTCGCCTGGATCGCCGTCGATCTCGCGGCGGCCGGGCCGCGCCGCTGGCTCGACGACCGCTGACTCATTCGCAGGAGAGGCGCGCGATGGTGCCATCGGGGCGCCCACACGGACCTTCGTAGCCGCTACAGGTCTCCGAGGGAGGCATCCGGACCGGCTCGTCGTCCCCGCACCGGCAGTAACAATGCACGGTCGCGTCATGCTCGACGCCGATCTCGAGGGGCTGCGAGCTGAACGGGTCGTCGCGGTAGGCCTCGCCGCAGGGGCACGGCGATCCACCCGCCATGCACGCCGCGATGGCCGTACCGAGCACAGCAGCGAGCGCCAGCGGCCACGAGGACATGCCTGCAGCCTACCGAAAGCGTGCGGCCCTCGCACGCGATTTCACGGGGTCAACGCAGCGGAGAACGCCCACGATGCAAGCCGATAGGCCTGCGCGCCCGGCACTGGCGTGGTCTCCAGCTGCTGGTTGATCGTGACCTCCTGGAACACGATGTTGGTCAGCGACCCGGAGAAGGTCTCGCCGGCAGCGGTTCCGAGCGCGGTGAGCTCTACCGTGCCTTCGGCGCGCGGCATGTAGGTGGTCGAGCAATGGAAGTGATCATCGTGGGCCGTGCAGCCCGTCTGGTAGAGCAGGCACGTGGCACACGTCGCGTAGCTCGTCTCTTGCGCCGTCATCGTGACGGTGCCGGGAGTCGTGGGGCCGCCATAGCTCTCGTAGTTCTCGACCGTGAGGACGCTCATCCCATCGACGCCGTTGAGGACCCATACGCGCTCTCCACCGGACTCGGTCCGGGTCCGGGCCGTCTGCGTGCCCGGGTTGAACACGAGCTCCGCAGGCTCATCCACCGGCGCGTCGGGCTCGTCCATCGGACCATCGGGTTCGTCACTGGGCGCATCGGGCTCATCGATGTCCGCGAGCTCGACGCAGCTCTGCTCGTCGGCAGTCTGCATGTAACCGCGCTCGCAGTGGCAGTGGCCGTGAAGGTACTCGCCATGACCGGCGCAATCGTTCTCGGTGTCGTCTGCCATGTTATCGGCACCGCACGCCCCGAGGACGAGGACGGCGCATGCGATCAGGAGGAGCGGGGGCTTCATGCGAAGTGGGTACATCAACCACGTGTGCTAATGCAATCGCTTTGCGATAAGCCCATCACCCGAGCGGGTCGAGCGTGAGCAGCCACCGCGTCGAGGCCGGGCGCGGCGAGCGATGCACGATCCCCCCAACATCGGAGTCCCAGAGCTCGCCCTTCATGATGACGACGTCGCCCGTCTGGGCCCGCGCGATCGTGCCGCCCTCGCGGAGGAGGCCCGACGTCTCATCCGGGAGTCCACCATGGTGGGGCGAGAGCTTGCTGCGATTCACCTGTCCCTCGCTGATCATCTCCGTCCCCTCGCCGGCGTACGCGATGACGAGTCGAAGCAGCACGCGGTCGACGTGGAACCGGGGACACATGGCCTTGGCCTCGTGGGCGAGCCGGACGCCCACGAGCGGGACGTCGCACAGATCCGACATCACGCCGACCCAGAACGCGATGTCGTTCGTGAGGGCTCGCGGCAAGCCGAGGCCGCCGTGGAGCGCCGCCCGCGCATCGTCCCGGGCTTCGACCACCAGCTTCGTCGCTGGTCGCTCGTCCCCACCGAGCGCGGCCACCTCGGCCGCCACCGCGGCGTCGGGTGGGCGCCGCAGGATCACCGCGTTGATGTCCCGATCGAAGATCCGGATGATCCCCGAGGTGTGGGACGTCACGACGATGCTGTCGCGTCCGATGCTCTGCGCGCGGGGAGGGTGATCGTGGTCATCGCAACAGGCCGGAGTTGCATCCATCGCCCACACGGAAGCACGACTCGAGTGCTGGTGCAATGGATTTGCAACTAGACGTCGTCGACCCAGGATGGAAACGGATCCTCGAACCGGTTCCAGGTCATCACTCCACCCTCGAGCTCGGAATCCGTGACCAGGGCCTCCTCGAAGCGGCGACGCAGCGCGACCTCGTCGAGCTGCTGTCCGATGATGACGAGCTCCTGACGGCGATCACCCCATGGCTCCTGCCAGTCCCGATCGAGCTGGCTCCGCGTCTCGTCATCGGTTGGCCACTCGCTCTTCGGAAGGACCGCGAACCACATGCCGCCGGGGGTCACGTTGCCCGAGGCGCCGGCCTGGGACCAGATGGCCATGACCGGCGACCGCGAGGCGATCCACATGAAGCCCTTCGAGCGCAGCACGCGGCTCCAGGCCGCCTCGTCATGCAGGAGCGCCCAGAGGCGCGCGGGGTGAAACGGTCGGCGCGCGCGGAAGACGAAGCTCGAGATGCCGTACTCCTCGGTCTCCGGCACGTGCTCGCCCCGCAACTCGGCCATCCAGCCCGGGGCGCGCGCCGCGCGCTCGAAGTCGAACGCGCCCGTTCCGAGCACGCGGTCGAGGGGCACCCGCCCTCGCTCGGCCCGGATGATCTGCGCGTCGCGATTCAGCTGGCGCAGAATGACCTCGAGGTGGTCGACCTCGGCGGGGGTGACGAGGTCGACCTTCGAGATCACGATGACGTTGGCGAACTCGACCTGCTCGACGAGCAGGTCCACGACGGTCCGCGCGTCCTCGTCATCGAGCGCGGCCTCGCGCACCTGCAGGTCATCCTCGGACTGCCAGTCGCGGAGGAAGTTCTTCGCATCCACGACCGTCACCATCGTATCGAGTCGCGCCACGTCCGAGAGCTGCTGGCCGGTCGCGTCCTCGAAGGTGAAGGTCTCGGCGACGGGGAGGGGCTCCGAGATGCCGGTCGATTCCACGAGCAGGTAGTCGAACCGGCCCTCGCGGGCGAGCCGCGAGACCTCGATCAGGAGATCCTCGCGCAACGTGCAGCAGATGCATCCGTTCTGCATCTCCACGAGCTTCTCGTCGACACGCGAGAGCGCGACCTTGCCGCCCGAGACCAGTCGCGCGTCGATGTTCACTTCGCTCATGTCGTTGACGATGACGGCGACCTTGCGACCCTCGCGATTGGCGAGGATCTGGTTCAGCAGGGTGGTCTTGCCCGCACCGAGGAAACCGCTCAGGACCGTGACCGGTAGCTTCTCCATATGACCTCGTGCAAAGGCTTTGCAACTACATCCAGCGTGTGTCGATGTCAATCCGCGCGTTCGCTGTCCGTGACGGCCGCGCCGGAGCCGACGTCACCCGGTCGCGGTCACGCCGCAAGCGACTCGGAGGCGCGCTGGAAGTACCCGAGCACGCGGCGACGGTGCGCGTCACCGTAGATCCGAGTGAAGGCCTTCGTATCGGATGAGGTCTCGTCCGAGAGCGCGGCGACCCGGCCAGCCACGTACTCGGGAGTCATGGCGATCCGACACTTGCGCGTGATGCACTCGTACCAGGCGTCGTACGTGGCGAGGTCGTCGACCGTCATCCGCCGTCAGTTATCGCAATAGGACCAGTGATGCAATAGATTTGCGATTGCGTCGTGATCGGTCGCGCGCGGGTCACGGCGCTTCGTCGACCACGCGGACGTGCCGGCGCGAGGACGCGAGCTCGGTGTCACCCGTGATGGCGCGAACCGAGAGCGTACCGGCCGTGCTCAGGACCCCGCCCGGTTGGGTGATGTCGAGCACCGCGCGGTCACCGAGCCGCACGAAGTGATCGCCCATGTCGATCACGCGCCGTCGCGTCAAGGTGTAGCGTGCGGGGTAGTTCACGGGCTCGTCCGTGCCGTCGAGGACGAACTGGTACTCGAGATCGATGGTATCGGGGTCGAGGTTCCAGAACCGGGCCGCCACGTCGATGTGCCAGCCCCCCTGGGGCCCGAACACCAGCTCCACCGGATCTTCGTCACCCAGCTCGACGTACGCGGTCACACCGGTGCCGAGCTCGATGCGGGCCGCGCCGGCCCCGTCCATCACCATGTTGGCGTCAGGGGCATCGGCACCGTCAGCGGGGCAGGCCGCGAGCACGAGCAGACACGCCGGTGCGAATCTCACCCGTGCACGCTAGCCGAGAGGGTTGCGTGATGCAAACGGTTTGCAAACGCAAGGCGGTCAGGATAGGTAGAGTCGATGCGTCTTCAAGCCTCGCTCGCCGTGTTCTTGGTTGCCGTGTGTGTTGGGTGTGGAGGCGACGACACCGACGACGTGGAAGGGGCGGACGCCGCCTCGGATGCGCGCTCGATCCAGGTGCGCTGGCCAGCCAGCTACGCAGAAGAGCTCGCAGCGGGGGTCGAGATCGTGGTGACCCCGGCGTCGGGGCCGCCCGTCACGCTCGTCACGGATGCAGAAGGACGGGCCTCGGTCAGCCTCTCTGGCGCGGCCACGGTGGAGGCGACGATCGACCTCTCCGAGGCCAGGGTGGAGGCGCTCACGGGCCACCAGGGCGCGATCGAGCTCACCGCGCGGGGGAGCCTCGCGACAGGCGACACCACCCTCGCGCTGGTGCTCGACGGGCCGGTGCTGGGAGGCTTTCTCATCGAGGAGGTCTCGTACACGGGGGCGGCGGGCCTCGAGGAGGGCGACCACTACTTCGACGACCAGTTCGTCGAGGTCTACAACAACTCGACGCACCTCCTGTACGCGGACGGGCTCCTCCTTGCCGACGTGCACGGCTCGGCCGGTGCGATCAATCCCGGTCAGCCCGTGACGCCGTTCGCCGCGGACCTGGAGCACGTGTACGTCAACTCGATCTGGCGCATCCCGGGTTCGGGGAGCGATGTGCCGGTCCCCCCGGGCGGCTCCATCGTGATCGCCCACGACGGTACGAACCACCAGCCGCAGAGCACGGTCGATATGACCGACGCGGACTTCGAGGCCTACAACATGCGCGCCGACAATCGCGACGTCGATTATCCGACGGTGGCGAACCTCGAGCGGGTGCGCTTCGAAGGCGGCTTCGATTGGCTCTTGCCGGTGTTCGGCCCCGGAGTGGTGCTCCTGCGCGGCGACAACGTCGAGACGTTGCCCACCGCGGATACCGGGTTCTCCGATGCGACCAAGGTGCCGCTCTCGTGGGTCGTGGATGCGTTCGAGGCGTTGATGGATGGCGACTCGGTGACCTACAAGCGCGTCCCCGCGGCGCTCGATCGGGGGTTCGTCTTCAGCTCCGGTACCTATGTCGGCGAGAGCGCCATCCGTCGCGTTCGCACCCGGATCGGCGAACGCGCGGTGCTGCAGGACAGCAACGACAGCACGATGGACTTCGAGGTCGTGACCGCGCCGCAGCCGCGCGAGGAGCGCTGAGTGCGCACCGCAGTCGAGATCGTCGTACTCGCTGCGGTGGTCACGGCGTGCCAGACGAGCGAGCCGGCGTCCTACCAGCTCGCGGCCACGGACCTCACCGAGGCATTGCTCGCCGTCAACGGCACATCGTCACGAGACGTATGGGCGGTCGGCTCCGACAAGGGGCAGGGGCCGATCGTGCTGCGTTACGACGGCGCGGCGTGGAGCCGCATCGCCACGGGCACCCGCGGTGACCTGTGGTGGATCGCGCCCGTGCCTGACGGGCCGACCTACCTCGCCGGCAAGGACGCCACCATCTTGCGCTTCGATGGCTCGCAGTTCACGCGCATGGCGACGCCCGGCCTCGCGGAGCACACGATCTTCGGGCTGTATGCCGCTCGTGCGGACGATGTGTGGGCCGTCGGGAGCGTGTCGGGGCGCAACGGCTTTGTCTGGCACTACGACGGCGTGGTCTGGAGTGACGTGCCGATCCCGCTCGGCGTTCCAGCGACCACGGACGACAACGACGCCGTGGGCTTCTTCAAGGTGTGGGGCGATCGCGACGGCCGGCCGTACATCGTCGGGGGCAAGGGAACGATCCTGCACTGGACCGGGGCCGAGCTCGAGCTGGTGGAGAGCCCGACGGCGGCGACCCTGTTCACGGTTCATGCGGGGGGCGACCTCGTGGTCGCCGTCGGCGGTCCCGCCGGCACGATCGTCGAGAAGCGCGACACCGGGCCCTTCGTCGACCGGTCGCCGCGTGGCGGTGAGCTCGTGCAAGGGGTGTGGGTGCGCGCGGACGCGAAGGACGCGTGGGCGAGCGGCAGCGGGGCGACGCTCTACCAGCGAGCGTCCGACGGGACGTGGCAGGAACGCGATCACGGGTTCGAGCTGTCGATCGAGTCTCTGCACTCGATCTGGATCGACCCCGAGGGCGGCGTCTGGGCCGTGGGTGGCAACGTGGTCTCGGCGAGGCTCGACGCGGGAACGATCATGTACCGCGGCACGCGGGTGGTACCGCGCTACCTGCCGAACGGCGGGGGGCAGCCACCACCACCGCCCGATCCGACATGTCCCGTCGCCGAGGTCGATCCGACGCCCGATCGCTCGATCGCGCGCCGGTGGAACGAACAGATCCTCGGTGCGATCCGGCGCGACATTCCCCGTCCCGGGGTTCACGCGCGCAACCTGTTCCACGTCTCGGTCGCGATGTGGGACGCGTGGACGGCCTACGACACGGTCTCCGATGCCTATCTCGCACAGGAGCGACTCTCTGCCTCCGACATCGAGGCCGCCCGGCGCGAAGCGATCAGCTACGCCGCGTACCGCGTGCTGTCCCATCGCTACCGCACCGCGGTCGGAGGCGGCGTTTCCCAGGCGTGCTTCGAGGCCTTCATGAGCACGCTGGGGTACCCCGTCGCTGACACGACCACGGTCGGTTCGACGCCACGCGCGCTCGGCAACCGGATCGGGCAGCGCGTGATCGAGGCGTTCGCGAACGACGGTGCCAACGAGGCCAACGACTACGCGGATCTGACCGGCTGGGCCCCGGTCAACGAGCCACTCGTGGTCGTGCAGCCCGGCACCATCTGCACGAACCCGTCCGAGTACCAGCCGCTGAACCTCGCGGTCGCCGAGACCCAGAACGGCATCGTCCTCCCGTCGGGACAGCAGGGCTACATCGGCTCGAACTGGGGCGTTGGCGTCACGCCGTTCGCACTGGTGCGTGACGGCACGCGGCCCTACTTCGATTGGGGCGCCTACCCGAGCTTCGCATCGCCCGCCATGAAGGACTGGGTCGTGACGGTGCTCGCGCGGTCGGCGAACCTCGACCACACCGATGGGGTGCTGGTCGACATCTCGCCGGGGCGCTACGGCAACAACCCGCTCGCGAGCGACGAGGGCGGGGGCCATCCCGTGAACCCCGCGACCGGCGAGCCTTACGCACCGAACGTCGTCCCCCGCGGTGACTTCGCGCGCGTCCTGGCCGAGTTCTGGGCCGACGGTCCGAAGTCGGAGACGCCGCCCGGCCACTGGGACAAGCTCGCGAACGAGGTGACCGATGCGCCTGGCTTCGCGCGGCGGCTCGGCGGTACCGGCCCCGAGCTCGACCCGCTCGCCTGGGATGTGCACCTGTACCTCGCGCTGAACGGCGCCGTTCACGATGCTGCGATCGCGGCGTGGGAGCTCAAGCGCCTCTCGCTCAGTGCGCGCCCGATCAAGCTCGTTCGCCACATGGCGGTGGCCGGTCAAGCGAGTGACCCTGCGCTACCCTCGTATCACGAGGACGGTCTCCCTCTTGTCGAGGGGCTCATCGAGCTCGTCACGGCCGAGTCGAGTGCACCGGGACAGCGTCACGCGCACCTGCGGCGCTTCATCGGCCAGGTGGCGGTCAAGAGCTGGCGCGGCGAGCCCGGCGACCGGAGGCACGAGGTCGGAGGCGTCGCCTGGATCCGGGCGATGGACTGGATCCCCTACCAGCGCCGCACGTTCGTGACGCCCGCATTCCCCGGCTACGTGTCCGGGCACAGCACCTTCAGCCGAGCGGCCGCCGAGGTCCTCGCCGCGATCACCGGCACGCCGTACTTCCCGGGTGGTCTCGGTGCGTTCACGGCGAAGGCGGGTCAGTACCTCGTGTTCGAGCAGGGGCCCAGCGTCGATGTTCGACTCGAATGGGCGACATATTTCGACGCCGCCGACCAGGCTGGTCAGTCGCGCATCTATGGCGGGATCCACATCACGCCGGACGACTTCGACGGCCGACGCACGGGCCACGAGTGTGGCCTGCGCGCGTACGGCAAGGCGACGACGTACTGGGATGGAAGCGCGGTGCCCTGAGGGGAACGACGGATGAAAGCAATGCAACGTCGATGCAAGTGCAATAAGATTGCATAAATCTCGAAGCCGAGCGTAAGGTCCTCCGGGTGCAGGGCGCGTGGTCACGGTTCACCGGCGAACAGATGCCGGCCTTGCTCCCGGGACGTCCGGCCCAGGTGGTGCGAGGGGTTGCCCTGCCACATGCCCAGGCCACCGCGATCGGTACGCTCCGCGCTCGCGCCGCGGACGCCTCTCGCTTCGCGTCCGTCCTGCGCGATGCCCACGCCACGCGCCTGGCGAGTCGGCTCGGCCTTCCCCTGGGAGGCGTGTGTCCGCGGCGTACGCGGGTGATCGCGACGCGGTCGCTTCACATCGACGACCGACTCCGCGACCACCAGGCCCGCGCCCCGCACGGGACCGTTGTCGAGCTCGGGGCCGGATTCAGCACGCGCTTCGAGCGGATCGACAACGGTACCCAGCGGTGGCTCGATATCGACCTGCCTCCCATCGTCGCGTTGCGCCAGTCGCACCTTCCGGGCAGCCCGCGGCGGGGCCACCTGGCCGCCTCGATCACGGATCTGACGTGGATGGACCTCGTGGCGACGTTGCCGTCACCGCACTGCTTCGTGCTCGAAGCCGTCCTCGCGTATCTGCCGAGGGAGCTCGTCCCCGCGCTGCTGACGCGGATCGCGAGGCGGTTTCCCGGCGCGACGCTCCTGCTCGATCTACCCCGCACCGGCTCAGGTGTCGTGACGGCGGACGAGATCACGGCGTGGAAGACGGGCCTCGTCGTCCTCGAGGACCACGCGTTCTTCGTGCCGAGTGCGGGGACGGCGTGCGCGGCGGAACCGCCGTATCGGCTCCTCCGCCTGCAGACGACCGCCGGACGCCGGTTCGGAATATAGGCAATTCGATTGCAATTGAGTTCCAATTGCGATTACGCATACGGGATGAGCGAGCGCGTTCCCGTCACTGTCCTCACCGGCTTCCTGGGCGCCGGGAAGACCACCTTGTTGAACCGGATCCTCACCGAGCATCACGGGCAACGCATCGCCGTCATCGAGAACGAGTTCGGCGAGATCGGGATCGACCAGGCCCTCGTCATCAAGGCCGACGAAGAGATCTTCGAGATGAACAACGGGTGCATCTGCTGCACCGTCCGCGGCGATCTGATCCGGGTCCTCGGAAACTTGATGAAGCGACGCGACAAGTTCGATCGCATCGTCGTCGAGACGACGGGGATGGCGAACCCCGGTCCGGTCGCCCAGACGTTCTTCGTCGACGAGGACGTCCAGAGTGACTTTCGCCTCGATGGCATCGTGACCCTGGTCGACGCGAAGCACCTCGACCTCCACCTCGGGCACCAGACCGAGGCCCACGAGCAGCTGGCGTTCGCGGACGTCATTGTCGTGAACAAGGTCGATCTCGTGTCGGCCGATGAAGCGGCGGACATCGAGCGGCGGGTGCGTGGCCTCAACGGCATGGCGCGCGTCCTCCGGGGCCAGCACGGCGACGTACCGCTCGCCGCGGTCCTCGACGTCGGGGGCTTCGACCTCCAGCGCGCCCTGGAGCTGAGGCCCGATTTCCTGGAACCCGAGTACCCGTTCGAGTGGGGCGGGGTGTACCGGCTCGAGTCAGGGCCATACGCGGCCCACCTCGAGGCGGGGCCTGATCCGAGCATGAAGCTCCTCGTCGCTCCCATCGAGGAGGCGAGCCTGGAGGCGCTGGCGGGCGCGGCGGAGCGCGCGATGCGAAAGCTCGCGGAGGAACCCGTACCCATCGCGCCGGGCGCGGGGATCGAGGTCGCGCGGGCCGTCGAGCTCGAGCTCGTCGGGACTGCCCCGTACTCCTTCGGCCTCCCGATCGGACCGACGAGGCTCTACGTCGTGTTCACGCAGCACCTGCCGAGCGAGTTCACCTTCCAGCTCCGTGATGCTGCCGGACAGCTCGTGAGCCCCGTGGTCGAACGCGAATTCGCAGCGGCCCATACGCACGACAACGCCGTCGGGTCGGTGGGCGTCGAGTTCGATCGTCCGTTCGACGAGAAGCGCCTGAACGCGTGGCTCGGGACGCTGCTGCGCGAGCGTGGGGCCGACATCTTCCGCATGAAGGGCATCCTCGACATCGCGGGGTCCGACCAGCGGTTCGTGTTCCAGGGCGTCCACATGCTGTTCGATGGGCGCCCCGATGCGGTGTGGGGAGCGCGGCCCCGGAAGAGCCAGGTCGTGTTCATCGGTCGGAACCTCGATCGCGCGGAGCTGAAAGAGGGACTCGCGTCGTGCCTCGCCTGAGTGTTCGACCGGAGCGCGCGATGGAGCAACGCCCTCTCCTGGTGACCCGACCGGGATATCCGACGGCGATGGCCTGGTCGAGCACGGGAGACCTCCTCGCGGTCGGCGATGACAGCGGCGAGCTCGCTCTCTACTCCCCGGACGGAGAGCGGCGATGCGTTCGCGCCCACGAGGGCCCGCTCCAGTCGCTGGCGTGGCATCCACGGCGCGCCGCCCTCCTCACCACCGGGCAGGACGGCGCCGTGCGGTTGTGGGAAGCACCCTTCACCGCGCCGACGGAGCTCCTGCCCCCGAGCGGGACGTGGGCGGACCACGCATGCTGGTCCCCGAAAGGCGAGTACTCCGCCGTCGCGCTCGGGACGCGGGCGCACGTCTTCGGCGCCGGCGGTGCCGTCGTGACGGACGCGGTCGCATCGACCGTCGCGGGCCTCGCGTTCAGTCCCAGTGGCAAGAGCCTCGGGATGGCCTGTTACGGCGGCGCAACGCTGGTCGCGCCAGCGACGGGCAAGCCGCTGCGCAAGCTCGCGTGGCGTGGGTCGATGGTCTCGATCGTGTTCTCCCCCGATGGCTCCGTCGTGGCCTGCGGGTGCCAGGACAACAGCGTTCACTTCTGGCGCGTGGCCTCCGGCCAGGACTCCCAGATGTCGGGCTACCCCGCGAAGCCGCGCAGCATCTCGTTCAACCACGACGGGAGCTGGCTCGCGACGTCGGGGGACGCCACGATCTCCCTCTGGCCGTTCGACAAGAAGGGGCCCGAGGGTCGCCGTCCCGTCCAGCTCGAGGGGCACACCGACGTGGTGACCGAGGTCGCGTTCGCCCCGCTCGTGGATGTCCTGATCTCGGGCAGCCGAGATGGCGTGGTCGCCGTCTGGATGCCTCCCAAGCTCACGCAACCGGTCTGGAGCATGCGCGGCGCGGGCAAGATCTCCCGGGTCGCATGGGGGGCCGACAGCACGCGCGGGACGCTGCGGTGGGCGATGGCCGATGCGCAGGGGCAGCTCGTACTGGGAGAGATCTGATGTTCGCGGCGGTCGTGCTCGGGGCCGCTCAGGGCGCGCGGCACTCGCTGGAGCCCGATCACCTCGCGGCCGTGTCGGTGCTGATCACCGGCCATCGCGGCGCTCGGCGGAGTGCGTGGCTCGGCGCGGTGTGGGGCTTCGGGCACACCGTGTCGCTGGTCCTGATGAGCATCGTCCTGGTCGTCCTCGGCCGGGCCCTGCCTGATTCGGCCGACCGCGCCTTCACCGGGCTCGTCGGGGTGGTCCTCGTCGCGCTGGGGATCAGAACTCTCGTGACGCGGCCGCGACCCGAGCAGGTGCGGCCGGTCCGTACGACGCTGCAGGCGTTGTCGGTGGGCGCGCTGCATGGCCTGGCCGGTACGAGCGCGCTGACCGCGGTCGTGTTCGCCGCCTTGCCGACGGCGCTGGAGCGTCTCGTCTACATCACGCTGTTCGGCGTGGGGTCCATTGCCGGCATGGCCGCGGTGTCAGCCCTCGCGGGGCTCTGGCTCGGTCGGGTGCTCCAGCCTCGCTTGCTCGCCGGGCTCGGCATCGCCATCGGCCTGTTCTCGATCGGGATCGGGGCTCAGCTCCTGCTCTCGACGCTGGGCCTGCTGTGACCGACGACGCCCACCGGCGCGAGGCGCGTCGCCGGATCAAGGCGCGCACCGTGGAGTTGCTCGCGCTGCCCGACGACGCCGTCGTGATGGTGAGCGAGCTGCAATGCACGGAGCCAGGCTGTCCGCCCGTCGAGACGGTGGTGGCCGTGCTCGCGCAGAGCTCGCCGCGGCGGCAGGTGAAGATCCACAAGCCCGTCGGTGACGTCAGCGACGACGATCTCGCGGCGGCGTTCGCCGGCCGCCACGCACACTGAGGGGGCGCTACACCGCGACGGGCAGGACGCGGCGCCGCACGAGCTTGATGCTGAGGAGGCGGTACAGCATCTTGCTCACCTCGAAGGAGCCCATGCGCGACTTGCGGATGATCTCCTTCACCGTGTTCTTGCCGTTCACCAGCTCGAGCACCGCGAGCTCCTCGCGGGTGAGGCGACCGCGACCCATCTGGGCCACGGAGTCTTCGTTGCGCAGGAACACGACGTCGAAGTTGTCGATGGCGCGCTCGATGAGGTGCCATTCGTCGACGCGGCGATAGCCCTCCATGAGGACGGCTTCCACGTCGAGGCCCAGGGCGGCATCGATGACGAACGGCGGGAGCTCGAGGCCCGCGCTGAAGCGGAAGCGGCCGTGGCGCCAGCGCAGGATCTCGTAGATCAGCTCGCTCGACTGGCGGGTGAGGCACGCCTTCAGGTCGGGCTCCGACAGGTGCCCGAGCTTCACGAGCGAGAGGCCGATGAGGCGCTGCGACGCCGAGGGCCTGATCGATCCGGCGCCCGTCTGCGTGCCCCCCGACGACTCCATGCGCTGCTCGATGAATGACTCGAAGTCGGCGCGCTGCATGAGCTCGGCGTCGAGCACGAAGCGGCCGAGCAAGAACTCCTCGGGGACGCCGTCGGAGACCGCCTGATCGACGCGCCCGCGGCGGAAGTAGATGTCGACGCGCGCGTTGCTGCGCTCGACGGTCAGGACCCCCGACTGCTCCTGCACGTCGAGGAGCTGGAGCACCTCGGCGAGCGGCACGACGCGGAGGTCGCCGCGGAGCCCGGGCGTGCCCTCGGCGAAGAGGCCGAGATCGATCGCGCCGAGCATCTTGCCGAGCGCGATGTCATCGAGGGCGGTGCGCGCGGCCTCCGCGATCGCGGCCGCATCGGTGGCCACGAGCGCGCTCTCGCCATCGCCGGTGTCGCGCGCGTCCTTGCTGGACTGCGCGAGCGCGAACAGGGCGGCGACGCGGGCGCCCACGACATCGGAGACCTGGCGGCGGAGCTCGGCGAGCGCCGAGGTCTTGGCGTGGGCGCGATCGGCGTCGTCGTTCGCGGAGAGATCTTCCCCCGTGATGAGGGACGCGCTCTTGTCGTCCTCGCCCGAGCTGTACTTCCCGATCGTGTGCTGGACGACGGCGGTGATCGCCTCGGGCGAGAACGGCTTGGTGATGTAGTCGACGATGCCCATCACCTTGACGAAGCGCTCGCCCACCTGGTCGCCCTTGGCGGACATGAGGACCACGGGGATGTCCCGAAGTTTCTGATCCGCCACCAGCTCGCGGCAGAACTGATAGCCGTTCATCCTCGGCATCACGAAGTCGAGAAGGATCAAGGCGGGGCGCTGGGCGCGCACCGACTCTAGACCTGCCTCTCCATCTGGTGCGGTCGCCACCTGATAGCCGGCCTTGGTCAGGACCAGCTGCACCACCTTGGTGATGGTGGGACTGTCATCGATCACGAGGACCAGTTCGCCGGCCATGTCGGTTAACCCCGCACAGATAGTAAGGCCTCGAGCGATCGCAGAGTGATTTGGAACCGCCTTTCCGTGCGTGGTAGGTTCGACCCTGCGTGCCGCTCCAAGAGGGAGACCTGGAGCATTACCCCAGGAAATTCGGCAAGTATCACTTGCTCGGACCCCTGGCTCAGGGAGGCATGGGTGCGCTCTATCTGGCCGTCACCGGCGACCGCGGGCTCGAACGGCTCATGGTCATCAAGACGGTGCTGCCGCACCTCGCCGATGCCGAGTACGTGGCGCGGTTCCGGGACGAGGCCAAGGTCGTCGTCAAGCTCTCGCACGGCAACCTGATCCCGGTCTTCGACGCCGGCCTCGTGGGCGGGGAGCTGTTCCTCGCGATGGACTTCGTGGAGGGCCGCGACCTGCGCGCGGTGTGGAACCGCTGTGCGAAGAAGCAGGTCGCGTTCCCGATCGACGTCGCCGTCTACATCGTGAAGGAGCTGTGCCGCGGCCTCGCGTACGCGCACAGCTACCCCGAGCTCAACCTCGTTCACCGCGACGTCTCGCCGCCGAACGTCCTCGTCTCGTACACGGGCGAGGTGAAGCTGACCGACTTCGGGCTCGCGTCCTCGACGCTGAAGCTCGAGAAGACGGCCCCGGGCATCATCTACGGCAAGGTCGCCTATATGTCGCCGGAGCAGGCGCGCGGCGAGAAGCTCGACGGTCGCAGCGACATGTACGCGACGGCGATCGTCCTGTGGGAGCTGCTCACGGGGCGCCAGCTGTTCCCGCCTGGCAAGGATCAGCCGCAGGATCTCCTGTCGCGCGCCAAGAATCCCGAGCCGATGCGCCCGAGCAAGCGGGCGCCGCGCGTGCCCGTCGACCTCGACGAGATCTGCCTGCGCGCACTGGCCGCGTCGCGCGAGGACCGCTACGCGAACTGCGACGAGATGCGCATGGCGCTGCAGGGGTGGCTCGCGGTGAACGCGCCGACCACCGACGGCACGCGCATGTCGACCTTCCTCAAGGAGCTGTTCGCCGACGATATCGACCGCGAGCGCGCCGAGCGGCAGGAGCTGATCTCGCGGGTGCGTACGCGCGCCCTGACGCTGCCGCCGACGGACGAGCTCCGCCAGTGGATCGAGAAGAGCGAAGGCACGGCGCTGCCCGACGACGCCGCGCACATCCACGACGAGCCGCCGGTGCGCAAGCCGGGCTCGGTGGGACGCCGCGCCACGGATCGGCAAGAGGAAGGCGAGGATCGCCGCAAGGCCGACGATCGCCGCGGCGGTCCCCCCGTGCGCCCATCGAGCCAGGCCATCCAGAACGCGGGTGCGGCCGCCACTGCCGCCGCCCTCGCCCTCGATCCCGAGGCCGAGCCGAACCTGATCGGCGTCCAGGTCGACGGTCGCTACCGCGTCATCGAGCTCCTCGGTGAAGGCGGCATGGGCAAGGTCTATCTCGCCGAGCACATCGAGATCGGCAAGCGCGTCGCCCTGAAGGTCTTGCATCCGAGCTACAGCCGCATGCCCGACCTCGTCGAGCGCTTCCGCCGCGAGGCGCGCGCCGCATCGAAGATCGGTCATCCGAACATCGTCGACGTCACCGACTCCGGCACCACCAGCGACGGCAGCGTGTACTTCGTCATGGAGTACCTCGAGGGCGTCGAGCTCGGCAGCGTGCTCGATCGCGGCGGCCCCATCGACGTCGCTCGGTCGCTGAAGATCGCCGGCCAGATCTGCCGTGCGCTCTCGGCCGCCCACGCGCAGGGCATCGTCCACCGCGACCTCAAGCCGGAGAACATCTTCCTCATCACGCGCGGCGGCGAAGCCGATGTCGTGAAGGTCCTCGACTTCGGCATCGCGAAGACGACCGAGGCCGAGGCCGCGCGCGAGCGCCGGCTCACCAGCCCCGGCATGGCGATGGGCACGCCCGAATACATGTCGCCCGAGCAGGCGGCGGGGCGACCGGCCGATGCGCGCTGCGATGTCTACGCGCTCGGCGCGATCCTCTACGAGATGGTCACCGGCGACGCTCCGTACTCCGGCGACAACTTCATGGAGATCCTGACCAAGAAGGCGACGCAGGATCCGCCCCCGCCGTCCCAGCTCCGGCCCGAGCTCCACGATCAAGTCTCCGACCTCGTCATGCAGGCGATGGCGCGCAACCCCGACGACCGTCCCCAGACGATGGAGGCGTTCGAGTACCAGCTCAACAAGTGCCTCGCGGGCCGTGGCGTCGCCGTCGCACAGATCCTGGGCATGACGACCGACGCGAACGTCGTCGCGCAGCTGAACCCCGGTCTCTCGATGCGCGTCCAGGACGAAGGCGTCGTCTCGTCGCGTGCGCAGACGAGCTTGCCCGCGATCGGCCGCGTGGCCACGCAGAGCGGCGTCTCCGTCATTCCGCGCGAAGCGGCCGCCGCCACCGGCGACCTCCTCGGCATGGCCTCCGGACCGGCGGCGCAGAGCCAGCCGGTCCTCCGCGCGCAAAGCGAGCCGGGTCGCGTGACCCCGCGCGCGAGCACGAGCATGCCCATCCCGACACCGGGCAGCGAGCCGAACCCGACGGTGTCGTCGCAGCAGATCATCGTGAAGCGCAGCGCCGCCGGGGCCCTCGGCTGGCTCTTGCTCGGCGCGCTCCTGTTCGGTGGCGTCGGCGCGCTCCTCTACGTCGCGATCGGCGAGCGCGGCGCGAAGACCGCGACGGACGAGCAAGTGGCGAAGCCGACGGCTGACTCGGCATCGGGCAGTGGGGCGACCGACGTGATCCCCGCCCTCGCCCCGCCGACTGAAGGCAGCGGCAAGCAGCCGGCGACGCCCGACACCGGCAGCGGCAAGTCCGAGCCGCAGACACAGGTCACGAAGCAGGACCCCGACGAGAAGGGCGGCGAGCTCGAGAAGCCGGACAAGACCGAGAAGCCGGACAAGAAGCTTCCAAAGCGGGACGATGCCGCCGAGGCCAAGGCGCTGCTCGCGCAGGGCAAGGCCTTCGAGAAGTCGAAGGACTTCGCGCAGGCGCGCGCCACCTACGAGAAGCTCGAGAAGATCAAAGGCTACGCCTCGCAGGCCGCGTACCTCCAGGCGTGGGTCGCGTTCGCGGCGAACGACAGCAACGCGGTTCCGCTCGCCGAGCGGGCGGTAAGGCTTGCCTCCGGCAGCAAGACCGAAGCGATGTTCCTCTACGGCGACATCCTGTTTCGCCAGGGCCTCTACCTCCGCGCGCGCACGGTCTACCTCAGCCTCTACGGCCGGCTCTCTGGCGGCGACAAGGCGAACGCCCGGCGCAAGATCGCCGCCTGCAACAAGTCCCTCGGCAAGCCCGAGGCCGACGGCATCACGGCGGAGACCAAGCCCGAGCCGACCAAGTCCGAGCCGACGAAGCTCGAGCAGAAGCCGGCCAGCGGCGGCACGCAGAAGCCCAAGATCTAGTGGTAGGTGTCGCAGGGGTCGGACCCCTGCGACACCCCGACGACCGCTACTTCTTCTTCTGGAACTGCTTCAGCCACGCGCCCGTCGTGTCCTCGATGCCATTGGCCATGTGGTTGCCGGTCAGGCCGTCGGCGAGCCCGACCATCGGCGGGGTCGCGACGGAGGCCCCGCCCGTCATCAAGCCGTGAATCACCCGACCGAACGGACCGAGCTGCGAGGGGTTGTTGTATGTGGTCTGCGCGCCCGTGTAGACGCCGCCGAGGATCGGGACCTTCTTGGCCATCGACGTGGCCATCTTCGACCCGCCCTTGGCGAACTTGTCGATGCCGTCCCATTTGGCGGCCTGGCCGTTGATGGTCGCGCCGATGGGGTCGAAGGACGACGAGCGGGGTGCGATCGAGGGGCCGTCGTGATCGCCAAAGTCCATGCGGCCGATCGAGTCCATATCTTCAAACGCCATGGTGATGCTCCGTCGTGGTGAGGGTGAACGACCGCACGCGGCCGATGGTGGTGAAGCCCGCGCGGAAGAAGGTCCGCTGCGAGGCCAGGTTCAAGCTGTCGATCTCGGCCCGGGCGATGTGAGCGCCCGCGGCGGAGGCCCGCGCGAGCACGCTGCGGAGGGCGTCGGTGGCGAAGTGGTGTCCGCGCAGCGCCGGCACGAGGCCGAAGAAGGAGAGGGCGATGGCGCGGGGGCCGCACGGAGACGGCAGCGCGACGCCCGCGAGCTGGCCGTCGAGCTCGAGGGTGCTCCACGCGATCTCGCGGAAGCGCGGAGGCGTGATCGCCGCGTAGCGCGCGTAGCAGTCCATGCGGAGGGTGGGATCGGCCGAGCCCTCCATCGCCGAGTACACGAGCGCGGCGAAGGACTCCGAGCCGATCTCGGCCTCGCGGCGATGGGTCCACGCGCGCTGCGGGCGCGGGGAGAACACGAGCGAGCGGCTCACGATGATGCGCTCGGACCGGGGCGCATAGCCGGCGAGCGCCAGCGCGGCTTGGTGATCTGCGCTCGCCGCGACCTCGCGCAGGGCGACGTCGCGGCACCCCATGCTGGGGAGCTCGCGAATCAGGAGGGAGAGCGCGGCGGAGTCGCCGGCCACGCCCCGCACGCGGCGCGTGATGCGGTCGATGAGGATCGCCGCGCGCGCGTCACCGACGATCTCGTCGCGCGCCTCGACGGCGATGTCGCCGAGCTCGGGGAAGCGCGCGAGGGCGGCCGTGAAGTCGAGGCTGCTCATTCGGCGAACCAGCTCGGGACCTCGGGGGCCACCTCGGTGATGGTCGCGGCGAAGTGCGGCGTGAACATCTGCACGGTCTCCTGCACGGTGACGACGAGGCGACCGACCGCGTGAGCGTCGACGCGCCCGGACGCATCGGGCACGATCGCGGTCCGGAACTCGACGTAGCCGGTCTCCGTCGAGAGCACGAAGCCGAGGATGTCGAGCGTGGCGTTGATGGACGAGACGAGCTGCATCACGGCGCCGAAGCGCGACGGAGCGACCTCGGCGACGGGCATACGGAGGTGAAGCGAGCCACCCGGTTGCCACTGCAACACGAGCTGACCGGCGTCCTCGGGGAGCAGCAGCCGCACGCCGTCGGCGAGTGCCTGGATCTCCGCGCGGGTGTCATTGAACATCACGAACGCGCCGACCTCGCGCGCCGAGGTCAGGTACTGCGGGGTGCTCATACAAGGACACACGCGAGCGGCTGCCCGACCCTGCAGAACTTTTTTCTCCAGTCTAGACGGGCGGTTACATGCCGCCCCAGCGCCAGTCGCGCCGCCAGGCCGCGAGCCAGGCAGTGCCATCGAGCGTGGCGACCAGGAACGAGACCGGCGGCGCAGCCTCCCCGAGGTCCCAGGTCGTCGGGCCCGTGCGGGTGGCCGTCAACCGGCGCGGCTCGGCGACGTCATCGACATAGAGGTCGAACGTGATGGCATCGGCGAGCACGAGGCCACGCGGATCGAGCTCCAGTTGCGTACCGCGCCAGTGGCCGAGCAGCGTGCGGAACGTGCCGTCGGCGGTGAGCTCCCCCGTGGTCGCGATCGACGTCTCCTCGAAGCGTGCGGGGGCGGGATACGGTGGCGCCACGAACAGCGACAGCGAGTGTCGCAACGTGGGCCACTGCCAGTCGGTGTACTGGGTGCGCGACCGCGCGAGGATCATGCGGAGCTGGCCCTCGAGAGCGTCCGCGTCGCGCGGCGTGTAGCGACCGCGGTAGCGATGGTCGAGGGCATAGTCGATGAGGCTCTGGGGGGCCGTGCCGAGCGTGTGATACCGGTCGCCGGGCACGCCGTACGAGAGGTGCTCGGTGTAGGGCGCGCGGGCGCGGATGGTCGAGTACATCGGATACGACGAGAACGGATACGTGTTCAGCCGCGCGTCGAGCCGCGGCACGAACGAGACGACGACGTCGTAGGTGACGAACGCCAGCACGTACCACCACGCCGCGCGGGGCGGTCGCCATGCCGCGGGCGCCTCGGGCGGAGCCGGCCGGCGGAAGAGGCGGTCCCAATCGATGAAGACCGCGACGAGCGGCAACCAGCGCAGGTCCCAGAGATCGACGACGACCGCGAGCGCGAGCACCTCGACCGCGAAGAGCGCGCCCCCGAGGGCACGGATCCACGGCCGCCGCACGAACACCACGGCGAGGAGCGGGCCGAGCTGCGAGCCGAAGTTCATCAGCGCCGCCAGCCGATACCTCCAGACGCTCTCGAGCAACCACTCCGCCACGGCGGGGCGGGGCTTGCCCGCCAGGTCGAACGTGACCATGAGCTGGTGGCGCAGGTTGTCGGAGAGGGCCCAGCGCAACGTGAACTGTCCCTGCGCGAGCTTGAAGAACGCGGCGCTGACGAACATGAGCGCGACCGCGAGCTGACAGAGGCGGAGCGACCACTGATAGCCGCGCGGGACATCCAGCGGCGGGACACCGCGCAGCCTGCGGATCACCGCGTCGAGGCTGAGCGTGTCGCCGACTCGGCCGCCGACCAGCGCGAGCTGGGCGACGAAGACGACGTTGTGCTGGTGCGACCAGGACGCAGACTTCGCCGAGAAGATGAGCGACGCCAGGGCGACACTCGCCACGACACTCGCGACGACCGCGATGCGCGACGAGAGCCCGACGAGCATCGCGAAGGTGGCGACCCAGGCCACCGCCCAGAGCGCCTGGACCAAAGCCTCCGACGGCGGCGAGGATCCGTACAGCATCCAGATTCCGACGGGGCGGTAAACGCCATTCGGTGCGGCGAGTGGTTCCGGCAACTCCGCGATGTTGCGCAAGGTGAGCAAGACCGCGATGGCCACGCCGATGCGCACGCAGGCGAGCGCGAACCGGCCTCCGTCGTCGAACCAGTAGCGCGCCCCGCGACGGCTCACACTTCGCACGTTACACCCGCGGGAGCTTTTGGCAGTATGCGCGCCGTGCGGGTCCTCCTCGGTATCTCGATAGCGCTGGCGGCATGCAACTTCGGTGGTGACGGCGCGGATGACACGAGCGACGAGCCCAGCGATGGCAGCGAAGCCACCGACGAGCAGCCGGCGGATGACGATGTGATCGAGCCGATGGTCGATGCCCCGGGCGCCGGCGCGTGCGAGCCCGTCGAGGTTCGCGCGGCCGCGTCACATACCTGCATCCGGGTGGCCGATGGCCGCGTGCTCTGCTGGGGACAGAACTCGAACGGTCAGATCGGTAGCGCGGCCACCGCAACGTGCGGCTCGTCCAGCTGCAACCCGCGTCCGACGCTGGTGCCGCTCCCCGGTCCCGCGACGGGGATCGGTGTCGGCGATCAGACTGGCTGCGCGATCGTCGGCAGTGACGTCCTGTGCTGGGGCGGTAACTCGTTCGGGCAGCTCGGCACCGGGACCGCGGGTAATACCCTGCCGCCGACGGTGATCCCGTTCTGGGAGAACGCACTCGAGCTCGCCGGCGGCGCCAACTTCATGTGCGCGCGCGATGCCACGGGCATGCGTTGCGTCGGCGGCAATGACCAGGGACAGCTCGCCACCGGGAACACGGGCATGTCGCTCGAGCCCGTGGCGATCGATCTCCCGCCCCCGGTCACGGCGATGGCCGTCGGCTTCAAGACGGTCTGCGCGATCGTGGCAGGCCGGGATGTCGAGTGCTGGGGGGCGAACACCGCGGGGCAGACCGACCAGGCCCAGCAGCCGTCCGTCGACGCCGAGCCCATCTCGCTGATCGCGCCGTTCGCGGGCGTCGTCGCCGCCGAAGCGCACATGTGCGTGGTCCACGACGACGACGAGCGTAACGTCTCGTGCCGCGGCGCGAACGCGACCGGCCAGCTCGGCGACGGCACCCGTGCTTCGCGCAGCGGCTACGTGCAGCCGGACCTACGGGACGTCGTCGAGATCCGCGGCAACGCCGATCACACCTGCGTCCGCACGGACAACGGTGATGTGCAGTGCTGGGGCGCGGCCAACACCCGCTTCGCGGCGTCGCCGGTCAAGATCGATCTGCCCGGCAAGGCCACGGCCATCGCGTCGGGGGCGTTCCACGACTGTGCGATCCTCGAGGACGACACCGTCCGCTGCTGGGGCTACCGCGGCTCGGGCCAGCTCGGGAACGGCGAGCTCACGGGCTCGATGAACGAGCCGACGCCGCAGCTCGCCTACGGCTGCCCGGACTGAGCGGCGTCGGCCGGTGCCTGGAGCGCGTCCAGGCCGGCATCGACGGACCGGGGCGGGATCACGAGCTCGATCTTCTCGAACTTCGACGGCGGTGCCTCGTACGAGCACATGCCGAGCGCGACGTTGATCGCGCCGATGATGATCATCCCGCCCGTCACCGTGAACCAGTAACGGCGATGCTTCCGCGAGAACGGCGCGGCGCGATCCTTGGACACGGGCGGTGTCTACCACCACTCGAGGTCGAAGGGCATGCGCGCTTGTGCCGCGGTCGGATCGGTCAGCACGGACACCGGCAGCGTATCCAGGAGGGACCGCACGATGGGCAGGTCCATCAGGCCGGGCGTGGCGGCAGCCTGGGACCCGCCCAGGACCTTCCCCAGGAGCGCAAACAGGCCGCCCGAGACCTCCGGGAGCTCGACGAGCTGGACCTTCTCGGTCACCGGCAGGCCCATGCGGGACTTGGCCTCGTCGATCGCATCGCCCAGGCCCCCGAGCCGGTCCACGAGCCGGATGGGCTTGGCCATGTCACCCGTCCAGACGTGGCCGCGGCCGACGGCGTCGACCTCGGTCTTCTCCATCTTGCGCCCTTCGCTCACGGCGCCGACGAAGCGCCCGTAACTGTATTCGAGCTGCTTCATGAGCGACACGCGCTCGTCGTCGGTGAAGGGCCGGTAGAAGCTCTCGGCGTCGGAGCGCTTGCCCCGCTTGTAGGTGTCCGTCGTGATGCCGAGCTTGCCGATGAGACCCGATAGATCGAACTTGCCGTAGAAGATGCCGATCGAGCCGGTGATCGTCGTCGGCTCGGCGTAGATCAGGTCGCAGCCGGCGGCGATGAAGTACCCGCCCGAGGCCGCGACATCCGACATCGAGCAGAGGATCGGCTTCACGCCGCGCGTCGCGAACACCTCGCGCGACACCAGCTCCGAGGCGAGCGCGCTCCCGCCGGGAGAGTCGATGCGCAGGATGATGGCGCCGATATCGGGGTTGGCGCGCGCGGCCGCGATCGTGCGCACGAGCGTCTCGCCGCCCGCCATCTTGCGGCCGAGGATGGGCACCGTCTGGGATTGGCCGTCCGTGATGTCACCCTCGACGTAGATGACCGCGATGCCGGGGCGCTCCCAGCGATCGGGGCGCGTCCGCGCCGGCGTATCGACGGCCAGCACCCGCCCCATGTCCGTCGCCACGAGCTCGCTGATCTTGTCCGGTGCGCCGATGCCGTCGACGAGCTTGCTCGCCAGCGAGCCGGCCACGGCGAGGTCGCCGGCCGAGTACGGCCCCTCGTCGATGAGCTTCTGCAGCTCCTCCTTCGAGAGCTTGCGGCTCGCACTCACCTGGGACACCCACTGGTCCCACAGCGAGTCGAACAGCTCGTTGTTCATCTTCGCGGCGGTCTCCGTCGGATGCGTCTCCGTGTATTGCTCGGGCGCGCTCTTGTACTCGGCGATCTTCTCGAACTGCGGCGTGACGCCGATCATGTCGAAGAACCCGCGGAAGAACATCGTGGTACCCGCGAGGCCGACGAGCCGCAGGCCGCCGGCGGGGTCGATGTAGATCTTGTGCGCCGCCGACGCGACGAAGTAGTCACGGCCGGTGCCGGTGACCATGTACGCGTAGACCTGCTTGCCGGCCTTGCGGATCGCCATCAGCTCGTCGCGCAGCTCCTGGAGCGTGCCCCAGCCGGCTTCGACGCCATCGAACGCCACCACCACGCCCGCCACCGACTCGTCGCGGGCAATGCTCCGCAACCGCCCGACGAGGCCGGTGAGCTCGCGCAGGTCGATCGCCCCCGACAGCTCCACGCGCTCGAGGTGCTCCGATGGCGCCACCACCGACGGGGAGCCCAGCGCCGACATGCGCAGGACGAGCTGGCCTCCGAGCGCGCGGTAGTCGCCCTGGTTGTCGCGGAGCCCCGTCGCGAGCGCGATCACGCCCTTGCCCCCGAACGACAGCTCGACGCCGAAGGTCGCCCGCGTATCGCGGCGCTCGTCATCGACGATGCCATCGACGGTGGTCGTGAGCGTCTGCAGGGCCCGCGTCTCGACGGCGGCGTGCAGGTACACGCCCCGGGCTACGCGCGCTGTCACGCGGCCCCAGCCATCGAGGTCACCGCGCGTCTCGCCCACGCGCCCGCCGAGGGCAAGGTCGAGGCGATCGGTACCGAGCGGGCGGCCGGTCAGCTCGAGCTCGTAGCGGCGCTGCACGGGCGTGCCCGCGATCTCGTTGGTGGCGAGGTCCTTCACCACCGCGCCGAACGAGAAGTGATTACCGACGCGGTACGCGAGGCCGAGATCATGCGTGTCGGCGCCGCCGAGCATGCCGTCGTCGAAGAAGTGGTGCCACGACCACCCGAGGCCGCCGTTCTTGCCGAGGGGGAGCGCGAACCCGAGCGTGGTGCGCACCGGCTCCCCTGGATCGGGCGCGAGCGCGTCCCGCGGTCCGCGCAGCCACTCGACGCCGAAGCCCATACCGAGGCGCGGCAGCAGGCCCCCGCCGATCGAGCCTGCGAAGTAGCCACCGAACCCGGCGCCGCTGCTGCTCGCGACATCGAGGTCCTGGAGCTCCATGGCGAGGGCAAACTCGGCCCCGCGCACGAGCGGGAGTCCGCCCGGGTTCATGGCGACGACGCGGCCGTCGTACTCGCCGGCGATCGGTGCGGTGGGGAGCGCCAGACCCTCCGTGGGCTCCTCGGCGAAGCGCGTGGTGCTCTGTGCATGCGCCGTCGCGGCGAGGAGACTGGAGGTCGCGAGGGTAGTGAGGACCGCGTACCGCATCCGTGGACTGTAGTCCGTCAGCTCAGCGCGCGCAGGGACTCGACCTGCTGAGCGAACCGGGCTTCGTCGAAACCAGGCTTGTCCGCGAGGGACCTCTGAAAGTGCCGATACGTGAGCTCTGCACCGGCCGGCCCCTTGAACTGCGCAAGCGCGATCTTCGTCACGTAGCCGAGGGGACTCCCCGACGTCCCGCTCATCCCATCTTCGATGCTGATGACGGTGAAGCCCTCCG
>JALHPV010000044.1 GCA_022842285.1 Kofleriaceae bacterium
GACGCCCGCAACCGCCCAGCACCAGCGGCGGCGCGGTGGCGGTGGGGCGGCGAGTGGGACGGTGGGCGCGATGTCCTTCGGCGCGGGGGTCTTCCCCGCCGGCGTCGCGGCGACCGTGCGCGCGAGCGACTCCGCATCCGTCGCGCGCATCGTGTGTGCGGCCGAGTTGGCCTGGACATCCGTGAAGTCGACGGCCAGGAGGGCGGCCGCGAAGGCAGCGGCCGTCGGGAACCGATCGAACGGCTCGCGTTCGAGCGACTTCGCCACCGCGGCGAGGAGCCCCTGCGGCAGTCCGATCCGATGCCGGGCCAACGAGGGCGCCGGATCGCGCAGCTTGATCGCGACGAGCTCGGTGAACGTCTTGTCGCCGTAGGGCGTCTCGCCGGTCAGCATCGCGAACAGCGTGAGCCCGACAGCGTAGACGTCCGCACGATGGTCGGCGTCGGCCCCCGCGACCTGCTCGGGGGCCATGTACTGCGGCGTCCCGATGACCTGCCCGGTCTCCGTGATGGTCGCCGACACGGCGCCGAACATGGACTTCGAGATGCCGAAGTCCATGAGCTTCACGTGGTCGTCGTGGTCCGCGCTGCGCGCCAGCATGACGTTCGACGGCTTCACGTCGCGATGCACGATGCCGGCGGCATGGATGGCTTCGAGGCCCTCGAGCATCTGGACGGCGATCGCGATCGCGCGCTCGGGATCGAGCCGCCCCCGATTCACGACGTCTTGCAAGCTCTCTCCCTCGACGAGCTCCATGACGATGAAGTCGCCGGCTTCGTCGGAGCCGACGTCGTAGATCTGGACGACGTGCTCGTGGGTGATCTTGCTCGCCACCTTCGCCTCGCGGCGGAACCGCGCGATGCCTGGCTCGTCGGCCTCCCCCGCCAGGATCACCTTCAGGGCGACCTTGCGGTCGAGCCCGGTGTGAAACGCCTCGTAGACGACACCCATGCCGCCCTTGCCGAGCATGCGCCCGACCTCGTAGCGACCATCGAGCTTCTTCCCCGTCGGCAGTGACACCGTCGCAGGACGCTATCACGTTGGCTTGGGCGGCCTGAGTGTTCGCTGCTTCTCCTCCTCGGGATCGATGACTCCCGACGGCTTGTCGGCGGGGAGCGTGTACTTCGCCTCGATGGCCGCCCGCATGGCGGCTCGGCTGTCAGCAGGGGCGAGGGCATCGTCACGCTCGATGACCGCGACTTCGTCGGCGAGGCCAGCATCCTTGACCTCGATGCGCAGCCACGTCGAGTAGTCGTTGCGGCGCAGGTGATAGGTCCAGGTCGCGTCGTCGACACCGTCGGCGAGATGCAAAAAGAGCTGGAGGTTGTGCGCCTTGAGGTTCAGCTTGCCGTCGGGGCCCTTGAAGTAGAACGAGCGGTCGCGACCGAGGTTGCCCTCCGAGTACTTGCGCGAGTGCCGCTTGCGCTCTGCCATCGGGGGCGCGGTCCGCACCACGATCGCCTGCGGATCTCCCACGCGCCAATAGAGGACATCTCCGATGGGCAGCCGCTCGGCCTCGGTGAAGGCCGCCGGCGGGGCCTCGATGTCGATGTCCTTGCATAGCTCGCCGATGGTCGTGTCGGGGTTCGCCCCGACGGCGAGCACCACGTTGATGCTCTTCACGATCCGCTCGTCGATGCTGCCGGGGTGGACCGTCAGATAGATCGTGCCGTGCGGGCGTACGCCGACAACGACCGAGGCGGCCGCGCGTTCCGCCGGCATCAGGTGATGTGCCTCGTCGACGATCAGCCAGTGGGGGCGACCGCTGCTGGCGCGAACCTTCGCGAGCGCCGTGAAGAGCTCGACGGCGAACTCCGGCCGATGCCCGAGGGCCACGCCGAGGAGGTTCACGACGACACTCTTGGACGGATCCCTCAGCACGTCGAGGACTTCGCTCATCAGTGGGATCCGCTGCGGTCCACCGAGGACCACGGCGTGTTCGTGCTCCGCGAAGTCGCCCTCGGGGTCGACGATGACGAACTGGTAGCCGCCCTCGACGATGCGCTCGATCAAGCCCGTCGTCAGGGTGGACTTGCCGCCGCCCGACGTGCCGCACACCATCATGTTCGTCGCGTAGGGATCGAGCGTGATCGGGTCGAGATCTGGATTCAACGGTAGGCCGAGCATGATCGATCGCCGGCGCAGCAACGGCGCGGCCGCCCGCAGGTCGTCCTTGAGGAGGCCGGAGATCAGCTCCTGTACGCCCTCCCCGCGCGCCCCGCGCGTCAGCACGTCGGCCTTGTCCTTCAACGCCGGCAGCGCATTCGCGACGGCCACACCGCACTCCGACAGCGCGAGCAAGGCGTGATCGTTCTCTGCATCACCTATGGCGACGGCGTTGCGTGGCGACAGGCCGAGCTCGCCGAGGGCACGGAGCAGCCCTGTCGCCTTGTTCACCCCCGACGGCAGCACCATCACGGCGCCCTTGTTGAACACGACCTGCAGCTCGAGGCCGTGCTCGCGGATGACGTCGAGGACGGTCGTCTGATGTGGCTCCCACGTCGCGACGATCACGCGCCCGACCGCGACGCGCTCGCAGCCGCGACGCTCGAGCTCCGCGGCGAGCTCGGGCGGTGGCGGCTGCGCAAGGAGCTTCACGGCCTTGGACGCCGGCTCGTACACGAGCGCGCCGTTCTCGGCGACGATGCGATCGAAGAGCTCCTGCGTCTCGCCGAGGTGCCCGAGCAGCTCGTCGAGCTCGCGCCCCGTCACCATCACGAGCTTGCGACCACTTTCGCGGAGCTTTCGCGGCGCGGCGAGCGTGGCCTCGTCGATCTCGCCGTCGTGCGCCAGCGTTCCGTCGTAGTCGGCCGCGAGCACGTGGTAACGCATGTCTCAGTTGCTTAGCGCGAGCCGGACACGCTCGGCGAGCCACGTGAAACGCTTCTTCGCATCGGCGTTCCTCACGGCGAGCGCTACCGCACGGCGACTCCCGACGATCACCACCAGCCGCTTCCCGCGTGTGACGGCCGTGTACAGCAGTGAGCGCTGGAGCATCATGAAGTGCTGCGTCGCCAGCGGGATCACCACCACCGGGTACTCCGAGCCCTGACTCTTGTGGATGGACACGCAGTACGCGTGGGCGAGCTGGTCGAGCTCGGGGCGCTCGTAGCTCACCATGCGCCCATCGAAGTCGACGCGCAGGGCGCCCTCCTCGGCATCGACGGCGAGGATCACGCCGATGTCGCCGTTGAAGACGTTCTTGTCGTAGTCGTTCTTGAGCTGCATCACCTTGTCGCCGGCGCGATAGGTGCGATCGCCGCGCGACAGCTCGGTGCCGGGCTGGCCGTTGAGCCGCGCCTGCAGGGCCTGGTTGAGCGAGGCCGTGCCCAGCTCCCCACGGTGCATCGGGGCCAGCACCTGCACCTCGGTGACGGGATCGAAGCCGAAGCGCTGGGGAATCCGCTCGGCCACGAGCTCGACGATCGTCGCCTTCGCCGCCTCGGGCTCCTCGCGCGCGATGAAGTAGAAGTCAGATGTCGTGCCGGCCGGCGCCTCGAGATCTGGGAGCTCGCCGGAGTTGATGGCGTGGGCGGAGACGACGATCTTGCTCGCGGCCGCCTGGCGGAAGATCTCCGTGAGCCGGATGACGACCGCCGCCTCGGACGCGATGACGTCGGAGAGCACCGAGCCCGCTCCGACCGACGGCAGCTGATCGACGTCTCCCACGAGCACGAGCTGCGCCCCCGGCCGCAGCGCCGCGAGCACGGACCGAAACAGCTGGGCATCCACCATCGAGCTCTCGTCGATGACGAGCATGTCCGCATCGAGGGGATTCTCGGGCCCCCGCGCGAAGCCGCCCTCGTGCGGCTGGAACTCGAGGAGCCGGTGGATGGTCGTCGCCTCGTGCACGGTGGCCTCGGCCAGCCGCTTGGCCGCGCGTCCTGTCGGCGCAGCCAGTGAGACCTTCCGGTGCACCAGCTTCGCGAGGTGGACGATCGCCTTCACGATCGTCGTCTTGCCGACGCCGGGGCCGCCCGTGATCACCACGCACTTGTCGACGAGCGCCGACTCGACGGCTCGGCGTTGCTGCGCCGCCAGCGTCACGCTGGTCACGCTCTCGAACGCGTGGATCGCGGCGTGGACGTCGAGGGCCAGGCCCCGCGCGGGTGTCTTCACCAGCTCGGCGAGGCGGGTGGCAGCCTCGGTCTCCGCCTGCCACGCATCGGGCAAGGCCGTGCACGCGCCGCGGTCCCCGAGCACCTCGCGCATCACGTGACCGGCCTGCTCGAGCGCCCCGAGCCGGGTCGCGAGCGGCTCCTGCGCCACCCCCAGCAGCGTCGCCGTCTGGGCGAACAGCTCCGCGTCGGGCAGGTGCATGTGGCCGTCCTCCGACGCCGTCTCGAGGGCGTGCAGGAGGCCGGCCTCGAGCCGCTCCGGCGCGTCGCGCGCGATGCCGAGCTTCTCCGCGATCGAATCGGCGGTGCGAAAGCCGATGCCCCACACCTCGTGCGCGAGGCGATACGGATTCGCGCGGATGACGTTGATCGTGTCCTTGCCGTAGCGCTTCACGATGCGCGCCGCGAAGGCAGCCGAGACGCCGTGGCCCCGCAGGAACACCATCACGTCCTGCACGTGGCGCTGGCCGGCGAATGCCTCGGCGATCTTCGCCGCGCGACTCGTGCCGATGCCCGCGACCTCGGTCAGCTTGTGTGGCGTCTTGTCGATGACCTCGAGGGTCTCGGCGCCAAACTTCGCGACGATCGCCTTCGCGATCGCGGCCCCGACACCGGGGATCAAGCCCGAACCGAGGAAGCGCTCGATGCCGACGATCGTCTCCGGCGTCCTCAGCTGATACGTCGAGACCTTGAACTGCCGGCCAAACTTCTTGTCCTGCACCCACTGCCCGCGCAGGCGCAGCGGTAAGCCCTCCTGCACGCCGACCAGCTCGCCGACGACGGTCACGAACTCGTGCCCCGACGTGTTGAAGCGCGCGACGGTCCAGCTCGTGTCCTCCGAGCGGAACACGAAGCGCTCGACGGTGCCGTCGAGGGTCAGCTCTGGTCCGGACTCGGCCACCGGGGAGCAACCGTACTCCTTACCGGGCCGTCGCTTTCGGCGTGCCGTCGACGTATTCGACCGCCGCCTGGCACTCGAGGCTCTCGTAGGCCATCAGCGAGTCGGGATCGCTGAAGACGCCCGGGCACTCCTCCTCGCACCGCAGGCGATCCTGCTCCGGGTGGCCCGGCTTGCACTCGATGTAGTGCGCACAGGCTCCCTGGCACGTGCCGGTCAGGTACGGCTGCCGGACCTCGCGCACGACACAGCCGGCGATGAGCGCACCGAGTACGAGGCCGGGGAGGACCTTCACGCCTTGTCTCCGTGACGACCGACACCGCTCGTGAAGCGCGCGGCCCCCTGCATCGCCTCGGGGAGCGCCGCTGTGCCGAGCTCGAATTCGGTCGCGAGCGCCGTGTCGAGCGACAGCCCGAACTGCAGATACGCACTCATGCGATCGGCCCGCAGGGCGGCCTGTGGGAGGGCGGCGAGCTCGCGCGCGAGTGCGATCGCCTGGGCCCGCGCTTGCCCGGGCGGCACGACGCGGTTCACGAGGCCCATCGCGTAGGCCTCGTTGGCATCGACCGCGCGCCCGGTGAGGATGAGATCCAGCGCGCGCGACAGCCCGATCAAGCGCGGCAGGCGGATCGTCCCCCCGTCGATCAGCGGGACCCCAAAGCGGCGACAGAACACGCCCAGGATCGCGGTCTGCTCCGCCACCCGCAGGTCGCACCACAGCGCGAGCTCGAGACCACCCGCCACCGCGTGCCCCGCGATCGCCGCGATCACCGGCTTGCCGAGCAACATGCGGGAGGGTCCCATCGGGCCATCCCCATCCGGCCGCACCCGGTTCGGCGTGCCCGCCGCCATCGCCTTCAGGTCCGCGCCCGCGCAGAACGTGCCGTGGTCCCCCACCAGCACCGCCACCGACGCCTTCGCGTCTGCGTCAAATGCTCGAAACGCCGTCGCTAGCTCCTCGGCGGTCTCGCGGTCGACCGCGTTGCGGGCCTCGCGTCGATCGAGGGTCACCACGGTCACGGGCCCTTCGTGCTCGACACGAACCATCCCTGCGAGTGTAGCGGGAACAGAACCCCAAGCATCAGACGTATTAACAGCATGCGAGAAACCGAAGGATCCTTGCGGGCCTGGTTCATCGCGATGGGCGTCATGGCCATCACCATGGGCCTCGTGGCCGCCGGCGCCAACGCGAACGGGACCGGGCATCGGGACGCTCTCGAGCTCCTCCGCTCCGTCACGATGGTCGGCGCCTTCGTGCTCGGTACGGTGTACTTCATCGCGGGCGCGAACCTGCGCGACGAGCTGCCCGAGGGGGCGGGGTTCGCCCACGGCCTGCTCGTCGTCACGCTGGCGCTGGAGATCGCGACCCTCATCGGCGTGAACACCCTGAGCGACGAGCGCCCGGGGCCCGGCCAGCTGGGCACCATCGGCGTCCTGATCGTGATGACCATGTACGTGCGCTCGCAGTTGCGCCGCCTCACGGTCGAGGCCGCGGATCGGGCCAAGCAGGTGGCGCCGGTCGCCCGGGCCGTCGCCGCCCCGAGTACCATCGGCTCATGGGCGGTGCGAAGCGAATCGCGATCCTGACGAGTGGCGGTGACGCGCCGGGTATGAATGCGGCAGTCCGGGCGGCGACGATGGTCGGACGCGCGCTGGGCTGCGAGATGTTCGGCATCGAGCGGGGTTACAAGGGCATGCTCGAGGGCGCGATCACGCCGCTCACCGCCGCCGACGTGATGGGCATCCTCCGCGAGGGCGGTACCATCCTCGGTTCCGCGCGCTGCAAGGAGTTCCACCAGCGCGAGGTCCGAGACCGGGCTCGAGCGCAGCTCGCCGCGCACGGCATCGATGGCCTCGTCGTGATCGGGGGCAATGGCTCGCTGACCGGCGCGCTCAAGCTCTGCGATCCCGAGGAGACGGGTGGCACGCCGATGTTCGTCGCCGGCGTCCCGGCCTCGATCGACAACGACCTCGCGCACACCGGTCTCTCGATCGGTGTCGACACCGCGATGAACACGATCGTCGAGGCGTGCGACAAGATCGCGGACACGGCCACCGCCCACGACCGCACCTTCATCGTCGAGGTGATGGGGCGCGACTGCGGCTACCTCGCGATGACGTCGGCGATCGCCGTCGGCGCGGACCTCGCGCTGTTCCCGGAGCAGGGCAAGTCCGAGGATGCGATCGTCGCGCAGATCGTCGACACCGTGCTCGCGGTCCGCGCCCGGTCGAAGAAGGCGAAGCGCGTCATCATCATCAAGGCTGAAGGGGTCGCGATTCCCATCGATCGCCTGAAGGCCCAGGTCGACGCCCGGCTGCGCGAGAAACATCCCGATGCGGATCCGTCGAACATCGAGACGCGGGTGACGGTGCTCGGGCACGTCGTACGCGGCGGCCGGCCCTCGGCGTTCGATCGCCTGATCGGGAGTCGCCTCGCGAACGTCGCGGTACGGGCCGTCGTCGCGGGCGAGCGCCCGGTGATGGCCGCATGGATGCCGCCTGCGCCGCCCCCGGCCACGATCGGGAAGCAGGCGGCCGCGGACCCGTACTGCTGGCTCGTCGACCTCAAGGCCGTCCTCGAGGAGACGGAGAACCTCTTGACCGGGCGGAGTGCCCTCGCCCGCTGGCGCGCGGGCGCGTTCGAGCAAGTCGAGGACGCGCAGCGCAGCTGAGCCTGTGTACTATGCGGCGCGGTGGAGACGTCCCGAGACGAGCTGTATCGCGTGTTCGATCGCTCGCCGATCGGGATGTATCGAACGCTCGAGGACGGACGCTTCCTCTACGCGAACCCTGCCCTCGCCCGCCTGCTCGGCTACGACCTCGCCGAGCTGTTGCTCCTGAACCTCAAGCGCGACATCTACATCGATGGCCGGCAGCGCGAGGAGCTGATCAAGAACCATCGCGCCGAGGGCGTGGTCGATGGCGCGCGCGTGGACTGGCGGCATCGCGATGGCCGGCGCATCGTCGTGCGCATCTACGGGCACGTCGTCGACCATCCCGGCACAGAGACGAGCTTTGACGCCACGGTCATCGACGTCACCGAGTCGGAAGTGCAGCTCGAAGAGCTCGAACGCACCGCGCTGACCTTGAACCTCGTCGTGCGGCAAATGCCGGCCACGTGGTGGGTCATCGATACGGATCTGCGCATCCTGCGCTCGGGCGGCGCGGTGATGGAGATGTTCGGCTATGCGCCCGATACATACCTCGGCCACACACTCGACGAGGTGCTCGCCACGGAACCGATGTCGACGAGTGATTCCATCGGCGTGCATCGCCGCGCGCTCGCCGGCGAGACCGCGATGTATCAGAACGAGTATCGGGGCCGGCAGGTCAGCTATGTCGTCGCGCCGTATCGCCGCGACGGCAAGATCGTCGGCGCCATCGGCTCGTGCATCGACGTCACGGCGCAGCGGGCCCTCGAGCGTCGCATGGTCGATGCCCAGCGGGCGGAGAGTCTCGGCGTCCTCGCCGGAGGCCTCGCGCACGACTTCAACAACCTCCTCGTCGCGATCCTCGGCAACGCGGATCTCGGCCTGCGCGACACTCCGCGCGGTACGCCCGGCTACACCGCCCTCGCCAACGTGCGCGCAGCGAGCCTGCGTGCCGCCGAGCTGACGGACCAGCTGCTCGCGTACGCCGGGCGGCGCGGCGTCGCCTCGACGAGGGTCAACGCCAAGCCTCTCGTCGACGAGCTGCTGCGCATCGTCGGGCCGACCATCCCGCCGCAGGTCAAGGTCGAGGCCGACATCCAGCCGCACCTCGCCGTGCGTGGCGACCACGCGCAGGTGCTGCAGGTGTTCCTGAACCTCATCACCAATGCCCGCGATGCGCTGAACGAGCGGGGCGGGACGATCGCGATCACGACGCGCTTCGTCGCCCATGACGGCACGCCCCTCGTCGATGATGTGCTGACCGCCCCCCCAGGCCAGTACGTACAGATCGAGATCAGCGACAACGGTCCCGGTATCGATCGCGAGACCCGCCGCCGGGTGTTCGATCCATTCTTCACGACGAAGCCGGCCGGTCATGGCCTGGGCCTCGCCGCCGTGCTCGGCATCGTGCGCGCCCACGAGGGTGGTATCCGGCTCGCCTCCACCGAGGGCGAAGGCGCACGCTTCACTGTCCTGTGGCCGAGCGCCCCCTCGTCGGGAGACCTGCCCGCGCTCACCATGCCCGTCGCCCCCCCCGTGCGGAGCGTGCTGGTCATCGACGACGAGGACCTCGTGCGCGACGTGGTGGCCCGCATGGTCGAGGACCTGGGGTACGCGGTGGTCACCGCGGCGGACGGGCAGACCGGGCTGGCGCTCGCCGACGAGCGGGTATTCGACGCCGCACTCGTCGACATGACGATGCCGCGGATGAACGGGGCCGAGGTCGTGGCCGCGCTCCGCGTTCGGCACCCGGCACTCAAGGTCATCCTCTGTACCGGCTACGACCGCGACCGGAAGGGGCCCGTCGCAGCGGATGCCTATCTACCCAAGCCGTTCCGCATCGAGGCCCTCGAGTCGACGCTCGCCAAGCTGCTCCACTAAGTAATGTGAATGGGCCCCCGGTTCGACCGTGCGAGGGCTACGCTAGTCGCGGTGACCGAACCGGCGCTGCCATCGATCAAGGTCCTCCTCGTCGAGGATGACGCGCGGCTCGCACAACTGACGGCGCGCTACCTCGAGAGCCACGGCGTCCTCGTGACGACCGCCAGCGATGGCATCGAAGGACAGGCCGAGGCGCTACGCCGCCAGTACGACTGCATCGTCCTCGACCTCATGTTGCCGGGCCGCGACGGCATCGAGGTCACGCGGGCGCTGCGCCAGCGCACCGATGTACCGATCGTGATGGTGACGGCCCGCGGCGAGGAAGCGGACCGCGTGCTCGGGCTCGAGGTCGGCGCCGACGACTACGTCACGAAGCCGTTCTCCCCGCGCGAGCTACTGGCCCGCATTCGCGCGACGGTGCGCCGGGTCCGGGGTCAAGCGGGGCCGGCGAAGCAAACGATCCAGGTCGGCACGCTGGTGCTCGATCCACAGCGCATGACCGTCATGCTCGACGAGAAGCCGATCGAGGTGACGGCCTACGAGTTCTCGATCCTGCGCGCTCTCGCCCAGCGGCCGGGCCACGTGCTCTCGCGGGAGCAGCTCCTCGATCTCGCGAAGGGCTCGGCCGAGCTGTCGTTCGATCGCTCGATCGATGTCCACGTCTCGCGCCTGCGCGCGAAGCTCGGCGACGACAGCCGCAGCCCGAAGCTCCTCAAGACGGTCCGGGGCGTCGGTTATCTCCTCGCCGGCGCGGAGCACGCGGAGTAAGCGATGCCGCCGCGGCGTCGCCTGGTCCTACGCGTCTACGCGTTCGCGGCCGTGCTCTCGATCGCGATCATGGTCGCGCTGTTGACGCTACCGCGCTACGTGCGCGGGGCGCGCTACCTCGAGCCGCAGGCGGCGCTCCTCCAGTACAACGTCGAGCGCTGGTCGGCGAAGGATCCGCCGAAGCTGACCGAGATCATGGGGCGCGTCCAGGAGCGCCTGCGTGGCGAGCTCTCGCTGTTCGACGCGGGCCAGCAGCTCGTGCGCACGACGATCGATCCGCCCCTCTCCGCGCCGACGACCGACGAGATCTCGACGCTCCGCTCCGCGAAGTGGGCGCTCTCGCCGGGGCGCATCGTGGTCCGCAGCGACGATGGCTCGATGTTCGCGGTGTATGCGCCGCGCTATCCCGGGTATCCGTGGGGAACGGTGCTGCCGATCTGCGCCGGGTTGCTCGTCCTCGTCGGAGCGGCCTCCTTCTGGTTCGCCCGCCGGCTCGCGCAACCGCTCGAGTCGCTGGCCGTCGCGGCCCGCGCGTTCGGCGCCGGCGATGTCAAAGCGCGCGTGAAGCTCGATCGCAATGACGAGCTCGGCGACGTGGGACGGGCGTTCGATGACATGGCGGAGCGAACCGCCGCCGTCCTCCAGTCGCAGCGACAGCTGATGGCCGACGTCTCGCACGAGCTGAGAACGCCGCTCGCGCGCATTCGCGTGGCGCTCGAGCTCGTGGCCGATGATCCGGTGGCCGCGCAGGACGTGCTCGCCGACGTCGGGACCGACCTCGACGAGATCGATCAGCTCATCGGCGACATCCTCACCACTGCTCGCCTCGACGGTGACACCGCGAAGATCACGAAGCGACCGGCGGAGACGAGCGACGTCGCCCGCGAAGCGGCGGAGCGCTTCGCCGCGCGGCACCCGACGCGGACGCTCGAGACCACGATCACGGAGCGTCCGATCGATTGCGATCCGCTCCTCCTGCGCCGCGCACTCGACAACCTGCTCGACAACGCCGCGAAGTACTCCGATGCGAGCTCGCCGGTGCGCCTCGCCGTCGTGCCGAACGGCAAGACCGTCGCCTTCCAGGTCGAAGACCGGGGCATCGGCATGTCGGCCGAGGAGCTCGACCACGCGTTCACGCCGTTCTGGCGCGCGGACTCCTCGCGCACCCGCAAGACCGGCGGCGTCGGTCTGGGGCTCGCGCTCGCTCGCCGGATTGCAAGGGCGCATGGGGGCGACGTGACGCTCACGTCGGCTCCTGGGCAGGGAACCACTGCGAAGTTGGATGTACCCCTCGCAACGGTTTGATTTCTCACCGAAATATTACGCAATACGAGGGCAACGCCGGCGCCAGAGCGAAGTATCAAGCTGGTACTCGTGAACGTTCGCAAATGGATTAGCCGACTGGTCGTGTTCGCGGTGCTCGCGGGCGCGGCCGCGTTCCTCTGGATCAAGAAGCCGTGGGCCGACAAGCCCGCGCCGCTCAGCTTCACGACCGTGCCGGTTGATAAGGGCGCCATCGCCGCGCAGGTGACGGCGACCGGCACGCTCTCCGCGCGCAGCACGGTCACGGTCGGCGCCCAGGTGTCGGGCCGTATCGTCGAGCTGCACGCCGACTTCAACGACGTGGTCAAGAAGGGCCAGCTCCTCGCCAAGCTCGACCCCGATCTGCTCAAGGCGCAGATCGAGCAGGCCCAGGCCGCGTACGACTCCGCCGTCGCGAACATGAAGCGCGCGCAGGTCACGTTGATCGATGGCGAGAAGCAGTACGCGCGTCAGAAGTCGCTGCAGGAGCAGCAGCTCATCGCGGCCGCGACGGTCGATACGGCGCAAGCCACGCGCGACACGGCGGCGGCAGGCGTCTCGCAGGCCAAGGCACAGGTGAGCCAGGCGGCCGCATCCCTGAAGCAGGCGCGCACGAACCTCACCTACGCCACGATCCTCTCCCCGGTCGACGGCACGGTGCTCGCGCGCTCCGTCGAGCTCGGCCAGACGGTGCAGTCGTCGATGACGGCGCCCACGCTGTTCACGATCGCCGAGGACCTCACCCGCATGCAGATCAACACCGCGGTCGCCGAGGCCGATGTCGGTCGCATCGTCGAGGGTCTCGAGACGACGTTCACCGTCGATGCGTTCCCCGACAAGACGTTCAAGGGCATCGTGCGCCAGGTGCGCAACTCGCCGACGACGACGTCGGGGGTCGTGACCTACGACGCGGTGATCGATGTCGACAACTCCGAGAAGGTGCTGCGTCCGGGCATGACGGCGAACGTCACGTTCGTGCTCCAGAAGGTCGCCGAGGCGACGAAGATTCCGAACAGCGTGCTGCGCTTCAAGCCGTCGCGCGAGCAGCTCCAGGCCGTGTTCAAGGAGCTCGGGATGGAGATGCCCACGCGGGGTGGGCGCGGAGCGGGCGGAAGTGGTTCCGGTGGTCGGGGCTCGGGGGCCTTCGGCGGCCCGCCGGGCGCGGAGATGGCGGGGGGGCCGGGCGGCGGCGGCCGCAACCGCGCACGCGTGTTCAAGCTCGTCGACGGCAAACCGAAGATGGTCTTCGTGAAGCTCGGCATGACCGACGGTTCCTCGACGGAGATCCTCGAGGGCGACCTCGCACCGGGCGACCTCGTCATCACCGAGATCAAGGGCGGCTCGGTGCCGGCGGCGTCGAGCGGCGGCCCCGCTGGCCGGCGGGTGAGCCCGTTCTGATGAGCGCCGACGACGAGAAGCGGCCCCTCATCGAGATGAAGGGTATCCATCGCGTCTACCAGATGGGTGACAACGTCGTGCGCGCCCTCCGGGGCGTCGACCTGACAGTCCGTCACGGTGAGTCGATCGCGATCATGGGTACGTCGGGCTCGGGCAAGTCGACGCTCATGAACATCATGGGCTGCCTCGATCAGCCCTCGATGGGCAGCTACCACCTGAACGGCAGGGACGTGTCGCGGCTGTCGCGCTCGCAGCTCGCCGAGGTTCGGGGCCGCATGATCGGCTTCGTCTTCCAGAGCTTCAATCTGCTCTCCCGTACCAGCGCGCTCGAAAACGTCGAGATGCCGCTCCTGTATCAGGGCGTGGGCTCCTCGGAGCGACACAAGCGCGCCATGGCTGCGCTCGACAAGGTGGGCCTGGCCGATCGTCACGATCACCATCCGAACCAGCTCTCGGGTGGACAGCAGCAGCGCGTCGCCATCGCGCGGGCGCTCGTCGGCGACGCCCCGGTCATCATGGCCGACGAGCCGACCGGCAACCTCGATACGCGGACGTCGTACGAGGTGATGTCGATCCTCCAGGGCTTCGTCGCCGCGGGCAAGACGATCATCCTCGTGACGCACGAGGCGGACATCGCGGCCTATGCATCACGCGTGGTCACGCTCCGCGATGGCCTCATCATCAAGGACGTCCAGCAGACGCCGCACAGCGCGGCCGAGCAACTGGCCGCCTTGCCGCCGCCGGTCGACGACGTGCCGGCTGCAGAGGTCGCATGAGCATCGTCACGACGTTCGTGCTCGCGCTCCGCGCGCTGTGGCGCAACAAGGTGCGGACGATGTTGACCATGCTCGGCATCATCGTCGGGATCGGCTGCGTGATCGCGATGGTCTCCTCGGGCCAGGGCGCGCAGCAGGCGGTCAAGGAGGTCTTCCAGAGCATGGGCACCAACGTGCTCGTCCTGACGAACCAGTCATCGCGCGGAGGCCCGTCGGTGGGCGCCGGCGGTAGTTCCGCGACCATCACCTGGGACGACGTCAAGCGGCTCTCCGAGCCGGGCACCGTGCCCACGATCCGCGTGGCCGCACCGGTGCTGTCGGCGCGCACGCAGCTCATCTCCGACGCCGGCAACTGGAACACGAGCGTGCTCGGCACGACGGCCGACTGGTTCGAGATCCGCAACTGGAAGGCCGCGCAGGGCGTGGTCCTCGACGCGGACACGGGCGGCAGCAACACCAAGATCGCGGTGATCGGCCAGACCATCGCGATCCAGCTCTTCGGTGACAGCGCATCGGGTGTGGGCCAGAGCGTCCGCATCAATGGCCAGCCCTACGAGGTCGTCGGCATCCTCGAGAAGAAGGGCCAGGGGCCCATGGGTGACAACGATGACACCGTCATCATTCCGCTCAAGACCTACCAGCAGAAGCTCGAGAAGCAGGGCGTCGCGAAGTACATGCGCGGTCAACTCCTGATCTCGATGACGGGCGACGACCTCGCCGAGCAGACGATCGCCGATATCACCGCGCTCCTCCGCGAGTGGCACAAGCTCGATGCGGCGGCGGAGGATGACTTCCGCATCCGCAATCCGGCCGAGTTCGCCAAGGCGCAACAGGACTCGACCGAGCGCATCTCCACGCTGCTCGCTCTCGTCGCTGCCGCCTCCCTCTTCGTCGGCGGCATCGGCGTGATGAACATCATGCTCGTCAGCGTCATCGAGCGCACCCGCGAGATCGGCATCCGCATGGGCGTCGGCGCCAAGCCCATGGATATCCTGACTCAGTTCCTCGTCGAGTCGCTCGTGCTGTCGATCGTCGGCGGCATCCTCGGGCTCGCCTTCGGTTACGTCTGTGCCTGGAAGATGTCCGATGTCTTCGGCTGGAAGCTCTTCTTCCCGATGGACACGGCGATCATCGCCTTCGCCGTCTCCGGAGCCGTGGGCGTGGGGTTCGGCCTGTACCCCGCGATCCGCGCATCACGTTTGGATCCGATCACGGCCCTGAGGTACGAGTCATGAAGCTCCTGATTCCCGCGCTCATCCTGCTCGCCGCGGCCCCTGCCGCCGCCGAGACCGTCGTCATCAGCCTCGACCGCGCGATCGAGATCGCGGTCCAGCAGCAGCCGACGCTGAAGCAGCAGCGGGCCCAGATCCTCGCCGCTGAAGGCCGCGTCGATCTCGCGAAGGTGGCCCGCAAGCCGGCCGTCTCGCTCGGCGCCTCGGTCTCCGCCGGCTCCTCGCGCTCCGGGTTCTGTCAACCCGCGGACACCGATGGCGACGGGCAACCCGACGGACTTCCGGTGGTCTGCGGCGGCTTCTTCTCGCCGCTGGTCAACACCAGCCTCAGTGCCAACGCCTCCTGGCGCATCTACGACTTCGGGGCGACCAACGCCTCCGTCCGCGCCGCCGAGCTCAGCGCGGAGGCCACCGCGGCCGCCGTCGCCACGTCACTCCTCGACATTCGGACCAACGTCGAGGTCGCCTACCTCGAGGCCGTCGCGCGCGAGCGCCTCATCCACGTCGCCGAGACCACCGTCGCGAACGAGGACGCCCACGTCGCGCAGGCCAAGGCCTTCGTCGATGCCGGCGCCCGCGATCCCATCGAGGTCACACAGGCCCAGTCGCGCGCCGCCACCGCCCGCTCCACCCTCGCCCAGTCCCAGAGCTCCCAGGCGATCGCGCTCGCGAACCTCCGCTCCGCCATGGGCTGGGCCGACGCCTCGCAGTCCCCGACCGTCGTCGATGAGTGGCCCGCGCCGCCCGCCTCCGATCCCGAGGCGCTGCCGGACCTCGTCGCGCAGGCCCGCAAGCTCCGTCCGGAGATCGCGGCCACCGACAAGCAGATCCAGGCGGCCGAGGCGAGCTACACCGTCGCCACCACCGGTCGTCGCCCCATCCTCTCGGCCAGCGCCAGCACCCAGTGGAACCCTGGCTCCACCGAGTGGCGGCCCGAGCCCTCGTGGAATGCGGCCCTCAACCTCACCTGGCAGATCTACGACGGTGGCCGCCAGACGGCCGACAAGAAGGTCGCCCGCGCGAACGTCACCGTCGCCGAGGCGCAGCGCGACGCCCTCCTCGTGTCGCTGACCTCCGAGCTCGAGCTCGCCCGCGCCCAGATCGTCGCCAACCGCGCGAACGTGACCGCGTCCACCGAAGCAGTGAGCGCCGCCCGCGCCCAGCTGGCCCTCGCCGAGGCGCGGTACGCTCAGGGCCTTGGCTCGCAGATCGAAATCGCCGACGCGCAAACCGCCGTCACGACCGCGGAAGGCAACCTCGTCCAGGCCGAGTGGCAGCTCGCCACCGCGTGGACGCAGCTCCGCCGCGCGATCGGCAGCACGCCCTGACGCGCTGCCGTTCTCGGACGCGGTGCTCTCGAAGGCCATCGCCGCGAAGCGGACCGACTCGTCGTTCGTGCTCTACAACGCCGCCGGCGAGCCCCCGCCGCTGACCGGCGTGCACCTCCTCGGCAGTGCCGGCGATGGCCTCCAGTACGCGACGCTGAAGCACGGCAAGCACGCCGGCTCGCTGTGGATCGTCGGCGAAGCGTGGACCCCAGTCCTCGATGTCAAGCCGCTGCAAGCTGCTCTCGCTGCCCCAACCAGGACGCGAACGCTCGTCCTCGCCGACTTCCACGAGCGATCGATCCCGGATGTCTTCGGTGGCCTGCCGAAGCTGGAAGAGCTCAGCATCAGTCACTGCCCCGCCGCCGCCCTGCCCGGCTCGATGCGATCGCTCGCGAAGCTCCGCAAGCTGTCGCTGACAAGCATGACGGCGCTCGTCGACATCGAGCCCATCACCGGGCTGCCGGCGCTGCAGCTCCTCCACCTCGGGCGCTCGAAGCAGGTCGCGTTGACCGACGCGATCGCCGGCCTCGCGTCGCTCGAGCAACTCTTCCTGAGCTTCACCGCCATCACGACCCTACCCACCGGCCTCGCGAAGCTGGCCAGGCTCCGCGCGCTGCACCTCGACCTCTGCTTCTCGCTCGATCTCCAACGAGCGTGGCCCGTCCTCGCGCAGCTCCCCGCGCTTCGCACGCTGAACCTCGCGAAGTCGCGCCTGCTCCGCTGGCCCGCGAAGCTCGACCGCCCACGCAGCCTCGAGCTCCTGGATCTCCGCGGCGCGGAGCTGCCGGCCGGCCAGCTCGACCGTCTGCGCGCCGCCCTGCCTGGCGTCACCGTGCAGGCGTAGGCCAGATGGGGACAAGTGACCCTCGTCCCCCTCGTCGCATGCTGGCTGATCCTGTCGTCAGATCGCGCCGGGAATCGGGCGAAATCCGCCAGTTAGGACTGGCCCGGGCGTTGCGATAGGGGGAGGCAGCCATGAAAGCCCTCAGCCGTGTCCTGCTGTCCTTGATGTTAGCGAGCTGTGCCGCCGGTGACCTGCCGGGCGAGGAGCTCGAGGTCACCTGCGACGGCAAGTGCGACGGCATCGGTTCCCTACGCAGCCTCATTCGCGACGCGAAGGAGCTCGACCTGGGTGACCTGGTCGCGGTGGGGAGCAAGCTCGGCGCGAATGCGCTATCGGACAACCTCGCGGTCGCGGACTTCGCATCCATCAAGATCGGGGAGCCGAAGTTCTTCGCGCTGCCCGGGGTCAGTGTTCCGGACCTGACGCTCGAGAACGTCGACGACCTGGTGAGCGGTCTCGCCGCGCGGTACGGCGAGCGCGAGCTGTCGACCCAGGTGAATCAGATCCGCCGCGAGCACCTGATGGGCGGCCGGGACACGGTGTTCGTCGAGAGCGCCTTCCGGATCAACGCCAATGCGGACTGGGGGCACTCGGTCGGCGGCTTCGGTAGCTCTGACGTGCGCGTCGGCTTCGGAGCCGGGGGATCGATCGAGGCCCGCGTGATCGGCGCGTACAAGAGCGAGCTGTCGGGTGTGGCCCGCGGCCCGCTGAAGGCGCTCAAGGAGCTGCGCGGCTTCGTCATGCCGCGCGGCATCGCGGACATCCGCTCGATGAAGCCGGGCGAGTCGTTCGCGCTCACGGGCGAAGGCCACCTGGGTGCCAACCTCGGCGCGGGCGTGCCGATCCTCGTCGCGAACCCCGGCGCGGCCATCACGTACAACCTCGTGCTGTCGGCGGGAATCCGCGCGCGGATCGCGGGGCAGCTCGATGTCCAGCTCGTGCGCCTCGAAGGTGACGAGGTCGTCGTCGACATCGGCATGCAGAAAGTCCGCGAGTGGTCGGCTCGCCTCGCCATCGAGGATTCGTGGGGCGTGCAGGGCCTCCTCGAGAGCAATGTCTCGCTCGGCGGCGTGAACGTCGACCTCGGCCGCCTCGTCGACAAGGCGCTCCAGAAGCAGCTCAACGACAAGCTGAACCTCTTCAAGGCCGAGGTGTCCTCCGGCACCACCGCGTCACGCGTCTCGGTGGCGCGCCTCCGCTTCAACCTCGATGCCACGGGCCAGGAGATCGCGCCGGCGCTCGCGCAGGCCCTCGAAGGCGATGTCCGCCTGGCCCAGGCGCTCGCCAACCGCGGTGAGCCCGGCGTCGTCGCCGAGTTCGATCTGCTGCGCTCGGGTTCGTCGTCGACGAGCTTCGCCGGCGTCGACATCCTCGGCATGAGCTTCTTCAAGCGCACGATCCAGAGCGAGGGCTCGGTCGTCATCCAGACCCCGGGCGGGGCGCGCAGCCTGCTGTTCCAGTCGCTCCGCAAGTCGGCGGGCTCGTGGTTCAGCGAGCACGGCTACACGCGCGTCGGCCTCTCCGGCCTGAACTTCGATCCGAACAACGCGGGAGAGGCCCGCGGTGAAGCGAACCTGTTCGTCCAGCTCCAGGAGGCGGACGAGTTCATGGAGCGCGACAAGATGCTCGACCACGTCGACGCGGCGATCCTCGCGCTCGGCGGCATGTCGGCTCTCTCGCAGGTCGAGCAGCACGGCAACGCGCTCGAGCGCTTCGTCGAGGCGTCGTGCCCGAACTCGCAGGCGTTCGACCCGTGCCGCACCAACGTCCTCAGCAACGCGCGCGTCGTGGATCTCCGCCGCCAGGGCGTCGAGGCCGTGCGCACCGCCGCGAATCGCCTGTCGCCGTCGCAGGCGGCCGAGCTGACGAAGCTCGCCGAGTTCCGCATGACCACCCAGGCCACCTACGAGCCGAAGGCGCAGCTGGTCGGTCCCGACGCCACGTTCACGATCGACTACCGCCTCGACGACGCGGCGCTCACGTACCTCATGACCCAGCGTGACGCGGTCTCGTTCAAGAGCTCGCTCGAGGCCTACGCGAGCGCGGTGGAGGTCGACCGCATCGACCCCGCAAACGACATCTCGCTCGACCGCGCGACCGCGCTGCGCAACCTCCAGCCGAAGACGCGCGAGCTGTCCGACATCTTCGCGGCCGCGCAGGCCGACTACAAGAAGCTGCTGAACGTCGAGAAGGCCGTCATCACGTCGCTCGGTCCCATCGGTCCGCGCGCTCTCGAGATCCGCGTGCCCGTCGATGCGCAGCGTCGCGTGGTCTACGAGGAGGCGTCGGTGGGCTCGCTCGCCGAGGCGCGCTCGCGCGTGGCGACGCGCCTCTTCGACAACCTCGTCCGCAAGTCGGGTGGTCTCTCGACGCACGTCGAGCAGATCGCCGGCTACGTCCTCCTCGGCATGCTCGAGCCGTCGCGCATGGACCTCCGCTTCGGCGCGCAGATGAATCTCTCGGACGGCTTCTCGCAGGACTTCACGCACTACCGCGCCGCCGGCTACGCGCCGTTCGATCTTTACGGCAAGGGCGACAAGGTCGCGCCGATCGACGGCGGCCTCTTCAGCATCGACGCCCTGATCAGCGGCAACTAAGGTCAACTAAGGTCCGCTCGGCAGGCCGCCGCCCTTGCAGTCGTCGTAGAACCACTGCGAGAAGACGGTCTCCGTCGCGGTCTTGATCGAGAATGACCAGCGCACGTAGTCGTCGCCCTTCGGGGCGTAGAACGCGAGCTGCGCGAGGCCATTCGCGGGCGCACCCTTCTGGATGGCGAGCTTCCACACCGCCTTCACCGAGCACCGGGGGGTCCAGCTCTTGCGCGGCTCGCAAGCGCTCGACACGGGCTTGGCGGAGACCTGGCCGCCGACCATCACTGACACCTCGCAGTCCCGGTCCGGCGTCTTGGCGCCTGGCGCCACGTTCGGATCGGGCTCGGTGCGGCGCTGGGAGATCAACCGAAAGCTGATGTCGGCCGAGCCCGTCGCGAGCTCCTGCCCGTTCTCGATCGTTCCGTCGCTCCGCAGCCCGTCCATGTCGATGCGATACACGCGCAGGTCGGACATGATCAGTGGGCCCTGCGAGACCACGAACTCGATCATGCGGTCGACGTCGATGACCTGGGTCGACCCGCTGTACTTCAGCGTCATCTTCTCGAGCGGAAACCCATCGGGCGCACGCCGCGGGCCAGGCGATGGGGGGGCGACCGTCGAGGTGATCTGAGCCAGCGGCGATGCATCCGGCGGCGCATCGATCGGCGCATCCGGGGGAGCATCGGGCGGCAACGGCGCGTCGATGGGATCGGCCGGCAGGACCGTCTGCACGCCACTCGGCGTCGGCTGCACCGGCAACGTACCCGCGACCTGCGACCCACCGCTCGCTCGCATCGCCGCGCTGTCCGGTGGCGTCGGGGCCGCATCGGGCCGCGGGAGCGTCGACATGGGCTCGATCGTCGCGTACGTCGGCTCCGGCCGGGTGAGCGCGAACACCGAGATGCCGATGCCGACCAAGGCGAGCGCGCACCCGAGGATGATCAGCGCGCGCGTCGAGCTGCCCGCCGGGCGCACCGGCGTGGGCTTCGCGACCTCCGCGGGGGGCGGAATCCACGCCGTCGGCTCCGAGCCCATCGCGATCTGCGCCGGCGTAGGCCCCGGCCTGGTGGGTGGAGCCAGGGGCTCCCATTCACTGACCGGCAGCGCCGCGATCGCGTGCTGCAGCGCGACCCCCATCGCCCGCGCCGACGCGAACCGCCTCTCCGGCTCCTTCGCCAGCGCCGTATCGATCACCTGCTCGACGCCGGGAGGCAGATCCGGACGGAATGCCCGCGCCCGCGGCGGGGCCTGCTCCACGTGCATGCGCAACAGCTCGAACAGCGACTCCGACACGAACGGCTTCTGGCCCGTCGCGCACTCGAACAGGATCACGCCGAGCGCATAGATGTCCGCCCGATGATCCACGCTTCGGCCCGCGCACTGTTCGGGCGACATGTAGAACGGCGTCCCCAGCAGCGCCCCGGTTCGCGTCGACGTTCCGGCGACATCCAGCTTCGCGATTCCGAAGTCGAGGACCTTGGGCCGCCCCGACGGGGCGATGAAGATGTTGTCCGGCTTCAGGTCGCGATGCACCACGCCCTTGTCATGGGCCGCCCCCACCGCATCGAGCACCTCGCCGAGCATGCGACCGATCCCGCCGAGAGGAAGATGCCGGTGCTGGCGCGCCGACTGCTCGAGCACCGCCCCCAGCGGCGCCCCCTCGAGTAACTCCATCACGATGTAGGGCCGCCCATCCGGCAGCGCATGAAGATCGATGATGTTCACGATGCTCTCGTGACGGATCAGGTTCACGACCTTCGCCTCGGCGAAGAACCGCTCCACCAGGTCGCCGCGCATCGCATGCTCGGCCGACAGGACCTTGATCGCGACCCGGCTCCCGATCACCGGCTGCACGCCCGCGTACACGCGGCCCATGCCGCCCATCCCGAGCAAGCTCTCGACGCGGTACGCCCCGACCATCGACCCGATCAACGGGTCGCGTTCCGCAGGGACCGCCATCCCGCCGACGATAGCACCGGCAACTTTCGTTGCTCGCGTCCGGCCACCGTACACGGCGCCTCGTAACCGCGCGTCACGTCTGGGGCGACCGCATGGCGCACCGCTTGCGGTCAGTGCCGCCATGTCTGATTCCTCCGATCGTCCACGCGAGCGACTCTGGCGAGATGGCACGTCCACCCTTGGCGACGAGGAGCTCCTCGCCATGCTGGTCGGCACGGGCACCCGGGCTCGTTCCGCCTACCACGTCGCCGCCGAGCTCGTCCGGGCCGGGCATGGCATCGCTCAGCTCTCCCGCTCGACGCCGCGGGAGCTCGCGCAGGTCTCCGGCGTCGGCACCGCTCGCGCCACGCGGATCGCCGCCGCCTTCGAGCTCGGCCGTCGGGCGCTCGAGCGCGAGCAGCATCGGGCCGTCCTCTCGGCCCCGGCCGACGTCTACGCGCTCGTCGGTCCCCGCATCGCCGGCCTCCAGCAAGAAGTCTTCCTGACCATCGGGCTCGACGTCCGCAACGGGCTCCTCGATATCACCGAGGTCGCCCGCGGCACCGTCGCCGGGGTCGAGGTCCACCCGCGCGAGGTCTTCCGCCCGCTCATCAAGTGCGCGGCCGCCGGGGCCGTCCTCGTCCACAACCACCCGACGGGCGATCCCACGCCGTCGCACGAGGACCTGGAGCTCACCCGCCGCCTGCGCGAAGTTGGCCAGCTCCTGGGCATCCCCGTCATCGACCACGTCGTGATCGGCGACAACTCCTTCCGCTCGATCGCCGAGTACGCGGGCGCCACGCTGGCATGAATGCGGCATTGACGGTCAACAGTCGCTTGCGCCCCCCCTCCTATGCCCCGCGGGAATGTGCGAGGGTATTCGTCGTGCGTGCTCTCTCGATTGGAGTGACGGTTCTGTGCGGTTTCACGGCGCTGGCGATCGGCGGGCGGCCGGCCGCCGCAGATCTGACCGCGGGTAAGACCATTTGCTGCGGGGCGGAGCCCGACATCCCGAAGCATCGGATCATGAACACGGGCTACGCCGCCATGCGGGTGAACCCCCTCGGTCTGTTCCTGCAGCCGAACCTCCAGTACCGGTATCGGTTCTACAAGGGCGAAGGCGCGCTCCTGCGCGACAACTACCTCGCGATCGGCCTGATCCCGACGGTCAGCCCCGCGTTTGGCCGTATCGGCGCGCAGGTCGATGTCCAGCCTGTCGCCGCCCTGCGGTTCACCGCGGCCTACGAGCGTGGCTACTACTTCGGCACGTTCAACCTGTTCCAGTCGTTCCCGGGAGCCGGCTCGGACTTCTCCGACACGACCATCGGCGACAACGGCGCAGCGGAGCGCAACTACAAGACGACGTTCGAGCAGGCCACGCTGGGTGCCCTCGTCCAGCTGAAGGTCGGCCCCGTCGCCGTTCGTAACAACTTCCGCGCCGTCTACTTCAACGCCGACCTGCGAGCGGGCGACTCGACGTTCTACGATCAGTTCTTCGATGTCCTCGTCCCGAATGACGGCTGGGTGCTGTTCAACGACGCCGACGCCATCTACGAGATCAAGCCCGGCTTCTTGGTCGGGCTCCGCTATCACATCTCGAGCCCGCGCTACCAGGACCGCCACTTCGCGGCCGGCGACGACGCCGACGTGAACAACAGCATCCAGCGGCTTGGCCTCTTCGCCGCCTACCGGCTCTCCGAGGATGACGGCTCGAAGTTCCACACCCCGACGATCGTCGCCTCGTCGCAGTGGCACCTCGAGCATCGCTTCCGCACGGGCGCGGATGTCAGCCAGGCCGTGCCGCTCCTGTTCGTCGGCCTCACCTGGTCTGGCGACCTCTGGTCGAAGAAGTAGCCGCTACTCGAAGATGTCTTTGCCGTACTTGAGGTAGCGGCGCGCCTTGCGGTGCGCGACCTCGTTGGCGAGGCGCTGCTCGGGCCAGACGTTCGGTGCGGTCTCGAGGACGATCTTCAGCTGCTCGTAGAAGAACGTCCGGTCGTTGTTGGCCTTGCCGACCCGATAGGCCATCAGCACGCGGGGCAACAGGTACTTGCCGTCGGTGAGCTTGATCGCCTCCTCGAAGTGCTTCCGGCCCCGATCGGGATCTCCGCCCAGCGCCTTGGCGCGCCCCGTGTAGAGCATGCCGAGCGCGATGTGGGGGAGCGCGGCATGCGCCTTGTCCTCCGGCGGGCGCTCGGCGTCCATCTCGAGGACGCGCATCAGCATCGCCTCGACGGTGGGCAGGTTCCCGAGCATCTCCACGCGCGTGAGGTTGTGGTTCACGAGCGAGCCCAGCGCGAGGCTCGCGAACAGGAGCGAGAAGCGGCAGTAGACGCTCGTATCGGCGAGGAGCTTGGCGACTACCTCCGGGCTCCCGAAGATCTCGGTCCGCCAACGCTCGCCGAGGTTGGCGAGCGCGTAGTTCAGGCAGCGCGTGAAGATCTTCGTCGAGCGCTCGTTGTGATACTCGACCGCGTCGATGTCCTTGGCGAACTTCGCCGCCTCCCAGTCATCCTCGACGAAGCCCGATCCGTACTGGCAAAAGCCCTCGGTGAGGATCTTGATGAGCCGCGGGTTCTCGGGGTCCACGATCCAGAAGCCCTCGACGGTCTTCAGCGTGCCGGGGATGGCCTGGCGGGCGAGCTCGTAGTCGGCCTCCATCTTCAGGCTGGGCTGCGCCCGCAGCAGCACTTTCGAGGTCGTGTTCACCGTGATCTTGGCGATGTCACAGCTCGCGAGCCCCAGGAGGGCAGCACAAACGGAGGCGAGACGCATGGGCATGACGCTACCCCTGGATCGGGCAGCGACACAACGGCAACGGGGAGCGGCGTCAGCGCGAGTTTCACGTCGAGTCGTCCGGTTACCTCGAGCATCGCGCTGGTCTGGTTCACGCGCCTCTGGTCGCTCGGGCGCGTCTACCAGATGCTGGTGCTCAACGGCGTGGGCGCGCTCCTCGTGGGGGCGGGCTTCCTGTCCGCGCGCCGGCGGTAGCTCACGTCCCGCCGCGGACGATGCGGAGCAGCTCGGCCGGCGGGACAGGCTTCTCGAGCACGTGGCCGGTGTCCCCGGCGGCGCTGACCAGCGGGTGCTCCGGAGCATGGCCGGTGATGAAGATGATCCGCGGGGTGTAACCGTGGTCCTTGAGCCACCTGGCCACGTCTACCCCCGAGGGCTGGCCCGCCCCGAGGTTGATGTCCACGAGGGCTACGTCGAGCTCCGGCAGGACGGCACCGAGGGCCTCGACCTCCGACAGGGAGGACGCGCTGACATGCGGTATGCGTGCGCTCGAGAACAAGCGTCCGAACATCTCGCGCAGGTCCTCGTCATCGTCCACGACCAACAGCATCGCCAACACTGTACATTCCGATCCGGGTCCGAGTAGCTGTGAAGACCAACCCGGGCGCGCTAGACGGAGGTCAGACGGCCTTTCATGTGAGCGAGGCCGCGCGTGCGACGGCGCTCGTGGCCATCCTGATCGCGCTCACGAACGTGGCCGCGCTCCTCTTCGACCCGCGCGACCGGGCCCATCCGGAGGTGTTCGCGCTCGACACGGCTCACGGCCTGCTCGCCGCGGTGGTGGCCGTATGGTTCTCCCGTCGCCGCCCCCGGACCTTGGTGGGCTGCGAGCTCGCCTGTGCCGCGGTCACCCTGCCGTTCTTGCTCGGCCTGTGGCTGCCCGCGATGTACGACCTCGAGGCGGGTCACCTGAGCGAGCCGCTCATGCCGCACCACTTCGTGCTGCTGGGCATCGCGATCGGAGCCCCTACGCGACGCCTTGGCATCGTGTTGGTCGTGCTCTTCACGGCCCACGCATCGGCGCTCGCCCGCGTGTTCGTCGCCGCGGGTGCGGGCGAGAGCGTCACGCGCGAACCGTGGATGACGCTGCTTCTCGCGGTGCTCGCGGTCCTCATGCTGCACACGCGCAGTCGCCGGCGCGAGCTCGAGCAACGCGTGGCCGCCGCGGAGCAACGGGCGCGCATGCTCGGCGACGTCGCCCGCATGCTGCTCTCCCTGCGCGATCGCGCCAACACGCCGCTCCAGACCATCGAGATCGCCGTCGCCCTCCTCGAGAGTGAGGGCGCGACGCCCGAGACCATCGCGGTCATGCAGCGTGCGCTCGCCCGCCTCGCCGTGGTGCAGCAGGCGCTCTCCAAGAGCAGCGCGGAGCTGGCATCGGTCGCGGGGGACAACCTCTCGCCGGTCGGCCTCGAGCAGGCGCTGCGCGAGCTCCTCCGCCACGACGCGGGCACCGCCCAGAGCTAGGTAGTCTACGGATTCGGCGGTGGCGGTGGCGGCGGCGGTCGCTGCGCCTCTTCGAGCTTGCGGCGCAGCTCGTCACGCTCGCGCTCGGCGTCGCGCTGGGCGGCCCGGGCGGCATCGCGGTCGCGCTCGGCGGCCGTCGCCGCTTCCCGCGCCGAATCGCGATCCTGCTCGGCACGCGTCTGGCCCTCGCGGGCCGCATCGCGATCCTGCTCGGCCGCGGTGGCGGCACTCTTCGCATCGTCGCGCGCCTTCTCGGCGGCAGCCTGGGCGGTCCGGGCGGTCTCCCGGTCGCGCTCGGCCGCCTGGGCCGCCTTCTGCGCCGCATCGCGCTCGCGCTCCGCATCGGCTTGCGCCGTGCGAGCCACGTCACGCTCGACGAGAGCGACCGAGCGCTGCGACTCGGCGGCATCGCGCGCCTTCATCGCTTCCTGGTAGCGCGAGTTCGCCTGCGCGGCGGTGCCGAGCGCTGCATCCTTCGCGGTCTCGGCGTCCTTCTTCGCCTTGAGCGCTGCCAGACGCTTCTGCTCCGCGATCTTGCGCTTCTCCTCGGAGTTCTCGCCGCGCTTCTGCGCCTCCTCGGCGTCCTTCTTCGCTTGTTCGGCCTCGGCCTCGGCGGACTGCGCCATCGTGGCCTTCTCCTGGGCATCGGCGCGCGCCGCGATGGCGTCGTTCTGCAGGCGAATCCGATCGCGCTCTTGCCGCGCGAGCTGCGCCCAGACCAGCGCGCCACCGACGAGAAAGACCACGAGAGCGCCCGCGCCGACGGTCACGGCCTTGTTGCGGCGGGCCCAGCGCGAGAGGCGCCCCGTCATCGAGTAGCGATGCGAGAAGACGAGGTCGCCGGTGAGGTACTGCTTCAGCGCGCGGAGCAGCTCGTCCGACGTGAAGCGCTGGGCGGCGTCGTGCGTGAGAGCGCGCGCGATGATGCCGGAGAGCTCGGGGTCCTTCGGCATCGCCGGCGCGATCGGATCGCCTTGCTTCAGCCACTCGAGGAACGTCGCGAGCTGCCGGGACCGCTCGCCGGCGGAGTCCAGCAGCTTCCACTCGAACGGCGGCTTGCCAGCGACGACCTCGTAGAGGGTCACGCCGAACGAGTACACGTCGAAGCTGGGATCCGCCGCGCGGCCCTGGGTCTGCTCGAGCGGCAGGTAGGGCGGCGTCCCGGCACTGATCGTCACGCCGCGGCCGCTCATCGAGGGGTCGTCATCGAGCGACGGCTCGCTCTGCGACGGCGCATCGAGGTCGCGTGCGATCCCCCAATCGATCAGCGTCGCCTCGCCGCGCTTGCCCAGCAAGATGTTGTTCGGCGTGCAGTCGCGGTGCACGACGCGACGCTCGTGCGCATACGCGAGCGCCTCCGCGATGGAGATCAAGTTGGCGAGGAGCTCCAGGCGCTCGCGCGTGCGCGGCTTCCCGTCGTGCGCTTCCCGCTCGGCCAGATCGTCGAGCTTGTCGCGCAGCGACACCCCGTCGACACGCTCCAGCACGCAGAATGGCCACCCGACCGTCGACTTCCCCAGCTCGTAGATCGTGACGATCGACGGATGCTGAAGCTTCGCGAGGATCCGCGCCTCCGCGGTCACGCGGCGCTGGAACATGTCGGCGAGGCCGGGAGCGAGATCCTCGCCTTCGCGCGGGGCTTTCAGGATGACGGTGCGCCCCAGGCGCCGATCCTCGCCCGCGAAGATCTGCGCCATGCCGCCGCGGGCCATCGGGTCGGCGGGCCACTTGAACGCAGCCTCGCTGACGAGCCCCTTCGGCAGGTCCAGAGTGATCGGGACGCTGTCGGGGCTCGGGCTCCCGATCTCAGCCGTGGTCACAGTCGGGGCCGTGGACATGGCCTTCCTCGCCGTGGTCCGGACCGCCCTCGGGCAGCGGCTGACCCTGCTGCGTGAGCTTCTCGACCTCGGTGATCTTCGCCTGACCGACGAGGAACTGGAGCACCTTCTCCTGGCGCAGCGAGTACTCGACGTTGTCGAGGCGACCGTCGCGCTGCCACTCGGCGCGGAGCTTGGCCGGCGCGACGTTGCGCGCCTTCGCCGTCTGCTCGATGTGAGCGGTGATCTCGTCGGGCGAGACCTTCAGACCTTCCTTGTCGGCGATCGCCTCGAGGAGGAGCTGGCCACGGACCTCGTCCGACGCGGCCGGGCGCATCTTCTCGCGCAGGTCGTCCGTCAGGCCGGGCGTGCCGCGCTCCGGCTTCATGCCCAGCATCTGGCGGAGGCGACGGAACTGCATCTCGACGGCGCGCTCGGTGAGCGAGGCCGCGACCGGGATCTGGTTCTTCTTGATCAGCTCGCGGAGCACACCCTCGCGCGCCTCGCGATCGATCGTCTCGGTCTCCTTCGCTTCGAGCTCCTTGCGGAGCACGGCCTTGAGGCCGTCGAGCGTCTCGGCCTTGCCGGTGTCCTTCGCCAGCTCGTCATCGAGGGCGGGGACGTCCTTCATGCGCGCCTCGAGGATCGTCACCTTGAGGTTCGCCGTGCGGCCCTTCACGGACTCGTCCTTCCAGTCGTCGGGGATCTGGATCTCGAGGTCCTTGTCCTTCAGGTTGATCGGCACGCCCGTGAGCGCCGCGCGCATGCCCGGGACCGGCTCGCGCTCCTCGTCCTCGAGATCGAGCGCGAACTGCGGCTGATTGATCTGGTGCTCGCCGATCGTGCCCGTGACCGACAGGCCGAGGATGTCGCCGGCCTGCGTGGTCTCGCGGCCCTCGATGGGCTTCAGCTCCGTGTGCTCGCGAACGAGCGTCTTCAGCGCCTCGTCGACGGCCTCTTCCTTCACGTCGAGGCGGCGCTTCTCGATCTCGAGACCGCGGTAGTCCGTCGGCTCGACGGCGCCACGCACCTCGATGACGGCCTGGAAGGTGAACGGCTGGCCCTTCTTGATGGCCTGGAAGTCCTCGACGCGCGGCTCGGCGACGGCGGCGAGGTTGTGCTCCTGGTTCGCCTTGAAGAACGACTCGCGGACGAGCTCGTTCATCACCTCGTAGTTCACGCGCTGGCCGTAGACCTGCTCGAGGACCGGGCGCGGGACCTTGCCCTTGCGGAAACCCTTGAGAGCGACGCCCTTACCGAGCTCGCGGTACGCGTTGCCCAGCTTCTGATTCACCGTGTCCCACGGAATCTCGACAAACATCTTCTTCTCGACGGGGGACACGTCTTCGATGCGGACCTGCATGGGGACCCGTGGTTAGCACGAGTACAGCGCGATCTCTATCGACGGAGACGATACGTCGGCTCGCCGCCCCGGAGGTCCCCCGGCTCGACGAGGTCGAGGCCCTGGGCCTCGAGCTTGCGGGTCAGGTTCTCCATGAACGTCATCGGGTCCGAGAGGTCCAGCATGTTCCCGATGGCCCGGGCCGAGAGCTCCTGCTCGCCGAGCGCGTTCAGGACCTTGCGCTCGGCGGTGCTGATCTGGAAGTCCGGCGGCACCATCCGATCCACCAGCCGCCCCAGCCGCGCGGACACCGCCGGCGAGAGCCCCAGCCGGACGACCGCCGACTGCGCTCCGGAGCCCGACGTGTACCCGAGGTTCGTCGACTTCTCGACGGACATGGGCTGCCGCGTTCGCGACCGGGCCCGGGCCGGGTACGGGTGGGGTGTCTTCCGGAGCTCGCCTTGGGACGCCATCTTCACGCTCGACTGCGAAGACCCGCCGACGGCCGCTTGCTGCTGCGGGACGTACGTCGCGGCCTGGGACTGCGGCACGCGCGCCGCCCCGATGGGGGCCACGTAGCTGACGTCGGGGCCGCCCGCCCGGGCATCGGGACGCTTGGGCAGGATGCGCGGCGCCCCGGGCCCCCAGTTCGCCGTCGGCTCGCGCTCGAAGCTCGATTCCTCGTCGGCGAGGCGGGGGGGATTGCCCTTGCTACCGGCCAGCCGACGCGCCGCCGCCTCGAGCTGTTCCTTCACGAACTGCGCACGGCCCGCGTCGGGATCGCTCACGTGGATGCCCCAGGGCCCGTTCACATCGAGCCCCGCCGGCCCGATGGCCAGCTCGACCCCGTGCAGCACGATCGTGGGTCGCAGCTGGTCGCGGCTATCGGCGTAGGCGCGCATCAGGACCCGCTGCTCCGCCCATTTCTCCGTGATGACCATGACCGACCGGTAGTGACTCGGCGCGGAAGCCGGGCTCCGCAACCAGTCATCGACGATCCGGATCGAGGCCATGGACCCGCCGATTATATAGACTTGCCGCGTGGTTCGCGTCACTCAAGCCAGCGTCGATCTCGCTATCGGGGTCGTAGCCGGGGTCATCCTCATCGCCACCGCGACCAGTGGCCCCGGCTGGGGGAGCGGCAGCGTCGAGACCGTGATTGCCACGCAGCTCCAGCGCACGGCGCTCTCCCCGCTGTACCACCTGCTGGCCAGCGTCGCGGCGGTACTTCCCGTCGGGGAGCCGGGCTTTCGCCTCGCGGCCCTCTCCGCCCTCATCGGCGCCATCACGCTCGTGGGCGTGATCCACGCCGTCCGGGCGCTGCTCCCCGCCCAGCCCGTGGCTGCGGCGCTGTCGGCCGTCCTCCTCGTCCTCGCGCCCCCGTGGCGCCTCGCCGCCGCCGAGCCCGGCCCCGCCATGCTGGCCGCCTGCGGCACCGTGTGGGCCCTCGCCTTCGCCCTGGAGCAGGCCCGGGATCCAAACCCGCGTCGCGCCCTCTCCGCCCTCGCCGCGTGTGCCGTCGTCGTCGGGAGTGCACCGTGGCTCGGCACAGGTCTCGTCCTGCTGGTTGGCCTCTGGCATCGCAAGACCACGCCCCTCGTCCCGGCCCTGGCCGGCCTCGGCGCGCTGATCGTCCTCCTCTGGATGGGCGTCATGGGCTCGCTCCCGCCGATCCGCGCCGACCTCGCCGCCGCCGTCGCGGCCACGGGCGTCGGCTCGGCCTCGCTCCTCGTCGGGGTCGGGCTCCTCGCGGGCGCCTTCGGCGCGCTGACCGGCCTGCCCCACGCGCGTGGGCTCTTTGGCGCGATCCTCCTCGCCGCCCTCCACACCGTGCTCGTCGATCCGTCGCCGAGTCCGCTGCTCGGGCTCTTCGCGATCGCCGTCGGGATCGTCCCGGCCGCGATCACGCGCCTCCTCCCGAAGGACTCGCCCCGGCGAGCGGTCGTCGCCGTCGGGGCGGCGGTCCCGCTCGTCGGACTCGCCCTCGCGACCGGCACGGTCCTCATCGTCGACAATCCACGCCACACCCCGGCCCGGCTCGCGACCGACGTCGCCGGCAGCCTGCCGCCGGGGCCCGGCACCTTCGTCGCCACGCGCGTCATCCCGTGGGCCGCGCTCCGTCACGAGCAAGGCATCGCCGGGCTGCGCCCGGATCTGACCCTCGCGCCGCTCGGCCCCTCCGACGTCGACGTCGCCAACGCGCTGCGCGCGAAGAAGATCGCTGGCTCCGATCAGTTCGCCTTCGGTCGCCTCGATCCGAGTCGCGCCCTCCCGCGCGGACGTGGCTTCCAGCTGCTCGGCGAAGCCCGCCTCGACACCGTCGTCCCGACCCTCCCTCCCGCGACGTACGCGACGACGATCGGAGAGACCGAGTCGGTCCTCCTCGCGCTCGCCCGGGCGCGCTACGAAGCGGGGGCCGGCCGCCTCGATGCCGCCGCGAAGGCCGCCGGCCTCGCGCTGTCGGGCAGCGACCTCGCGATCCTCGCCACGACCGTGCCGTCGACACAGGTCCCCGCCTTTTATGGCTTCATCCCCGCACTCGGCGAGCCCGCCGGCCGGTGGCAGCTCGAGCTCCTCGGCGACGATCTCGCGTGGGTCAGCGGCCTCGAGGTCCCCGTCGTCAGCGGCCCGCCGCCGCGCGTCCTCCATGCACGCTGGCGAGCCCTCTGGCGCGGCGAGATCAAGCCCGACGACGCGTCGATCACGGCGCTCGGGCCCGAGGCCGTGGCCGCGACGGCGGAGCTGATCAAAACGTTTCCGCGGTAGGTGCGTTTGCGTCCGCCATGACGGTGTTCAGGAGACTGGTCGGGATCGCGCTGGTGGCAGGATGCGCCGGGCCGCGCGCGACAGGACCGACGACGGCAGGCGTGCTGGGGGCGAAGCGGGTCGTGACCTACGAGTTCGACTCGTCGGTCGAGGGCCACCACGTGCCCGCGTGGCGCCCCACCTGTCGCCAGCTGGTGCTGGAGGAGGTCGTGACGCGGGTCGAGAACGGACAGGAGCTGGAGCTACAGGTCCAGATCGTCGGGGGCAGTGACGAGGCGCTCTGCAATGTGGGTCGATCGGTCCGCATCGTAGGCCCGGCGACGACCGCCCGCGCCGTGACGATCGAGGCGACGCCCCCGCTCGACCCTGCGATCCAGGGGCGGCTCCAGTATCTCCATGGCGCACTGGGAACGAGCGACGGTCCGTTCTCCCTCGCGCTCGTCAGCCTGCCGTGGGACGCGCCCGCGGCCACCATCACCGTCGGCGATCAGATCCTCGTCGAGCGCAGCACCAACGAGTCGGACCGGTTCGGACCTGAGCCCTCGGAGGGCTCGAGCTTCCGGCAGACCCGGATGCGTCAGCGCGTGACGGATCGCGCACTGGTGTGCGCGTCCACGAGCTACACCTCCCACGGCGTCAACTTCGAGTACGGCGGGTGGTCGCAGAACTTGTCCGAGTCGATCCAGATCGACGACGGCCAGGGCACGGCGAGCTGCGCGCCCACCGTCGAGTGAAACGATTTCGCTTTGACTCGGGCCGAGGCGTACGCTGGCGGGGCCGTGTTCCGTCACGAGGGCTCCGAGCGAACCCACCATCATGATCTCCAGCTCGCAGGGTTTCTCGCGCTCGTCGCGGGCTTCGTGAACTCGGCCGGCTTCATCTTCATCGGCTCGTTCACCTCGCACGTGACCGGCAACGTGGGCCGCTTCGCCGACGACCTCGTCTCGAACCTCTCCGCCGCGCCGTTCGCGCTCCTGCTGGTGGCGGCGTACTTCGCGGGGACCTTCATCGCGAGCATGGCGATCGAGAGCAATGTGGTGCGGGCCCGGTCTCGCGTCTACGGTGGGCTGCTGCTCCTCGAGGCGATGCTGCTCGTGAGCTTCGCCCTGCTGTCGCACGTGATGGACACGCGCAACCCGCGGTTCCACGACGTGCAGGCGGTCCTGCTCTGCATCGCCATGGGGATGCAGAACAGCTTCGTGACTCGCCTCTCGGGCGCCGTGGTCCGCACCACACACCTCACCGGTATCGTCACGGACCTCGGCATCGAGTCGGCGCGCTGGTTCCGGCACTGGCGCGCGCGGATCGCGGAGCGGACGAAGCTACGCCTCGTCGCGGGCGACGCCCCCGCGGCGGCCCCCCTCGCCTCTCGTACTCATCTGCTGCTGATGATCGTCGTCACGTTCCTCGTCGGCAGCGTGGTCGGCGCGGTGAGCGCGGCGCGTCTCGGTGCGCTGGCCCTGCTCGTCCCGTCCGCGTTGCTAGTCGCCGGCAGCGGCTACGCGTTCCGGGCGGGCGGAGATCTGCGGTTGCGCCGAGATGTAGCGTAGCGGTCCGATCGGCGTCTGCTTCCGCGCCCGCTTGGCCTCGTACATGCGCGTGTCGGCCTCGCTGATCAGATCGTCGAGCGAGCGGACTTCGCCCGGTGCGAGCCACGCCGTGCCCAGGCTCACGGCGAGCCGATCCCCCCCGATCGGAGGCGAAGCGTCCGTCGCGATGCGCAGCCGCTCGACCACCCTGGCGAGCTGCTCCTCGGTCACGTTGTAGACGAGCGCCGCGTACTCGTCGCCCCCGAGACGGGCG
>JALHPV010000045.1 GCA_022842285.1 Kofleriaceae bacterium
CCGAGGCGCGGGCCACGGAACTCCGTGCGGGGGCCTCCGCCACCGCCGCCCGGGCCACGGCCGCCGGCGCGACCACGGCCACGGAACTCGCCGCCGCCACCCGGACCACGGCCTTCGCCGCGCGGACCGCCCGGACCACGACCGTCACGGCGATCGCCGCCCGGGCCACCCGGACCACGACCACGGCGCGGAACGCCCTTACCACCACGGCCACCTTCGCCACCGAAGTCACGAGGCGCGGCCGTCAGCTGCCAGCCGATACCCGCGCGCGGCATCTCGCCACGACCGGGACGGTCATCTTCCTTGGGGGCTTCCTTCGCGACGCCCTTCATCAGGCTCGAGAGGCCACGGGGCTTGTCGCGGTCACCGCGACCCGCGCCACCGGCGCCACCGAAGCCACCACCACCACCGCCGCCGCCGCCGCCACCACCGCGGCGCTCGCCGCCACGCTCGCCCCCGCGGCCGCCACGATCACCGCCGGCGTCGTCGCGACGGGCGCGCTGCTGGCCGGCGACGCGGTCGATGACGTAGTGGAACTCGCCCTTCGAAATGGCGCCGTGCGGGCCCTTCTCGCCCTGGAACACGCGGACCAGGCGGACCTGGTCGATACGGCCACCGACGATGTCGAGCGCCTCGGCGAGGCGGGCCGCCTTGTCAGCCGCCACGCCCATGCCCTCGGCGATCGCCTTCACGCCCGGGTCGTTCTCGTCGATATTGGCGCTCTTCGCGGGCGCGGCCTCGGCGGACTCGCCGCCCGCGGCGTCCGCAGACGCTTCGGCGTCACCCGCGCCATCGCCGTCGGCGGCGCCGTCGGCGGCGCCCTCCGCAGCAGCCTCGACAACCTCGGCCGGCATCTCCGCCGGCGCGCTGGCGGGCGCGGAGCCTGCCTTGCCCCGGGCCTCGGCGGCCTTGCGGAGGGTTAGGGTCGAGAACTCGGTGAGCGTCTTCATGGGCGCTACCTACCTCGAAACCCCACGTATTGGCTAGGCGAGATGCGCGTCCGAAACCGCCGAACGGCCGCCGTAGCGACCGTTCAGTGGGTGAAACGAGCTGGCTAGCGGGGGCTCAGCCGCCGCCGACCGTGCCGGACGCCTCGGCCGACACCTCGACGGAGACCGAGACGTTCGCCTCGATCTTGGTCATCGAGTTGAAGACCGCGCTGATCTGGCCGGAGATGCAGAGCGCCTGGTCCTTGAAGGAGTTGACGAACTTCGGCCCCATGTCCTTCAGGTCCTTCGCCGTCTGCACCCAGACCGCGGTCGCCGCCTTGATCGGGCGGAGGCGCTTGTCGAGCGAGAGGAGCTCCGGGAGGCCCTTCTTCAGGGCGTTGATGGTCGCCTCGGCGCGCGACTTGTCGAGGACAGCCTTCGCCTCGAAGGAGATGTCGACCTGGGCCGGCTCGCACTGGACGTTCGCCGACGCCTGGACGTTCGCGTGCGCGCGGCACTCGGCCGACGCATCGACGTCTGCCGAACCCTCGCACGAGCCCTCGCAGGTGCCTTCGCACGTGCCGTTGCACTGACCGCTGTTACCGCCGGTGCCGGCCTTGCCCGAGCACTTGCCATTGCACGTGCCCGAGCACGTACCGTCGCAGCGCGCCTTGATGTCGGCGGACGCCTTGCCTTCGCACTGCGCGGCCGCGTCGGCCTGCGCGCGGATGTCGACCTTGCAGACGGCCGGCTTCACCTTGAACTTGAGCTTCGCCTTGGCGCCGACGGAGACCTTCAGGTTCTCCTTGATCTGGCCCCACACGCGCGCGCAGATGTCTTTGGTCTCGCCGGCCTCGAGGTCGGCCGGCACCATGCCGATGTCCGTGCCGAGCATGATGCAGCTCTGGCGCACGACCATCGCGGTCTCCGTCGTGACCCTCTCGAGATCGAGGGTCGCCTGGAGGAACGCCTTCAGGCGGTTACCGCCCTCCATGGCGGCGTAGTTGCCGCAGGTGTTCGGATCCACCATGCCCGAATCGCCACCGAGGCCGCCGGGAACGTTGCCGCCGCCGGGAAGATCACCCTTACCGGGGATGGAGCTGCCGCCCGTACCGGGCAGACCCTTGCCACCAGGACAGGCAGCGATGAACGCCACGAGGAGTGGCGCGAGCAGGAATCGAGATGCGCGCATGTTGATGTCAGGCCCTTTCTTGAGACCCGCTATCGATACCAAAAAGGCGCCACCAACGTGGCGTTCGCGCTCGGGAAAAGCAGGAAGCTGAGCGTGAGAGGGCGCCGGAGATCACGGACGGGGCAGGCTGCCCCAGGCGCGCGGCGATAGGTACGGCGGATGTGGGTCGCGGACCTCGTCGGCGGCGACGGTCGCCTGCAGGATCAGGCACTCGTCGTTCGGATCGAGCTCGGTGTCCACGACCTCGAAGCTCGGCGTCACGGGAATCATCTGGTCGGGGCCGTCGCGGAACGTATCGACCGGGACAAGCAGGCGCTCCCCATTCGCCCCCTCGAGCGCGACCGAGAACTTGCAGCGCAACGCCTGTCCTGCGGTGAGCTCGACGTGGAGTACGTCGTTCGCGAACGTGCGGCGCACGCGCGGACGCGGTGGAGGCCCCATGCCATAGACCCACGCGGCGGCGTACTCGGTCAGGTCGAGCCCGGTCCGCGTCTCGAGGGCGGTGATGATCTGAGCGACCGACAGCGTGCGCTCGCTGCCGAGCACATCGCGCAGCGCCGCCAGCACCTGGGCCCGCGAGGTCAGGACCTCGAGCTGGCGGAACAGGATGAGCGGCCCGGGGCCGTACACGTCGCCGTAGTAGCTGAGCAGCGGCGGCTGCTCGCCGGGCACGAGGAAGTAGCCCACGCCCACCGAGCCACGCTTCCAGTTGTTGAGCGTCGTGGCCGCGTACGCGGGCGTGGTCTCGCTCTCGAAGACGTAGGTCAGGTACTCGGCCATCGACTCCTTCCAGACGAAGTCGTAGGTGCCCGCGAGCGTCGTCTGGTCACCGGCCCACTGATGGGCGATCTCGTGATTGACCGTGTGGGTGAGCGTGTACAGCGAGGCCGCGAGCGCGTCGGAGAGCACGATGTTGCCGGGATGCTCGAAGCCCGACCAGTAGGTCGGCGCGACGACGATGCGGAGGTCGCTGCCGTATGGGTACGGCCCGATCGTCGTCTCCATGAAGCGCACGAACGCATCGTGCGTCGCGTCGTTCAGCACGGCCGCCGTGCCCGAGCTGATGCGGTCGTACAGCGTGACGTTCGCCGAGCCCCACGTGCCGCGGGACGCCTCGGTCCAGCTCGCCGATGCGCCGAAGCCGAACGTCGAGTACGTCGGTCCGCCCTCGAGCTCGAAGCTGCAGCGGGTCTGCGTCGGTGAAAGCTCGGTGACCACGCCCGAGCACAGCACCGTCTCGGCCTCCGGGTGCGTGATGACAAAGACGTGGTGCGCGAAGGTGCCGGGCCGCGCGTCGCACGGTCCGAACTGGGCGCACCCGCCGACCCAGCTGACCATGTACGTGAACGGGTTGCCGTCCTCGTCGTCGGTGATCGAGTAGCCGACCTGGCTGGGGCCGAGGGTCGCGAGCGGCACGGTCAGCTGCGCCTCGAGCACGGCGGTGTCGCCCGCGGCGAAGGGGACCGCCGCGCATGCCGTGAGCGTGCCGTACGCCACCGTCGTTGCGGTGGCGGCGCCGTCGAGGAGAATCAGCGAGGGCTCCGGCCCGGTGTAGTCGAGCTCGATGCAGGTCCCGGGCTCCTCGATCTGCAGCGTGACGGCGGGACGCGCGACGCGCGTGGTGAGATCGAACTGGTACTCGTAGCGAGTCACGCTCGCGACGGCCAACGTCGGTGGGCCGTCGGGCTCGACGCATTCGCCGTCCGCACAATCGGAGTCGTCGAGGTCGGTCGAGCAATCGCCGTCCATGCACATGGGCGCGTCGCGGTCATCGCCATCGTCATCGCTGTCACCGCCACCGCAGGCGACCAGCACGAGCGAACCCAGGAGCGTGGCCGCGCGCATCAGTTAGGGGCGCTCTCCGTCGACACCGGACGCGCCACTGTCGCCTTGATGTCGAGCCCGAGCTCCTCCTTCAGGAGGTCGGCCTTGCGCAGGAGCTTGTCATCCGTTCGCGTCGGACCGTCCTTCACCACGAGATCGAGCATGAGCGACTCACCCATGCGCGTCACCACGATCTGCTCGACGCGCGAGCGGTGGTCCGTGTCGAGGCCATCGGCGAGCCGAAGGAGGCCCGACAGCTTGCGGAGCTGCGCGCGGTGCTCCTTGGATAGCGTCGACTGGGAGATGAGCTCCTTCGCGCGGGCCGCATCCTTGCGGTTCGTGCGCGCCATGAGGGCCACCATCTCGCGGCCCGTATCGTCGAGGCCGGGCAGGCGGGCCCAGCGGATCATGTACTCGCTGTGCTTGTGGTGGCCGCGCACGTTCACCACCTCGCCGATGTCGTGGAGCAGCGCCGCGACCTCCAGGAGCACCGACGTGTTCGGCGGCAAGCCGTGCACGTCCTGCAGCTGGTGGAAGAGCGTGCGGGCGAGCTGCCGCACGTGCTCGCCATGTGTGGTGTCGTGGTCGACGCGGTTCGCGAAGCTCCGCGCGGCGGTGAGCAGCGCCTTGTCGTGCGCGCCGACCTGGCGGGCCTGCTCGACCTTCGCCGTCTCCGCGAGCTCGAGCAGCACCGCCTCGCGGACGCCGACGCCGGGCGCCATCATGCGGCCCACGCCCAGCTGGCGCGCCGCGGTGGCGAAGACGAGCGCCGCGATGCCCATGACCTCGGCGCGGTCCTTCTTCACGTTGAACTGCGCCATGCGCTGCTCGACGGTCAGCCCGACGATCGAGGGCAGGGCTTTCTCGAGATCCGCGAGGTCCCAGGAGGGCGCGACCGCATCGCCATTGCCGACGATCTTGCCGAGCGCTTCCGCGTTGCCACCGGTGCAGGCCGCGATGGCCCCGTTCACCTGGGCGCCGCGGGCGATGGTCTGCATGAGGGTGGCCGTGTAGCGGCGCACCATGCCGGCCTCGGCATCGCCGATGACCCCGTCGAGGCCGAAGGTCTCCATGAGGCGGACCGTGCCGACGGGCAGGGAGAAGCCTTGCCACTGAGGGGAGCCGTTCGCCTGGAAGTTCACCTCGAGCGACCCGCCGCCGAGGTCGAGGATGGCGCGCGGGCGCATGGACGGGTTCTCGTAGGTAGCGGAGGTCACGGCCTTGCGGACGAGCCGCGCCTCCTCCTCGCCCTCGATCACCTCCAGCTCGATCCCGGCCTCGTGATAGATGCGGTGCAGCAAGACGTCGCGGTTGGAGGCGCCGCGCACGGCCGAGGTCGCCACCGCCCGGTACATCGTCACGCCGTTCGCGTCGAAGCGCTCGCGGAAGTGCACGAAGGCCGCGACGGCGGCGTCGATGGTCGGCGCATCCAGCTCGCCACGCGTGAAGGCGCCGTGCCCCAGGCGCACCGGCATGCGCTCGGCCTCGATCCGCGTCAGCCCATTCCCCGCGTTCATCTCAGCGATGACGACCCGGATCGCATTCGATCCAGCGTCGATGGCGCCGAGGCGCGTGGGGGTCAACATCGGGGGCGAAACTAGCATGCCCGCCGGGATCGTCAGGATGGGGCGGTCAGCCGGCGGCGCCGGTTTTCCGGCGGCGTTTGGATGCTCTTACCGACGAGGCGGACCCTTCATCTTCTCGGGCGCGGCGGGTCCCGCGGTCTCGGGGACCTTGATCTTGTCGGCCGGCGTCACGCCCGAGAGCACCTCGACCTTCAAGCCGTCGGACAGCCCGAGCTTCACATCCCGGCGCACGAACACCTGAGGAGTCGTCTCGACTTCGACGTACGGCTTGTCACCCTCGTACTGGACGAGCGCTTCGCGGATCGCGAGCACGCCCTTGCGCTCCTCGAGAACGATGTCGGCGTTCGCGCTGTAGTTCGCGCGGATCTCGATGCCCTCCCGCTTCGCGACGGCGGCCTTGATCTCGAACTGGATGGCGCCGTCGATGACCTTGCCCTTGGGCGAGATGTACTCGAGCTTGCCGTCGAGCTGCTCCTTCTCGAGAGCCCCCACCTTGATCGCGAGCTTCATGCCCGTCTTGATCTTCGCGACCTCCGCCTCGTCCACCCGGCCCTCGAAGATCATGTCGTCCATGTTGGCGATCGTGGCCACGGTGGTGCCGGCGTTGAAGTTGTTCGCCTGGATCACCGAGAAGCCGACCTTCACGGGCACGTCGATCACCATGCCGTCGACCGTCGCCGTGACCACCAGCGTCGACGACTTGCCGGCGCCCCGCGTGGCCCCTTCCTTCACGAGCTGACTCTGGCTCTGCGCGGCCGCGAGCTCCTGCTTGCGCAGCGCGAACTGCGTGCGGAACTGGGCGACCTCGGCTTCGGCCACGACGCCCTTCGCGAGGAGGTCTTCGTTGCGGGCCAGCTCGCGCTTCGCGTTGTCGAACGCGATCTTCGCGCTCTGCACCGTCGACTCGGCCTGGTTGACCTGCATCGCGTCGGCGATGATGGCGATCTTTCCGAGCGCGGCGCCTTGCTTCACCTTCGCGCCCGGCTGCACGTAGAGCTCGGACAGGACGCCCGAGACTTTCGGCTTCACCTCGACCTCCTCGCGCGGGACGATCGAACCGGTCGCGACGGTCTTCTTCACGATGTCCGTCGTCTCCGAGCCCTCCGTCTCGAACACCACCGGCTTCTTCTGGGATTGCCGGTAGAGGAACGTGAACGTGGCAAGGATCGCGGCGAGCGCGAGCAGTCCGAGGAGCCAGCCAACTATCTTCTTCATAATCGTTACTCGGCCCGCAGGGCCTCGATGGGCTTGATCGATGCAGCGTGGGCCGCCGGCATGATGCCGGCAAGTCCACCCGCACCCACGAGCACGGCGACGGCGACGAGCGCTGTCGACAGCGGGACCTCGGGCGGGCCGAACGGCACGTTCGTGGCGTGCTCGAGCACGACGCCCGCGAGCGCGAGCAGCCCCACACCAGCGGCCATGCCCATGAGCCCGGCCAGCGCCGTCAGGACCACCGCTTCCTTCATCACCATCGCGACGATCGAAGCCGGCGTGGCGCCGAGGGCCTTGCGCACCCCGATCTCCTTCGTCCGTTCCTTCACCGTGATGAGCATGATGTTTGACACCCCGATGACGCCGGCGAGCAAGGTCAGCATGCCGACGACCCATCCGACCAGCGCGATGGCCGTGAAGATGCCGCCGATCTTCTCGAAGACCTGGAACATGTTGAACGAGCCGATCGCGAGCTCGTCGGTCGGGCTCACGCGATGGCGCTGCTTGAGGATCGACCGGACCTGCGTCTCGACCGCCGGCCCCGCGAAGCCGGGCTTGGCCGTGAGCGCGAAGAAGCCGACCCGGTTCCCCATGTTGAAGGAGGCGCGCATCGTCGTGAACGGGACGTACACCGTCAGGGCGTCGCGCTCGCCCTCGCGGCCGGTGCGCAGCGTCTTCATCACGCCGACCACCTGGAAGTAGACGCCGCTGATCTTGATGTACGTGCCCACGGGGTCGACGTCGGGCGGGTACAGCTCGTCGCGCACGAGGTTGCCGATGACCGCGACCTTGCGCTGCTCGAGGATGTCGCGCTGGTTGATGAAGCGCCCGGCCTCGTAGCCGAAGGCAATGATGCGCGTGAGGTCGGGATAGTCGCCGTAGACCTGGAACGAGCCGCTCTTGCTCTCGTAGGCGACCGTGAACCCGCTCTGCCAGCCGCCGAGCTGGATGCGAGGCGCGACCGCGTCGACGGCCGGCAGGCGCCGGATCGGCTCGATGTCATCCATCGTGAACTGGATCTCGCGGCCGGTCGGAAGACCGTCGTAGCTCTCCGTCGTGGCCTGCCCCCAGACGAACAGCATGTTGGTCGCGAGGCCCTTCATCTGCCGGCGGCTACCGGTCTCGAGCGAGCTCGCAAAGCCGAGCATCGCCATGAGCATCAAGATTCCCCAGAACACGCCGAACGCCGTCAGGAACGTGCGCAGCTTGTTCGAGCGCAGCGTCGCCCAGATCTCCTTCCACTTGTCGAGATCGAACATCTACTGATCCCGCAGCGAGTGGATGGGGTTGACGCGCGCCGCGGCACGGGCGGGGAAGTAGCCGGCGAGGGCGCCGCACACGATCAGAAACACCGTCGCCGAAACGCCGGTCGACAGCTCGATGCTCGGGTTCCGGATCGAGTCCGCGGCCACGACCTTCGAGAGCAGGGCGAGCGCGCCGACGCCGCCGGCGAGCCCGAGGAGGCCCGCGATACTCGTGAGGAATACGCTCTCTTGCACGATCATCGCGACGATCGAGCCGGGCGTCGCGCCGAGCGCCTTGCGCACGCCGATCTCCTTCGTGCGTTCCTTCACCGCGATCATCATGATGTTCGAGACGCCGACGACGCCGGCCGCGAGGGTGCCGAGGCCGATCACGCCGATGAACACGGCGATCATCCAGAAGATCTGGCCGAAGCGCTGCGCGCCCTCGACGTTGTTGCGGACGCGCGCCGCCTGCTTGTCGGTCGGGTCGAAGTCGTGCCGCGCGGCGAGCTCGGCGACGATGCCGCCCAGGATGCGCTCGGTCTCGGCGACGTCCGTCGTCGTCAGCTCCATCTCCAGCTTCCCGAGCTTGTCCTCGCCGTTGTAGGCGAGCTGCGCGGTCGACGCGGGGATGTAGATGCGGCGCTCGCTGTCGGTGCCGTTCTGGTGGGTGAACACGCCGATGACCTGGTACGGCACGCCCGCGACCTCGATCCACTGGCCGATCGGATCCTCGTCGGGCTCGAACAGGAAGTCGATGGCCGTCTTGCCCACGACGGCGGACTTTCGCTTCTGGGCGATGTCGACCTCGTTCATGAACCGGCCGGCGACCATCGTGTGCGGCTCGAGGTAGTAGCGGTTCGGATACGTGGCCTCGATCTGGAACGGGTTTGCTTTCGTGCCCCGCTTGGTCAACCACGTGCTCGCCGACTCGATGAAGTGCTCCGCGCTCGGGTGCGAGATGCCATCCTGCGCGCGCAGGTACGTGTAGTCGGCGTTCGTGAACTCGATGCGACGGCCCACGTCGTAGCCGCCGAATGGCACGGAAGTCTTTCCGATCCGGATGAAGGCCGCGTTCGCGGACTCGCGCGAGAAGTTGAAGCGCATCGCGTTCTGCAGCCCGTTGCCGAGGCCGAGCAGGAACACGAGCACGAAGATGCCCCAGCCGACGCTGAGCATCGTGAGCATGGTCCGCAGCTTGTTGCGGCCCATCGTGATGAAGACCTCGGTCCAGCGGTCGATGGAGACGAGGTCGCGCCCGTTCGCGGCCAGCACGAACACCATGTGCGCCAGCGCGTAGAGCACCGGCGACAGGAGCGCGAGCACGGCGAAGGTCGTCCATGGGTGTGCTGCAATCCACGCGAGCATCTAGGCCGCCGCTTCGCCCTCGTCGTCGACGACCTTGCCGTCGCGCAGGCGGATCGTCCGCTGCGTGCGCGCCGCGACCTCAGGATCGTGCGTGACGACGAGCACCGTGATGCCCGTAGCGTGAATCTCCGACAGCAGGTCCATGATCTGCTTGCTCGTCGTGGTGTCGAGGGCGCCCGTCGGCTCGTCGGCGAGGATCAGCCGCGGCTTGCCGATGAGCGCGCGCGCGATGGCGACACGCTGCTTCTGACCACCCGACATCTCCGACGGGAGGTGCTCGGCCCAGTCCCGCAGTCCGACCCGCTCGAGGTACTGCAGGGCCACCTGGTTGCGCTTTCGCCGCGAGACGCCCTGGTAGTAGAGGGGGAGGGCGACGTTTTCGAGCGCCGTCTTGAACGGCAGCAAGTTGAAGGACTGGAAGACGAAGCCGATGAACTTGTTGCGGTACGCGGCGGCCTTGCTCTCGGAGAGGTCCTTGATGAGCGTGTCCCCGAGGCGGTACTCGCCGCTGTCGTAGTCGTCGAGGATGCCGAGGATGTTCAGCAGCGTGGACTTGCCCGATCCGGACGCGCCCATGATGGCCACGAACTCGCCGTCCTGGACCTCGAAGTCCACATCCCGAAGCACGTGCAGGCTGTGCGTCGCGATGCGGTAGTACTTGTTGATCTTCGAGAGCCTCAGCACCCGGAGGCGAGCCTAGCTCAGGTCGCGAGCGAGTCGAGGGCCTCGTCCAGGGTCGCAGGTGTCGCGGGGGCCAGAACGAGGTTGCCGGCGGCCGCCTCGACCACGACGGCGGGCGCCTGATCGCACCGGTCAAGGCACTCGACGGGAGTGATGGTGAAGGACTGTGTACGGAGGTGCCGCTCGACCAGGTGGTCGAGGAGGTCGAGCGCCCCGTACCGCTGGCAGGTGCCGGCACAGACCCGGACGACCGGGCCCGTGCTGGGCGCGACCGCGAGCTCCGTCGCGAGCGGGATCGCCGCGAGGTAGTGGCTGGGCGGGCGACCGCGATCTTCGGCAAGCTCGGCGAGGGCGGGAATGGCGACGGTCTCGTCGACTGCGATCTCTTCGAGCTCGAGCCCCATCGACGCGAGGCGTCGCAGCTCGATGTCTTCGTGCGTCGGCGATCGTGTTGGTGTCTTGTTACCCATGGCTAATTCGACGGGGCGAAGTTGAGCGGGTAGAGCACCTGCACGTTGCTGCTCGGCGCCTTCTCGAGCTTCTGCTTCTCGACCTCGGCGATGATGCACTGGTTCAGCGGCGTGTCGTTCAGGTCGTTTCGCGCCGTGCGCACGTTCTTGAACTGCCCCGACGAGGCTTCGATGATGAAGTCGAGCATGATCATGCCCTTGAGCTTGCGGTTCGCTTTCAGCGCCGTCTCGTAGCAGGCGCTGATCGGCGACTGCGTGGACTGCATCTTGGCGGAGATCGCGGTGCGGGTCTCCTCGCCCATGCCGGAGCTCTTGCACGCGCCGGCCGCGGCGACCGAGGCGAGGACGAAGAGAAGAGAGAGCTTAGTCATCCTGCACCACCGTCTTCTTGGGGCCCTGCTTGGTGATGTTGAACTCGACGCGGCGATTGACCTCGCGGCCCACCTCGTCGTCGTTGCTGGCGAGAGGACGATCCGGGCCGAAGCCCTTCGCGACCATGCGCGACTTCTTCACGCCCTTCTTCTCCAGGTACTTCACCACCGAATCCGCGCGCCCCTGCGAGAGCTTGCGGTTGATGTTCGCGCTCCCGGTCGAGTCGGTGTGACCCTCGATCTGGATCTCCTCGATCTGCTCGTTCTGGAGCAGCACCGTGGCGACCTCGTCGAGGAGTCCGAACGACGCGGGCAGGATCTCGGTCTTGCCGACCTCGAACTGCACCTTGTCGGCGATCGTGATGCTCGACGCCGTCAACACCACGCGGGCCGGGCCCGGAGGCGGACGTGTCGCGGTGATGTCGAGAGGGGGGAACGGATCCTGCTGGACCGTGAACAGCGAGCAGCCGGACGCCCCGGCCGCCAGGATCGCTGCGAGAAGAGCTCGTCGCATGGGCGCATCGTCGTGTTACGAGTGCGCGTGATCAAGGTCCACCACCTGGAAATGTCGCGCTCGACGCGTGTGCTCTGGATGCTCGAAGAGCTGGAGCTGCCCTACGAGATCGTGAAGTACGCTCGCGACCGAGAGACCAGTCTCGCGCCCAAGGAGCTCGAGGCGATCCATCCGCTGGGGAAGTCCCCTGTCATCGTCGATGGCAATACGACCATCGCGGAGTCGGGGGCGATCCTCGAGTACCTCTCCGATACCTACGGCAAGGGCCGGTTCGTGCCCGAGGCCGGTACGCAGGCGTACCGCGACTACCGCTACTTCATGCACTACGCGGAAGGGTCGCTGATGCCGTACCTGCTCCTGAAGCTCGTGTTCGTCCGCATCGCGAAGGCGCCGGCGCCATTCTTCGTGCGGCCCATCATGAAGCAGATCAGCAGCAAGCTGCAGCAGATCGTCGCGGACCCGAACATCCGCCGGCATCACGACTTCCTGGCCAAGCACCTCGAGACGCACACGTGGTTCACCGGCGATCAGCTCACGACCGCTGATATCCACATGAGCTATCCGATCGAGGCGCTCGTCGAGCGAGGCGGACGCGACTTCACGAGCTCACCGCACCTGAAGCGGTGGCTCGATGCGGTCCGTGCCCGACCAGCGTTCCGGCGCGCTGTCGACCGCGGTGGCCCGATCATGCTCGAGGTCTAGCGACTCACGTTCCACAGTGACGCGGAGCCGTCGAAGGCATCGACGAGCAGCGTCGAGCCGTCCGGCGAGAGTTGCACGGTCGCCACGCGGCGGCGGTGCGCATGCAGGACGTCGAGCTCTCGGCCGGTCTCGGTGTCCCACACCCGGGCCGACCCGTCAGTATGCCCGGTGAATATGAGAGCCCCATCCCGGGAGAGCTCGTACGCGCCCTGTACCGCCGATGGCACCGACGCGCGAGGCTTCTGGGCAGGCCCGACGGAGAATAGCTCGATTGCGCCATCTTCGTTCTGGACGGCGAGCACGCGTCCATCCGCCGACAGCTCGACGCTCTCCTCGTACTCGCGGCTGGGCTGGGCCGCGCCGACCTCGGCGCCGGTCCGGCCGTCGTGCACCGTCACGCGTCCACCTTGGCGCTCGAAGAGGACGAAGTGTCCGGAGGGCCCGGCGGAGATCTCCGACGCGACGGCTACAGGGTCGGTGGGCAACGTTCGAGCGGCGAGCGTCGCCGTCGACCAGGCGGCCCAGCCCCCCTTGGAGACGCCGGCGATGAACTCGCCAGCGCTGGGGCCGAACGTCGGGTCCAGCGGCGAGCCGAAGCTCGGAAATGTGCGCTCGACCAGGACGGCGCCGGAGGTCCCGTCGAGGACGCGCACGACGTCCTCGTCGTCGCTGGCGATCAGCACGGCGCGGGTGCCGTCGGGCGAGATCGCCATCTCGTCCGCAGGGTGGGTGGTGAGCGTGCGTCCCGAGGGAAGCTCGACCAGCGCCACGCGGTTGTCCGCGCGGTCCGCCGACCTCGCCAGGAGCCGCCGGCCATCGGCGCTGGGTAGCCACGCACCCGTGGGGAACGAGAGGACGTCGCGGTCATCGTTCCCGCTTAGGTCGTGCGACCGGATCGAGCCATCGTCGTTCGCGACGAGGACGCGGTCCCCGACCATGCGCACCACGTCCGAGCTCGAGAGGCGGCGCACGAAGTTCCCGAGGGGCAGATCGAAGGTCACGACCTGGTGAGCCTCGACATCATCGCTCGCGAACTGCATGCCGAGCGCATCCCAGCGCACGTCGCCCCAGCCGCCGAGCACGCGGACCTGGCGCGTGAGCCCGGGGACCCGCCAGACGACCAGCTCCGTTCCGGTTGTCGCCGCGAGGTGCTCGCCAATCGGATCGAAGCGGAGCTCGAACGCTCGTCGCGGGAGACGCTGCGTTGCGAGCAACACCCCGTCCATCGACCATAGCCGTACGGTGCCGTCCCCGGTGGCAGTGGCCACGAGCCCGACGGGGGGCGCCACGTCGAGCCGGGTCACCTCGGCGCCATGCCGTAGCTCCACGAGCGTGGGCGGGGCCGAGCTCATGTCGATGACCGCGGTGTGCTCCTTGGTCGTGAGCACGAGGTGGTCGGCGTCGAGAAACTTGATGTCCGTCGCGTCGGGCCAGGCCTGCCAGCGTGCACGCACGACGAGCGAGCGGGCGTCGAAGACGGTCACTTCACCGTCATCGCTCGCGATGGCGAAACGCTCCCCCCGCGCATCGAAGTGCATCGCCGCCACGGGCCCGGATAGCGTCACCTCGCCGCGCCGATCGCCCGTTGCGGGATCGATGGCGACGACGATCGAGGCACCGGGTGCCGACACCAGCAGCAGCTGGTCATCCGGCGCGAGCCGGAAGTTGATGCTCTCGTCGTCGACCGTGTTCGTATCGATGCGCCACTGCTCGGCACCGGTGCGCAGGTCCCGGCGCACGAGGTGCTCCGATGCGATGTACGCGACGAGCCAGGATTCGTCGGTCGAGACGGCCGCGGCGAACACGCGTCGGCCAAAGGTCGTCACGACCTGGGGGCCACGGCGGACGGAGCCATCGTCACCGACCACGAGCGGTGGCCGGGCGGGCGAGGGTACGAAGTCCACGGCGAGCTTCGAGGGCGTGGCCGCGCGTCGCACCAGCGTCGGGCCACGGCTGGCCGAGGCAAGCAGGTATCGCAGCGCGGGCGTGTCGTGTCCCCGATCGAGCGCCTGCTGGAGGAGCTGGCGCGCCCCGTCGCGATCACCGGCGAGGTAGGCCACGCGCCCTTGTTCCTCGAAAGCGGCCGCCTCGCCCGCGAGCGCCTCCGCCCGCGCGGCGCGACTCTCGTCGAGCGCGGCCTCCGCCGCTTCGCGAGCGGCCTGCTCCGTCGCTTGCGAGCGCGTGACGTTCACGATCGCGATCGCGCCGACGATCGCGATGGCCACGACCGCGACCGCGCTCGCCGTGACCACGGCGCGGTGCTTGCGGATCCAGCGCCCGACAAGCTCGCGCACCCCGTACGACCGGGCGATGAGCTGACCCGATTCGAAGCGGCGAAGCTCCGCCGCCATCTCGCGAGCGTTCGGATAGCGATCCGCGGCCCGATGCGCCATCGCCCGCTCGCAGATCACGCACAGGTCCGCGGGAGCGTCCGGGGCGAGCATGGCGATCGGCCGCGGCGGCCCGGCCACCGTGCGGGCCATGATCGCATCCCCATCCTGGTTCGGGTCGTGGTACGGCGGGACGCTGGCGAGGAGGGTGTAGAGCATCGCGCCGAGGGCAAACACGTCGGCGCGCTCGTCGATCTCGTCGCCGCGGGCCTGCTCGGGGACATGAAGCCCGGCGTGCCCATCACCGAGCCGGCGCGGGTGAGGTCTGGGTTCGAGCGCGGGAGCCGTGGCTGGGACGTGGAGGCGTCGGCGGCGTCGTCGACGTACTTCGCGAGGCCCCAGTCGATCACGACGGTGTCGCCGAGCTCGCCGACGAGGACGTTCGTCGTCTTGAGATCGCGGTGCAGCACGCCGCGACCATGCGCGTAGGCGATGGCTTCGACGGTCGCGACGAGGTGGTGCAGGAGACCGAGCCGCTCGCGCAGGGAGGTCGTGGCGTCGATCGCGGCTTGCAGCGTCGCGCCCTCGACGAGGCGCATCGAGTAGAACGCGGTGCCATCCGGCCACGTGCCGGCGTCGTAGATGGGCACGATCGCGGGGTGCTGGAGGTGCGAGGTGATCAACGCTTCGCGCTCGAAGCGTTCGCGCAGGGTCGGGTCGAGGATCTCCTTCAGGGCGACGGTCCGCCCCAGCCGGCGGTCGATCGCGAGCGAGACGCGCCCCATGCCCCCACGTGCGAGCTCCTGTTTGACGGAGAACACGGCCGGGTCCGTCACCGCAAGCTGAGGCTCGTCGAGGCTGGCGGCGGGGACCCGGACGAGCCAGCGCCAGCTGTCCAGGTCGTCGGTGGCTACCTCCGCGGCCTGCCGGCAGCGGGGGCACGTCCTCAGGTGCTGGGCGAGCTGCGCCAGCTCCCGTGGCTCCAGGCCCTGGGACTCGCGCATCGCGAGGTAGAGCTCGGCGACGTCGCATTCGATGGAGGGCGTGGGGGGACCCTCGTCCCGGGTGGCGAGCCCCGAGGTAGTATCCGTAGCGGATGTGGGACGGTCTCTTGGCATGCGGGGGCTCGCTGGACGGTAGCCACGCGTTCGGCGCCCTATGATCAGCTGGGACGAGGTCGCCCGTCAGCTTCGCACGGTGGCCGAGCAGGCGGGGGAAGGATGGCCCGCCGCGCAGGCGGTCCTGCATCCAGAGCTCGTGCGGCTCGCGCGGCGACAGCCGATCGGGCGCCTGCGAGGCGATGTCGACGCCGCCCACGAGGTCGCAGCGCGGGTGCTCGAGCGGATCTGTGCCCACGACTTCCGGGCGTTGAAGCGCCTCTTCGAGACCGATCGCGAGCCCGTCGTGCAGGCGTGGATCCGGGTCCTGGTCCGGACGGCCGCCATCGACGTGATGCGCCAGCACAGCGAGTACCGGCGCGGCACCTCGCGCGAGGAGCCTGGCTGGGTCTCGCTCGCGAGCCTGGTCACCAGCCCCGGTTCTCCCCAGCCGAGCCTCGTCCAGAAGCAGCAGGAGCTCGAGCGCTTCCTCGCGAGTGCACTGCAGCAGGTGGCGGCCACGATCGAGACCCACGGTGACGATGCGACGACCGTGCTCGCGGCGCGCTGGCGCGTCGAGCCGCTGCACGTGCGGCGGGCGCAGACCAAGGGCGACCGCTACCTCCCCGTGCTCAAGCTCGTGCTCGCCGGTCACTCCTATCCGGAGGTCGCAAAGCAGCTCTCGCTGACCCGCCGCGAGGTGGAGCTGGTGATCCAGTACATCGAAGAGCTCGTGTCCGCGCGCGGGTTTCCCCAGTAGTCAGTTCTTCAGCGGAACCCAGAGCCCGTATTCGCCGAGGGCACGGGCCAGCTCGGCGGAGACATCACGCTTGCGCTGGAGCTTCGCCGGCGCCATCGACTCCATCAGGCGGCGCCGCGCCTCGTGCATGCGCCACGCGATCGTGCCTTCCGAGACGTCCTGCACGACCGCGACCTCGCCGTGGGACATGCCCTGCAGCGACACGAGGATGACGGTGGTGCGCATCTCGGCGGGGAGGCCGTCGAGCGCCCGCAGGAGGCGCGCGTAGGTCTCGCGGAGCTCGGTCGCCTTCGCCGGATTGGTACGCGAGTCGACCTGCACGGCGAGCTCGACGATGTCCTCGATCGAATCCTCGCCGCGGCGCAGGCGGTCCCGCTTCGCATTGAGCGCGCGGTTCACGGTCATCCGGTAGACCCACGTGAAGAACTGACTGCGGCCCTCGAACTGGGGCAGGGCGCGATACGCCTTCAGGAACACGTCCTGCGTGATGTCGTCGGCCTCCGACGCCGAGCCGCTGATGTGCAGCGCGAGCGCAAAGATGCGCTTGCGATACCGCGTGACCAGCGCGTCGAATGCGCGCGGATCGCCCCCCCGGGCCGCGTCCACGAGGGCATTCGCGGTCGCCGCTTCGCGCTGGGCTGCGGTCAGATGGGACACGTTCCCTTGGACGCATAGCCTACGCCGAAGCTTTGAGATTTGTGTAACTACATGGTCCTACTGGCATCCGACGGGCTTCACGTTGGCCTGGAACTGGCCCTCGTAGTTCCCGGGCGGGTCGTAGTTGCAGACCCAGATGTCCATGGAACACGTGACCTTGGCGCAGCCCACGCGCTCGGTCGCCTGCCAGACAACCTGGGTGAAGTGGCCGGTCTCCATCGAGAAGCCGCCCTTGCCAAAGTTGTAGAGCGAGACCTCGTCGTACCACATGGCCGTCGTCGAGGCGCCGTCGCTGGTCCCAGGGGTCCCGCCGGCCAGGTTCTCGCCGTACTGCGTCTGCGAGTGCTCGAACGCGCAGTTGTTGTTCTTCAGCGTGTTGGCCCAGGTCTGCGCTGCCGCGGTGAGCTCGGCCGACCACACCAGCGGCTTCGCGCAGTGCTTGGCCCGGACCTGGTTGTGTGCGTTCAAGAGCGACACCATCTCCGCCGGCACGCCATCGCCGCCGCCGTTCGCCCCGGCCGTGGGCGGCTGCGCCACGGAGTCAGCGCCACCGGGGGGACCCTGGACGTAGCCCTCCTGGGGGCCTCCCTGCGGCGGGGGGGCACCGGGGGCCTGCTGGTCGGGGTAGATGGGCCCACACGCGGCCAGTGCAAATAGAACAGCGACTCTCAAGCGGCAAGCATGCCATGGCTTGCAACGCTTACCCAGCGGCGGCAGAGTCCGCGCGTGCAGACCCTCAGCGTCGCCGAGCCGATTTCCACCGCCCTCACCGATGGCATCCGCGTTCGCGTCCAGTCGCGCTACCTCGCGGATCAGTCCGAGCCCGAGGACGATCGCTACGTCTTCGCCTACACGATCACGATCTCCAACGAGGGCACGCGCACGGCGCAGCTCCGCACCCGGCACTGGATCATCACCGATGGACGCGGTTCCATCGAGGAGGTCCGCGGTGATGGCGTCGTCGGCGAACAGCCCCGACTCACGCCCGGTCAGTCCTTCCAGTACACGTCAGGCTGCGTCCTCTCGACGGCTGTCGGCACGATGCACGGCACGTATCGCATGTGGCGCGATGACGGCAGCTTCTTCGACGCGACCATCGCGCCGTTCTCGCTCGCCTCGCCAGTTCGGGCCGCGGACGATCAAGCGAACTGATACGCTCGCGCCGTGTGGCGAAGGCTCGGCTTGACGGCAGTCGCGCTCGGCGCCTGTTACGCGCCCCAGCCCGCCATTGGTGTGGCCTGCGACCCGAGTCTCGATAACTGCCCCGTCGGGCAAGCGTGCCTTCTCGTCGGGCCGGACTATCGCTGCTCCGACGGCACGCTCCAGCCGACCGATGCCCTCGCGGACGATGCGAGCCCCGATGCCTTGGCCGACGGTGAAGGCCAGCCGGTGCTCGACGCGGATGTCGACGCTCCCATGCCGATCGATGCGTCACCCGGCTGGCGGCTCGTGCAGACGCGGTCCCGCCAAGGCAATTCTCCGCTCGCCATCGACGCGACAGAGGCCAACAGCTTCCTCATCGTCGCAGTGCAGACCGAGCTCACGCCCGCGACCGCCGTCGTCGACGATGGCAACAACCTCTACCGCCGAATCCCGAACAGCTTCGCCACGGAGTCGATGAGAAACCTCGGCATCGAGCTCTTCTACGCGCAGGGGGGAAACGCGGGCACCACCGAGATCCGGGCGCTCGGCAACGTGATCCGGGCGACGACGCTGTACGAGGTCGCCGGCCTTCGCGCCGCCAACCCCGTCGTCGAGGTCGAGATCTTCTCCAACCGTCCGAGCACCCAGGTCCCCAGCGCGCCCGAAGTCGACACGACGGAGGTCGGTCAGTTCGTCCTCTCGATCGTGATCGTGGAGACGACGGTGGTGCCGTCCGTCCAGCCCGCGACCTTCACCTTCGACCACAACACCTTCGGCAACGGGTACGCGCACGTCACCAGCAATACGGCGGCGGCGGGCCCCTATGCCGCCGTCTTCCAGCAACCGATCGGCGGTCGCTACTGCGGCGTGTCCGCCGTCTTTCAGTAGCCCGAGCGGCTAGCGCTGGTCGAGCGGGACGTACTTCCGCTCGGTCGGACCCGTATAGATCTGGCGCGGACGGCCGATCTTCGTGTCCTTGTCCTCGACCATCTCCTTCCAGTGGGCGATCCAGCCGGGGAGGCGACCGAGGGCGAACATGACGGTGAACATGTTCGTCGGAATGCCGAGGGCCCGGTAGATGATGCCCGAGTAGAAGTCGACGTTCGGGTAGAGCTTCTTCGAGATGAAGTAGTCGTCCTTGAGCGCGACCTCTTCCATCGACTTCGCGATGTCGAGGAGCGGATCGGTCACGCCCATGTGGGTCAGGACCTCGTCGCACATCTTCTTCAGGATCTTCGCGCGCGGGTCGAAGTTCTTGTAGACGCGGTGACCGAAGCCCATGAGGCGACGGTTGTCCTTCTTGTTCTTCACGTCCTCGATGAACTTCTTGCCGTCGATGCCGGAGGCCTTGACCTCTTCGAGCATCTCGATGACGGCCTGGTTCGCACCGCCGTGGAGCGGTCCCCAGAGGGCCAGGACGCCGGCAGCGATGGAGGCGTAGAGGTTCGCGCCGGAGCTGCCGACCATGCGCACCGTCGACGTGGAGCAGTTCTGCTCGTGGTCGGCGTGGAGGATGAAGAGCTGGTTGACCGCCTTCTCGAAGATCGGGGAGACGACGTACTCCTCGCTCGGGACGGCGAACATCATGTGCAGGAAGTTCGCGCAGTACTTGAGCGAGTTCTTCGGGTACATGAGCGGCTGGCCGATGCTCTTCTTGTAGGCGAAGGCGGCCAGCGTGCGGACCTTCGAGAGGATCCGCGTGATGTGCAGGTCGATGTCCGAGTTCCGGTCCATCGTGTCCGGGTAGTACGTCGACATCGACGTCACCATCGAGGAGAGCACCGCCATCGGGTGCGCCGTCTGCGGGTACCCGTTGAAGAAGTGGTGCATGTCCTCGTGGATGAGGCTGTGCCGCGTGAGCTGCTGGCCGAACGCCTCGCGCTGCTGCTTGTTCGGCAGCTGGCCGTTGATCAGCAGGTAGCTGGTCTCGACGAAGTCGCTCTTCTCGGCGAGCTCTTCGATCGAGTAGCCGCGGTAGCGCAGGATGCCCTGCTCGCCATCGAGGTACGTGATCGCGCTCGTCGTCGAGCCCGTGTTCATGTAGCCCGTGTCGAGCGTGATGAACCCGGTCTCCGCGCGCAGGGCGCGGATGTCGACCGCGGATTCGTTCTCAGAGCCGACGATGACAGGGAGGTTGGACTCCTTGCCACTCGGCAGCGTCAACTTCGCGGTGCCTTTGGTCTCAGCGGCCATGTCGGAATTCATACCCGATCTAGGATGCTTCGACGCACCGCAGCGGCGCCCTTTTTTCCTCCCACCGCTCGCGAATGTGAGCGGCGCGCTTACTCGAGGGAGACCACGGCTGCGCGACCGAACGGTGTGTTGAACCGATACGTGTAACCGATCGACACGTTGGCGGCGAACCCACCCGTCTCGGTCAGCGCCGCACCGGCGCCGCTCATGAACGACGGCGTCGCGAGCGCCTTGGAGTACACGTTCGCGCCGAGCGCGAGGCCGATGACGTGCTCGTTGCGAACGCCGAGCGCGAGGTCCGCGCGAATCTCTGCGCGGCCACCGACGCCCATGTACTCGAAGGTCTCCGACGAGGTGCCATCGCCATTCGCGAACTCACCGTCGGGGTTGAACATCGCGAGATTGACACCGACGAGCGGCGTGAGGCAGAGGCGGCTCGTGTTCGGCGGACAGATGTGCTTGTAGAGCGCGGCGCCGATATCGACGATTGAGAGGTCGTTCTCGTTGCCAGAGTCATCCTCGCCGGGGGCGAGCTGGGTGTACGAGAGCCAGCCTTGCGCGCCGACGCGTGAGGCCTGGTTCAGCATGTAGTCGCTCTTCACACGGAAGCCGCCCGAGGCGGTGCCGAACGCACCCTCCTCACCCATCTGCCCGCCACCGGCGTAGAGATCGACGCCGAGCGACCACATGTACTTGCCGCGGTCGGGCTTCTGCGCCTGGTAGAGGTTCACCTGGGGGCGCGCGCCGACGACCTCGGGCTGCGGGCCAGGGCCGGGACCGGGGCCGGGGCCGGGGCCGGGACCAGGACCCGGGCCAGGGTTGCTCGGATCGATCCCGGGGCCGGGACCGGGGTTGTTGGGGTCGATCGACGGATCGCCACCACCACCGCCGGCGGGCTCGAGCGAGAGGCCTTGCTTGGCCGCCTCCTCTTTGATCTTCGCGATGAGCGTGTCGGCCTTCTCGGCCTGCTCGGGCGACGGGCTCGAGTTCTTCACGTTGTTGCAGGCGGTGAGCGCCTGCGAGAACCGACCGCCCTGGAAGTAGGCGGTGCAGAGGTTCATGAAGTACTTGGGCTCGTTGGTGCGAGCAGCGGCATCGCGGAACTTCTCCGCGGCCTCGTCGTACTTCTCGTCCATCATGAGTGCCTTGCCGTCGGCGTTCGCCTGGTCAGCGAGTGCGGCCTGGCTCTGCGCGAATGCAGGCGATGAGAGAGCAGCGACGGCGAGCAGCGACGCGGCTGCAACCTTGGTACGGATCATGAGCATTTCCTCCCCGAGTGCGGGCTCCCGTTGACGGACGGAGAGCACGCGCAAAGATTCTAACACTTCTACGGAGTCGCGAGCGCCAGCGTCCCCTCGCGATCCCCGTCACGCGACATGGCAGTCTGCGGACCGAGGGCGCGGTCGATCAACTTGCGGGCGGCCTCGTGGCCGCGCAGCCACCAGTCCTCGGGGTTGCCGAGGAGGACCGACACGATGATCTGGGGCTTGTCCGCCGGCGCAAAGCCGACGAACCACGAGTGCTCGATGTAGAACGGCGAATCCGTCGTGAGGGTCCCCGTCTTCCCGGCGACGCGGTAGCGGCCCTTGCCGCCCCGGAACGACCGGGATGCCGAGCCGTCGGCGCAGGTGCCGACCATCATCTTGGCGACGGCGTCCGCGGCCGACGCGTCGATCATGCGCCGACCGGGAGCGACGGGCACGGGCTGGCCGTCGATCTTGGCGATGAGGCGAGGCGCCGGCTGCTGGCCAGCGTTGGCGAACGTGGCCGCCAGCAGCGCCCCGCCGAGGACCGACAGCTTCGCGCCATGAAAGCCGGCGGCCGCCTTGGCGAATTCGAGATCGTGCTGGTCGGGTAGGGCGAGCTCGCCGGCCGTGCCGTCGAGGCTCGGAATGCCCAGGATCGTCGGAGCCGACCACCCGAGCGCCTTCGCTTCGGCCTCGAGGGTCTGGGGGACGAGCTTCTGGTAGGCGAGCTTGCCGAGGATGGCGTTCTGCGAATGTCCGACGCCGAAGGCGAGGTTCTCGCAGCGGTTGTCCTTCTTGCTGTCGGCGAGGTTCGACTCCATCACGGAGCGAATGCCGCCGTGGTAGCAGACGCTCGCCTCGGGATCGACGCCAGCATGGACGAGCGCGGCCGCCGTCACGAGCTTGAAGACCGAGGCCGACGGGGCCCACACGGAGGTCGCCAGGCGCGGGTCGGAGATGCCGTCCTTGCCGCCGGTGGTGGCCTCGGTGCGGCGACCCGCGAGGGCCAGGATGCGACCGTCGGGGGCCATCGCGACGATGGCGCCGCGGGGGACGCGGGACTGGTTCAGCAGCGACTCGGCGAGCTCCTGGAGCTGCGGGTCGAGGGTGAGCTCCGCGAGCTTGCCGTTGGGCAGCTGCGCGAAGTAGCGGTCACCGTCGCGCAGGATTCCGTCAGGATCGGCCGCCTCCACCTTGGCGCTGCCAGCCGGCGCCACGCCGGGCACCGCGGGAGCCATGACGGCCGCGGTGGTGGTCTGGATGGCGGTCTCCGCCAGCGCCGCGCCATCGATCCGGACGGGCGGCGGCGCGTCGTTCGAGTCGAGCAGGGTGAGGCCGCCGGCGGCCGCAACCGCGCCGAGGAGGAGGACAACCGAGCGACGCATCCTGCCCGGATGTAGCCTTATCTAGGCGCCGGCACAAGATTCTTTCATTTGCATCGGGTAGCTTCGCCCAGGCATGAGGTGGCCCCTCGCTCTCCTCTTCGTCGCGGCTTGCAGCAAGAGCAAGCCGCCCGAGGGCCCCCGCGTGATGCCCACGCCGACCATCCAGGTCGGGGCGTGCGGGGAGCCCGGCAAGGACGGCGTCACGAGCAGCAACCCCACGCTCGACCGCGCGGACCGCGACCTCGATGGCGATGGCTCGCTCGAGACGATCGTCGTGGACCGCTCGATGTGCACATCCGAGGGCAACTGCTACTGGAACGTGTTCCTGCCGCCCAAGGCGGGCGTCTCCGAGTGTTCGCGCTACGCCGGGACCTTCGAGGCGGCCGCGCTCGAGCCGCTCGCGACCCAGGGCGAGGATCGCATGACGGATGTGCGGGGCTACTGGAACCTACACGGGGACCGGTTGCTGCTTCAGTCGTATCGCTTCATGCGTGGTGGCTACCTGCTGGTGGATGCGCTGCAGTGCCGGCGCGAGTCCGACGATCGCCTCGTCTGCGCCGAGTGAGCCCGGTCAAAAGCGCCGCTGAAGGGCGGCGCGGTTCGAGTGAGCCCGGCGTAATTGGGTTATGATTCTGGCTGGGTGAGCGATACGGGGCGCAACAAGACGGTCGTCACTGCGATCTCGAAGATCAGTGACCGGCCCGTCGCCAAAGAAGCCTGCCTGGTCGTCATCTACGGGCTCGAGCTGGGCAAGAAGTTCAACCTGAACCGCCCCCAGATCATCATCGGACGCTCGTCCAAGGCCGACATCCAGATCGATCAAGAGGCCGTCTCTCGCAACCACTGCAAGATCATCAACACCGGCAACGCGATCATGCTCCGCGACATGGGGTCCACGAACGGGACCTACGTCAACGACGAGATGATCGACGAGTACGTGCTGCGCGACGGCGACTTCATCAAGGTCGGGCGCTGCATCTTCAAGTTCCTCAGCGGCAACAACATCGAGAACGCCTACCACGAGGAGATCTATCGCCTCACCACGGTCGACGGACTCACACAGGTGTTCAACCGCCGGTACTTCGTGGAGACCCTCGAGCGGGAGATCGGGCGTGCGCTGCGGTACCGGCGCGACCTCTCGCTGATCATGTTCGACATCGACCGGTTCAAGGGCATCAACGACAGCTTCGGCCACCTCGCGGGCGATCACGTACTGAAGCACCTGGCATCGGTGATCAAGACGCGCATCCGCCGCGAGGACGTGCTCGCGCGTTACGGCGGCGAGGAGTTCGCCATCGTCCTCCCCGAGATCGACCACTACAACGCGATGCAGTTTGCCGAGAAGATCCGCAAGCTCGTCGAGGTCGCCGAGTTCAAGTTCGAGGACGCGATGATTCCGGTGACGGTGTCGATCGGCGTGTCGAGTCTGCGCGGTGAGATCGAGGATGCGCTCGAGTTCATCAAGCAGGCGGACACGCACTTGTTTGCGGCCAAAGAAGGCGGCCGTAACCGCGTGATGGGATAGCTCTCCGTGGCTGACGACGCCGCCGCACGTAGTGCGAGGGAGCTCCGCGAGAAGAAGCGGGTGCTCGCCGCGCTGGTCGTTCACGACCTCCGCAGCCCCCTGTCCGCCATTCACGGCTACCTGGGGCTCATGCGCGACGAGCTCGAGGGCGATCCGGAGCGGAAGCACCTCGTCTCGTATCTCGACGACGCGACGACGCTCGTGAACAAGACGCTCGGCCTCGTGGCCACGATCCTCGACGTCGACGAGCTCGAGGACGGCATCCTGCGCGCCGATCCGGTCCCCGTCGTCGCCCGCGAGCTGATCGATCGCGCCTACGCCGGCAATCGCGCGAACTTCGAGGTGCGCACCCTCGTACTCGAGATCGACTGCGAGCCGGACCTGGTCATCCGCATCGACCGCGACCTGATCGGGCGCGTGATCGAGAACCTCATCGATAACGGCAGCCGTTACGCGTCGCGCAACGGGCGGGTGGTCGTGTCCGTGAAGCGCGACGACTTCGGGACGGAGATCGCGGTGGGGAACAGCGGCCCGCCCGTGCCCGAAGCGGAACGCGCGCTCATCTTCGGCCGCTACTTCCAGGTCGAAGCCCGGCGCGCCGCGGCCCGTGCGAATCGCGGCCTCGGCCTCTACTTCTGCAAGCTCGCCGCGGAAGCGCACGGCGGCACGATCCATGTCGAGGAGCGAGGCGACCTCGGCGCGGTGTTCGTCGTGCGCATCCCTCACTCGGCCCCCGCCGCGCGATGACCTGGGGGCCGCTGCTCCTCTCGCTCGAGGTCGCAGCCCTCGCGACGCTCATCACGCTGTTTGCCGGCACGGGCCTCGCGCTCCTGCTCCGCTGGGAGAAGCTGCCGGCGCGGAACTTCATCGACGCGGTCATCTCGACGCCCCTCGTGTTGCCCCCGACGGTCCTCGGCTATTACCTGCTGGTCGTGTTCGGTCGCGACAGCGCGCTCGGACGGGCCTGGGAGGCGGTGACCGGGAGCCAGCTCGTGTTCTCCTTCGCGGCCGCCGTCATCGCCGCCGCCGTCGGCTCGATCCCGCTGGTCGTGCGGTCGACGAAGGTGGGGCTCGATGCCGTCGATCCGAACCTGATCGCGGCCGCGCGCACCCTCGGTGCTCGTCCGGTGCGCGTGCTGTTCACCGTCGTGCTCCCGCTCGCCGGCCCCGGCATCGTGGCGGGCGCGATGATGGGCTTCGCGCGCGCCCTTGGTGACTACGGCGCCACCGCGATGTTCGCGGGCGCCCGCATTGACGGCACGCCCACGGCGTCGATCTACGTGATGGAGGAACTCTACAACCTCCACGACGACAACGTCGCCGCCACCGCGCTCGCGATGACGGCCGTCGGCATCCTCATGCTGTACCTCGCCAATCTCCTGACCAAGCGCCTGCAGCCATGGCCGACGCGCTGACCGCGGCCTTCAAGCTCGCGCGCGGCGAGTTCGCCGTCGACATCGACGTCGCGTTCCCCCCCGGCATCACGTGCGTCATGGGGCCATCGGGCGGCGGCAAGTCGACGCTGCTCGGCGTGCTCGCCGGGCTCGTGATGCCCGACAGCGGGCGCGTGGCGCTCGGCGACGAGGTCTGGATCGATCGCAAGCTCGGCCTCGTGCGGCCGGTCCACGAGCGGCGGCTCTCGTTCGTGTTCCAGGGCCTCGCCCTGTTCCCCCACATGACGGCGCAGCGGAACGTCGAGTACGGCATCGCCGAGCTCCCGGCCGCCGATCGCGCCGAGAAGGCCAAGGCGCTCCTCGAGAAGCTCGGTGTCGCGCACCTCGCCCAGCGCCGGCCCCGTACCTTCTCGGGCGGCGAGGCGCAGCGGGTGGCTCTGGCGCGCGCCTTTGCCCGGTCCCCGCGGGTGCTCCTGCTCGACGAGCCCTACTCGGCCCTCGATCGCGATCTGCGGGCGCAGCTCGTGGCCCTGGAGCGCACGCTCGCGGCCGAGCTCGCCGTGCCCGTCATCCACGTCACGCACTCCGTGGCCGAAGCGAAGCTGCTCGCGGATCGGGTCGTGCGCATCGAGCGCGGCGCGGTGGTGGAGCAGGGCGCCCCGAGTGCGGTGCTCGCCCACGTCGTCGACTAGCGTCGGGGGGGGCGCGTGCCTCGGATTCTGGAAGAGGGGTTCGGGCGCTTGGCGCACCGAGGGCTCGTGCGTGCGCGATGGTCGTGCCCCGGAGTCTGGAACGCCAAGCCGCCAGGGAACGCCAAGGTCAGAAGCGGGGTTCGGGCGCTTCGCACCAGGGCTCGTGGCCGAGGTGCGTGCGCGATGGTCGTGCCCCGGAGTCTGGAACGCCAAGCCGCCAGGGAACGCCAAGGTCAGAAGAGGGTGTCGGGCGCTTCGCGCACCGAGGGCTCGTGGCCGATGTGCGTGGGCGATGGTCGTGGCTCGGAGTCTGGAACGCCAAGCCGCCAGGGAACGCCAAGGTCAGAAGAGGGTGTCGGGCGCTTCGCGCACCCAGGGCTCGTGGCCGATGTGCGTGCGCGATGGTCGTGGCCCGGAGTCTGGAACGCCAAGCCGCCAGGGAACGCCAAGGTCAGAAGCGGGGTTCGGGCGCTTCGCGCACCGAGGGCTCGTGCGAGTGCACGGGCGGGTGTTCGCCGTCGACGGCAGCGATCAGTCGTCGAGGATGCAGCTGCGCACGTTGTCGCGCTCGTCCTCGTCGGGGAGCGCGGGCTTTGCGGCGCAGCCCAGGCCCTCACCGGCACAGCGTGCGAGGACGCGATTGTGCGGGTAGTCGATGTCGAGCTCGATCGTCTGGAGGGCCTGCGTGCCGAAGACGGCGTCGATCTCGGGCTGATCGGGACGGAGCTCGGTGCGGAGCGCGGACAGCGTGACGTTGGTGTCGGGCACCACGAGCATCTCGATGTTCGCCGGTGAGGTCAGCTCGACGATGGCGGGGACGCTACAGAAGCCGCCGTCCTCGACCTCCTGATCGCTGCACGGGCAGTCGCGCGTGGCGGCGCCGCAGTTGCGATAGGCCATGATGTTGTGGGCGTAGACCTGCCGGCAGGGCGCGCGGAAGGCCGCCGTGGAATCGGCGACGAGGGCCATGCGGTCGATGGAGACGCGCTTGCCGACGATGGGCCCCGAGGTGAAAAACACGGTCTCGTCGGTGAGCGCGGATAAGGGCGGCGCGCCGGGGACGACGAGGCGGTAGCGGTCGTAGGCCGACGAGCTGAGGAGCGACACCCCGATCCCCGTCGAGAGGACCGCATTGATGTCGGCGCCACGCGCGGTCTGCGGCAGCGCCGCGTTGGTATCGAAGCCCATGCAGGCCTGGAGGATGACGCGCCGGCCGGAGAAGCCGACCTCGGTCCCGGCCACGACGAGGGTGCCACCGCCGCGGAACGGCTCGGGGAACACGGCGTCGCACTCGCGGCCGCGATCGAGCTCGTCGCCGCCGATGTCGGCGAGGAGGAAGAGCTGGTCGTCGCCGAGTCGCAGTCGGAGCGCATCGCCGGCCAGCGCCTCGCTACCCACGATCGCGCGAAACGGTTGCTGCGTGGCCTCGGGGCCGACCGTACACGGATCGCGAACGGGACCTCCCGGCATCAGGGGCCCGCATGGGTGGAGCTGCATGACGGTCTTGCTGTCGAGCTGCGCGCGCGGGATGGCGAGGGCGGTGACATCGTCGCCCGCCGACGTGGCCGCGCGACCGCGCAGGGTGACGGTGGTGTTCGTGATGGAGGGGGGCAGCGCCTGCCCGGACTCATCGACGCCGGGGTCGATCACGGTGAAGGGCGACATGACGTCGAGGACGCCGACGCGCGAGTCGAAGCCCGCGGGCTCGACGCCGATGAGCAGGGCGCCCGTGGCTGTCGAGGCGTAGGTCGGGAACGGGTCGCCGGAGAAGTCGTTCGTGACGAAGCTGTCGGTGATGACCGAGCAGGCGCCCAGCGCGGCCAGGCCGAGCGCCACGAGGGCGCGCGTCACCACGGCAGCTCGGCGATGACGCCCGGTCGGCCCGCGACCTCGACGGTATCGCCGGCGGTCCACGCGGTCCGGTGCAGGTAGGCGAGAGCGCGGATGCTGGTGCCGTCGACAACCACCGAGGTGATCGTACCCGCATTGTCCTTCGCGGGATGCTTCACCGCCGCGCCCGGCTCGATGACGGCGCCGCCTTCGATGGTGAGGCCGCGGAGGACCTTGGCCGAGTTGCCCTGCGCGTGGACCCGGAACACCGGCTCCTGGCCGACGTAGCAGCCCTTCTGATAGTCGAGGAACGTCGCGAGCGGCGTCTCGAACGGGAAGTTGCCGTCGTCGACGTCGGCGCCGTAGCGCAGGAAGCCGGCGCGGATGCGCATGAGCTCGGCAGGATGATCGGTCTCGGCGATGGCCGCCGAGTGCTCGCCCTCGATGATGGGGGCCACCCACACGCTCGCGAGATCCTCCCAGACTTGATGGGCCGGGCCGGTGATGGGCTCGAACGCCACGTCGTCCATCACTGCATACTTCTCGAGGAGGGCGCGTGTGGACTCGGCCAGCACGGGCTCGCACGCGATGATGAACGCCTCGCCGATACGCGCGACGTCGATGACAGAGAGCACGCGGCCCTTCGGATTCAGGATCGCTCCCCAGCCGTGCGCGCCGTCGGCGAGCTGCTCGACGTTCACCGTCGTGAGCCCCTGAAGAAACCGCACGCGATCGGTGCCCGAGACGCGCAGGCGGCCCCACGCGGAACGATCGACCACCAGGGGACCCAGGCCAGCGCCGCCGACGGGCGCAGAGGGATCGACGACGATGCTCATGATGACCTCCCGGCCGCCTTCAGGCGTGATGTGCGGCGCTGGGCCGCCTCCTCGTGACGACGACGATCATCGTCGGTCGCGAGCTCGAGCGGCTGGATCGGCCGCGGTTTTCCGGCCGCATCCACGGCCACGAACGTCAGGTACGACTTGGTGACGTAGCGGCGAGTTTGCGTACGCATGTCCTCGGTCTCCACGCGGCAGCCGACCTCCATGGAGGTCCGCGAGCAGAAGTTCACCTGCGCCTGCAGGACCACGATCTCGCCGACCTGCACGGGTGACAGGAAGTCGAGCCGATCGATCGATGCCGTCAGCACGCTGCCAGCGGCATGACGCATCGCCGCCACACCGGCGCAGACGTCGATCCACTGCATCATGATCCCGCCGAACATCACGCCCGCGACGCCGTTCGTGTGCATCGGCATCACGATCTGGGTCATCACGCAGCGAGTCTCGGCCGGCGTCATCGCCGAGACCTTAGCACCAGGGGGCTACTTCTTCTTGGCGGGCGCGGCCGGCTTCTTCGCGGCCTTGCCGGCCTCGATCTTCTTCTTGATGCGGCCCTTGAGCTTGGCCTGGCTGCGCTTGCGCTTCATCTTCAACGTGCGGCGGTTGTCATTGCGACCCATGAGGGGGCCGTGAATATCAAAACTGGGCGCGCGCTGCAAAGCTCACGTGCCACCGACCGCGTGGGTCGTCCCCGAGCTGGGGCCGCAGGGGGATGGCGCGCTCGACATTCACGGTCCCGAACGGGAACACGAGGCGGGCGAGGGCGATCCCGACGGCCGGCCGGATGTCCCGTGTGGTGGTCGCGCCCCAGTCGTTCGTGATGATGCCCGCGTCGAAGAACGCGGCCGTGGCGAGCGGCCCGGCGATCCGGACCTGCCCATCGAGGGAGCCCAGGAGGCGGATGTTGCCGCCGGCCGGCAGGACGCGAATCTGCGTCACGTTGTCGAGGGGCGGCACCGGGACCTCGATGACCTCGGTCTTGAGCTGATCGTCCTCGAAGCCGCGCACGGTGGCGTCGCCGCCGCCGAAGAAGCGCTCGACCTCGGGGAGCAGGGACTCGCCGATCGGAAGGCCATGGTCGTAGCGAAGGTCGGCCCGCAGGAGCACCCGGGGCGCGGGCGAATAGAACTTCGACCCCACCAGGGAGACCTTCACGAAGTGGTTCTGGCCGAGGAAGTAGCGGTTGGCCCACGAGGCACGGGCGTCGAGGCGGAAGCCGGCCTCGGGCTGGAGCGGCTGCAGGATGCCCTGTCGGTCCACGCGCTGCTCCCAGGCGAAGGCGAGGAAGATGGCGCCGGTGCGGGTGGTGACGGGCGCCTGCGACTCGTCGGCGTCGGCGCCGATCGGGCGGATCGTGTCGAGGTTGCGGCTGCGGCTGCGAAACTCGTACCCGCCGCTGTACGTCTGCGCGTTCGCTGGCTTCTTGCCGATGCGCGGATGGTCGATCGTGCGACTGAACGTGAGCGTTGCGCCGGTGGTGCGTAACAGACCGAATCGCGGCGTGTCCTGACGCCGATGGAACGCGTTGACCTCGGTCTGCAGATCGAACGGCACGAGGTAGCGGGGGATGCGCAGCGTCGACTCGAGGGCGAGCTGGCGGAGCTCGAACTGCCCGTCGAGGATCGCCTGGCTGGCATTCACGCCGATGGTGCCGGCCAGGTCGAGGGAGATGCCGCGGCCGTCGATGTTCTGCATCGAGGGGACGGCGCGCACGAACAGGCCGTTGAAGCTCGAGGCGCCGGCCTCGGCGGAGAACACGAGGGGCGCCTCGTAGCGTTCGGTGATCTCGATGATCGCGTTGACCGTGCCCCGGCTCGTCGTGTCGAGGTCGGGCATCGCGATGTTCACCGTCTCGAACAGGCCGAGGTTGCGGAGCCTGCGTGCGGCCTCGGCGAGCCGGTCCTGCGTGAGCGCGTCGCCCTCGTGGATGTTGAGCTGATCGAACACGATCGAGTCGCGCGTGCGGAAGTTGCCGCGGACGACGACCTTGCCGAACGTCAGCTCCTGGAGGTTCTCGAGCGTGTACCTCGCCACCACCTTATGGGGGGCGATGACCTCGGGCGTGTAGGCCACCGTCGCGCGCGGTCGGCCGGCGGTGAACATGCGATCGCGGAGCTGGTCGCGCGTGAGCGAGGCCTCCTCCTCGGCAAACAGGAGGTCCGTGGCGGCCGCGGTGCAGCGGTTCGGCGTGCTCGGCCGCGCGAGCTCCTTGTGCTTGTAGAGATCCGCCAGGTTCCCGAGCACCTCGCGACACAGGGCCTGCTCCTCGAGGGTCTTCACCTCGTCGCTCTCCTTGTTGATCGCGACCGAGACGGAGGAGATGCGCGTCGCGGGGCCTTCCTCGATCGTGTAGCGCACGTACAGACCGTCACCGCGATCGGCGGCGGCCAGGCCCGCCGAGAGCGCGGCGCTGTCGAGCCCCTCGGGATCCGGCGCGGCGCTCACCTTCACCCGAGCGGCGCGGTAGCCCTTGCGGCGATACAGATCCACCACACGGTCGACGTCGTCGGCGAGGACCTGCGAGGTGGTCGCGGCCGTCGAACCGAAGAGGCCCGCTCGCGAGACCTGGGCCCCGAGCACCGCGCGTACCTCGTCGTCCGACAGCGCGGCCGCCGACGGGTCGACGACGCCATCTCGGGTGCGCACGATCTCGACGCGCTTCACCAGGCGCGTCCGGCCTTGCTCGATACGGTAGACCACCCGGTCGAACAGGTCGAAGCGCTCGCGCGACCAGCTGACCTTCGCCTCGAAGAAGCCGCGGCTCTGCAGGTACTGGGTCAAGGCTTCGGCGGAGTCGTTGGCCTCCAGATCACCCGACGAGCTGGAGTCGTCGAAGGTGAGCTGCTTGCGGAGATTGTCGAGCTCGACGGCGGCGGGGTCGTAGCCCTCGAACACCACATCGAGGCGCCGGCGCTGATCGACGGTGAGCTTGAACCACACCGTCTTCGTACGTGGCTCCACCTGCACGACGCCGCCCTCGAGGCGGACGCGCGCCTCGGGATAGCCGCGGCTCTGGAACAGATCCGTGACGCGCTGCAGGTCGGTCTGGAACTGGCTGCGTCGAAAGCGCGGGCTGCCGATACAGCCGTAGTCGCCGAGGAGGCACGTGCCGCGATGCCGGAAGACGTCGCGGATCTCGGTGCCCGTCGCCGCGAGCTTGTCGCCTTCGATCACGACACTGCGATCGACGTCGAGCGTGTACTCGGGTCCGAGGTCGATGTCGATCTGCAGCGAGATGCCCGCGTCCACGAGCAGCTTGGGCGTGAGCGAAACGCGCGCTTCGTAGTAGCCCTCTTCGCGCAGGAGCTCGGTGATGAGCTGCGACTCGTCGAAGAGGCGACATGCGCGATCGAGGGGCGTCCAGGGGAGGTTCGCGCCCACGCGGATCGCGAGGCGTCGGCGGACATCGTCGGCGCGCAGCGACGAGAAAATTCCGGAGTCCATCTCGACCTTGATGACGCGTAGGCGCGGCATCGGGGCGAGATGCAAGATGGCATGCGTGCCGGTCTGGGTCTCGCGGGTGCCGAGCCCGACCACGTGGTAGCCGTACTGCGCCGCGCGCTCCGCGATAGCATCGCGCGACTCCGAGGTCAGGGCAGTGTGGCTGTTCATGATCGGCGCCATCAGCGCGTGCACCGTGTCGCGGGCCTCCACGAAGGTCCCCGCGACCTCGAACTCGGTCCACTTGATCGGCACCGCCGGCGGAGCGCTCGAATCAGGCTCGGCGTCGCCCGGGGAGGGCTGCTTCGTGCACTTCGAGGCGTCGAAGTCCTCGGGCATGATGGGCGGGTCCTCGACGCTCTCGTCGGCCCGTGCCGTCGGCGCCAGTGCGACGACCAGAACGGCGAGGGGGAGCCAGCCGAGTCTGCCCAGCCTACGGAACAAACAGGCTCCACGTGGCGCGCGTCTTCACGCCGGAGTCCTGGATGTCCTGCTCGGCGGGTTCCGTGAAATCCTTGCTCAGGTAGCCACCCTCGAGCGTCCAGTTCTCGCCGAGCCGGACCTCGCCGCGCACGTTCACCGTCGTGCCGAGTGTGCCGCGCTCCGTGTCGCCGATGATCTTGATGTTGGTGAAGATGTTCTTCTCGAGGTGGACGCCGATCGAGTTCGTCGAGATCTGGACGCGGAACACGTCGAGGCCGGTGAGCTTGGTCACCGAGCTCGCGACGACGCCGGACAGC
>JALHPV010000046.1 GCA_022842285.1 Kofleriaceae bacterium
TTTCCGCGACGCCCGCCGTCGGGTACATCCTGGGCCGTGCCCTACGAGTACCCCGACGGCTACGACGTGATCGTCGTCGGCGCTGGCCATGCCGGTTGCGAGGCCTCGCTGGCCGCCGCGCGGATGGGGGCCCGGGTGCTGGTGCTGACCGGGTCGCTCGAGATGGTCGCGCAGATGTCGTGCAATCCCGCGATCGGCGGCGTGGCGAAGGGGCACCTGGTCAAGGAGCTCGATGCGCTGGGCGGCGAGATGGCGCGCGCGATCGATGCGACCGGGATCCAGTTTCGCCGGCTGAATGCGTCGAAGGGGCCGGCGGTGCGGTCGACCCGCGCGCAGGCGGACAAGCGGCGGTATCGCGAGTTCGTGCGGGCGGCGCTCGAGCGGCAGGACCGACTGGACCTGCGCCAGGGCGAGGTGGCGCAGCTCGCGACCGAGGAGCACGGGGCGCGGCGTCGCATCGTGGGGGTCGTCACGACGATGGGCGTGTCGTATCGCGCCAAGGCCGTCATCATGACGACGGGGACGTTCTTGCGCGGGGCGATCTTCGTCGGCGAAGCGAAGGCGGCGGGTGGGCGCGCGGGCGAGGCCCCCGCGATCGGGCTGTCGCACTCGCTGGCCGAGATCGGGTTTCCGCTCGCCCGACTGAAGACGGGGACGCCGTGCCGCATCGATCGCAAGACGATCGACATCGCGGGGCTCGAGGTGCAGCCGGGGGATACGCCGCCGCCGATGTTCCGGTGGACGACGAGCCCGACGGCGCCGCTCCTGCCGCAGGTGCCGTGCTGGATCACCTACACGTCGTCGGCGACGCACGACGTCATCCGCGCCAACCTCTCCCGCTCGCCACTCTTCCGCAAGGAGATCGATCCAACCGCGTCGCCATCCGGCGCCGCTGATGGCGAGCCGCGGCCCGCCATCGTGGGCACGGGACCGCGGTACTGCCCGAGCATCGAGGACAAGGTCGTCCGGTTCGCGGACAAGGACCGGCACCAGATCTATCTCGAGCCGGAATCGGTGGAGACGGGACAGGAGCCGTACGGCGAGGTCTATCCGAACGGGATCTCGACGTCGCTGCCGTACGACGTGCAGCTCGCGTTTCTGCGGACCATCCCGGGGCTCGAGCGCGCGGAGATGACGCGGCCCGGATACGCCGTCGAGTACGACTTCATCGATCCGCGCGAGGTGCTGCCGACGCTGGAGACGCGGCGCGTGGCGGGCCTCTATCACGCGGGGCAGATCAACGGGACCTCGGGCTACGAGGAGGCGGCGATCCAGGGGACGCTCGCCGGGATCAACGCGGCGGCGGCGCTGGGATTCGGGGCCGGCGATCGCGAGCCCGTGATCCTGCGCCGCGATCAGGCGTACGCCGGAGTGCTCGTCGATGATCTGACGACGCGCGGTACCAAGGAGCCGTACCGGATGATGACGTCGCGCGCGGAGTTCCGGCTCCTGCTGCGCGAGGACAACACCGTCGAGCGCTTGCTCCCGCTCGGACGGAAGCTGGGCCTCGTCGACGACGCGCGCTGGCGCGAGTTCGAGGCGTGGCAGCGCGATCTGGCAGCGGCGCACGAGCGGGCCGAGCGCGCCTACGTGACCGCGACCGACGCGGTGAACGCGGCCCTCGTGAAGCACGGGTCGACGCCGATCGCGGCTCGCCGGGCGACGCTCGCCGAGCTGTTGCGGCGGCCGGAGCTGGACTGGCGGGCGGTCGAGGAGATCGCGGCCGCCGGCGGGGTGGCCGCGCCGACGGTGAGCGCGGCGGCCCTCGAGCGCGTGGAGGTCGAGCTCGGGTACGCAGGGTATCTGCGACGGCAGGAGGCGGACGCGGCCAAGCTGCAGCGCGCCGACGGGATCCTGGTGCCGGACGGCCTGAACTATCGGGGCATCCCGGGCCTGTCGGCGGAGGCCATCGAGAAGCTCGAAGCGGTCCGGCCCCGCTCGGTGGGCCAGGCCTCCCGGATCAGCGGCGTCACCCCCGCGGCGGTGGCGATCTTGATGACGTATATCGGGCTGGAGCAGCGAAAAGCTGAGGTACGTTCGCGACCCTCATGAACGGTCGCTTGGGTGCAGTCCTCGGGTTTGGCTTCATCTCCTTGGTCTCGTCTGCAGCACACGCAGGCGGGCTCACCCTCCCTGGCTCGGGCGCGATCTCGACATCACGCGCCGGCGCGGCGATCGTCTCGGCCGATGACGGCGAGGCGCTGTCCCTGAACCCGGCCGGCCTCGCGAACGTGAAGGGCACGGTCGTCACCGTCTCCGCCGCGATCATCTCGTACGCGATGTCCTTCACGCGGACCGGGTCCTACGACCCGCTGGACGCGGCGGACACGGCCTACGAGGGGACCCCGTACCCGACCGTCGAGAACAACGCGCAAGCTCCGCTGGGCTTCGGCTCGTTCCAGCCCGTCCCTGTCATCGCGGTGGCCACCGACCTTGGAGGGAGGCTCGGCAAGCTCCGGCTCGCTGCCGGTCTCTACGCGCCGAATGCGTACCCGTTCCGCGACATGACCAACGGGTACCAGTTCAACGGTCCCAACATGAACGAGCCGCCACCGCCGTCGCGGTACGACATCTACACGCAGGAGGGCGCGATCATCATACCGTCGATCGCGGCGGCCTATCGCGTCCTCCCGCAGCTCGACGTCGGCGCCCGCTTCTCGTACGGGTTCGCCCACGTGAAGTCGACGGTCGCGCTCTGGACCGGCACGCAGTACGACGAGGACGTCGGGAAAGACGTCCTCTTCTCCGCCGACGCGAAGGGCACGTTCCCCACGTTCGGGCTCGGCCTGACCTACCGCATCAACAAGGCCATCTCGGTGGCGGCCGCGTACAACTACGCCCTCGTCATTCACGCCAAGGGTGATGCGACGGCCACCAACGGCCCGCGCGTCGGCATCCCCGATCCGATCAAGATCGGCCCGGTCTCCCCGGGGACTCCGACGCGATGCGCGGAAGGCAGCACGTTCGATTCGCAGAAGGTCTGCGTCGACTTCCAGATCCCGATGAGCGCGACCGTCGGCGCGCGGTACCAGTTCCTCGACAAGAACGATCAGCCGCGCGGCGATATCGAGCTGAACATCGGCTGGGAGAACTGGGGCAAGCGCTGCGCGGGCACCGGTACCGCCGAGTACGAGGATCCGAGCTGCACGAGCCCCGGGGTGTACCGCGTCGTCGTCGACGGTGAGCCGTACCTCGACATCGACCAGGACGGGACGTTCGAGTCGCCGGTCGGCCGGCTCCAGACGAGCTTCCTGGATCACCGCCTGAAGGACGTGTGGACCGCCCGTCTCGGCGGCAGCTACATCCTGCCCGCGGGCGAGAACTCGGTGACGCTCCGCGGTGGCGTGGGCTACGACTCGCGCGCGGCCGAAGAGGGTTGGCTCCGCGCCGACATCGACGGTATGGCCCGCGTGACCACGACGATCGGCGCCGCGTACACGACGAAGCGCTTCCAGATCAACGTCGGCCTCGGCGCCATCTTCGCGGGCTCGGCCACCAACGAAGGCAACTGCAATCCGACCCAGGCGAACCAGGGTTGCGCGGGCACCGGCGACGATCAGCCGCTCGAAGACCGCAATGGTCCCGATCCCATCAACCCGCTCTCCGAGCCGTTCAACCAGGCCGAGAACCCCGTCACGCAGGGCACGTTCAAGGGGCGCTACCTGCTCGGCATGCTCGGAGCATCGTTTTGGTTCTAGTCAGAAGCGCAGCGGGTCTGCTCGTCCTGACCGCGAGCGCGTCGGCCTGGGCGGGTGGGTTGTTTCTGCCGGGCTCGGGCGCCATCTCGACGGCGCGCGCGGGGGCGGCGATCGCCTCGGCGGATGACGGCGAGGCGCTCGCGCTGAACCCGGCGGGCCTCGCGAAGGCGCGCGGCACGACCATCACCGTGTCGGCGGCGTTGATCCGCTACTACATGGAGTTCACGCGCGCGGGCACGTACGACGATCTGTCCGACGGTACGCAGCCATACGAGGGGCAGCCGTTCCCGACGGTGGAGAACGATCCGGATCCGCCGCTCGGCATCGGGTCGTACCAGCCGATTCCCGTCATCGCGATCGTGAGCGACCTCGGCGGACGCGTGAAGGGGCTGCACGTCGCGGCCGGCCTGTACGCGCCGAACGGCTATCCGTTCCGCGACATGTCGAACGGCTACCAGTTCCAGACGAGCGAGACCGGCGACTACTCGGCCGCGCCGCCGCCCACGCGCTACGACATCCTGAATCAGGAGAGCCAGCTGCTGCTGCCATCGGTGGCGGTGGCGTATCGCATCACGAGCGACCTGCACGTGGGCGCGCGCTTCTCCGCGGGCCGCGCGAAGGCGAAGTCACAACTCGCGACGTGGGGCACGCCGCTGAACGTCGAGGAGGACGTCCGCGACGACACGCTGTTCACGGCCGAGGTCGCCGATGGCTTCGTGCCGATGTGGAGCGCCGGCCTGACGTACCGCCCCACGCCGTGGCTCGAGCTGGCGGCCGTGTACACGTCGCGCGCGGTGATCCGCGGCAAGGGCACCGCGAAGAGCCTACCGGGACCAGATGTCCGAAACGCGGACGGAACGCCCCGCGTGATCGGCCCGCGTCCCGACGCGCTGGCGCAATGCGAGACTGGCGGCACGATGGAGGCCCAGAAGGCCTGCATCACCGTGCAGCTCCCGATGCACGCCGAGGTCGGAGCTCGCTACAAGTTCCTCGACAACAACGGCGCGCTCCGCGGCGACCTCGAGCTGAACGTCGGCTGGGAGAACTGGGGCCAGCGCTGCGACTTCACCTCCGAGGGCATCCTCGAGGATCCCGAGTGCTCGTCGCCTGGCCAGTACCTCGTGGTCGTGGACTCCGCGATCTACGAGAACGGGATGCCGTCGGACTCGCCGACGATCAAGACCAACTTCGTGAACCTCGGGCTGCAGGACACGTTCTCCGTGCGCCTCGGCGGCAGCTACCTGATCGGGCTCGATAGCGGCGACCCGGAAGCGGGCCGCACGATCGTCCTGCGCGGCGGCGTCGGCTACGACACCCGGGCCGCGCGCGAGAACTGGCTGCGCTCGAACTTCGATGGCGCGGCGCGCCTCACCACGACGCTCGGCGCCGCGTACCGCACGCCCCGCTTCGACGTGAACATCGGCGGTGGCCTGGTCTACGAGGGCTCCAACACCAACGTGGCCAAGTGCAACCCGACCCCGGAGGACACCCGCTGCAACCCCGACGGGACGCTCACCCCGCTGGATGACCGCGAGGGGCCGGACCCCACGAACCCCATCCTGGCCCCCGAGGCGCAGTGGGAGAACCCGATCGCCGGGGGGACGTACAAGTCGCATTACTTGTTGTTCATGCTCGGGTTTTCGACCTGGTTCTGATCGCCGCATCGATTTATTGGATCCATCCGGGGGGCCGGCACGTACAATTGTAGGTACGTGCGCACATCGCTCCTGGCTGCCGCCTCCTTGCTCGCCCTGATCGGGTGCGGGGCGACGTCGGCGCGGTCACCCCAGCGCCCGGAGACGGTGGCGGTCGCCAAGGCCAAGCCCATCGAGCTCGAGCACGAAGACGTCGTCCGCCCGCGCCGCGTGGTCGTGACCGAGACCTCGATCGTCATCATCGGCGACATCAAGTTCGTGGAGGACTCGACGGCCGTCGCCCCGGAGTCCGAGGCGATGCTCGATGCGGTGGCATCGGGCGTCCTCGGCGGTTCGACGATCCAGAAGCTCCAGTGCACCGTCTACATCGGCGAAGGCGTCGTGGCTGACCGCGACGAGCGGCTGCGGCTGGCGCAGGATCGCGCGAACGTGATCGTCGAGAAGCTCGTCGAGCGCGGCATCGAGCGCGACCGCCTCGTCACGGGCGCACAGATCGACACCCCGCCCGTCACGAACCCCGCGTGGATGATCCTCGATCACGGGGGCTGATCGTGTCATGAAGGGCGTATGAGCAAGGCCCTCGTCAAGTCCAGCTCCCAGGGCGGCAGTGGCGTGGTCCCGGCTGTCTGCAGCTTCTTCATCCCCGGCGTCGGTCAGCTCGTGAACGGCGAGACCGATAAGGCGATCGGCGTCTTCGCCGTGGCCGCGATCACGGGCGCCAGCTTCCTCGGCGCCATCCCGCTCATCGGCGGCGTGGCTGGCCTCATCTATGGGGCTACCTGGTTGTACGGGGTGGGCGACGCGTACATCCAGGGCCGCAAGAAGTAGCAGCAAGCCGACTGAGCCGCCTTCGATCGCATCGCGGGCGCCCGCGCGCCTGCGATGTCCTCACGGCGAAGGAACCTCCGTGGGGTACAGTCGGAGCCGATGTCCGCCGTCTTCGATCAGTTCACCGGTACCTCCCGCTACATCGCGTCGGACGAGCTCAAGCACGCAGTCAACGTCGCGGTCGCCCTCGCCCGCCCGCTCCTCGTGCGCGGTGAGCCCGGCACCGGCAAGACGCTCCTCGCCGAGAACCTCGCCGAGGCGCTCGGGCTGCCGCTCATCCGCTGGCACGTGAAGTCGACGACGAAGGCGCGCGACGGCCTCTACGTCTACGACACCGTCGCCCGCCTCCACGACTCGCGCTTCGGTGGTGATGGCCACGACGTCCGCGACATCGCGAAGTACATCAAGCTCGGCCCGCTCGGCGAGGCGCTCGCCGCGCCGTCACGCGTCGTGCTCCTCATCGACGAGATCGACAAGGCGGACATCGAGTTCCCGAACGACCTCCTCCACGAGCTCGATGCGATGAAGTTCCGGATCGACGAGACCGGCAAGGAGGTCGCGGCGACCGAGCGCCCGATCGTGATCATCACGTCGAACAACGAGAAGGAGCTGCCCGACGCGTTCCTGCGGCGCTGCGTGTTCCACTACATCCAGTTCCCGACGCGCGAGCTCATGTCCGAGATCGTGCGCGTCCACCACCCCGACATCACCGACAAGGTCCTCGACAACGCCCTCGAGGTCTTCTTCGGTCTCCGCTCGACACCACGGCTCCGCAAGAAGCCCTCGACGAGCGAGCTCGTGGATTGGATCTGCGCGCTCAAGAAGGCGAACGTGGATCTGTCGCGGGTCTCCGGCGGCATCCCGTTCCTCGGGACGCTGCTGAAGACCGAGCAGGACATCGAGCTCATGGGCAAGCGAGCCAAGGCCTAAGCCACGTGCTCGTCGACTTCCTGTTCGAGCTACGGGCGAAGAAGGTCCCCGTCTCCACGCACGAGTGGATGGCGCTGATGGAGGCGATGGCGCTCGGCCTTCACGAGAGCTCGCTCGATGGCTTCTATCACCTGTGCCGCACGCTCTGCGTGAAGGACATCGCGCGCTACGACGCCTACGACGAGGCGTTCCTCGCCTACTTCAAGGACGTCCACGTCGACGCCTTGCGGCTCACGCAGGACATCGCCGACTGGCTGCAGAACCCGCGCGCCCTCGAGGGCCTGACCGACGAGCAGCGCGCCGCCATGCAGGCGATGGACTTCGAGAAGCTCCGCGAGCTCTTCGAGCAGCGCCTCAAGGAGCAGAAGGAGCGCCACGACGGCGGCAACCGCTGGATCGGCACCGGCGGGACGTCCCCGTTCGGCACCGGCGGCAAGCACCCCTCCGGCATCCGCGTGGGCGGGGGCGGTCAGCGCAGCGCCATGGCCGTGGCCGACAAGCGCCTGTTCAAGGAGTACCGCCGCGACGTCGTGCTCGACGTCCGCCAGATCGATGTCGCCCTGCGTGGCCTGCGCCGCCTCGGCCGCGACGGGGCCGTGGAGGAGCTCGACCTCGACGAGACCGTCGACCAGACCTGCAAGAACGCCGGCGAGATCGAGGTCGTCATGCGGCCGCCGCGCCGCAACCGCGTGAAGGTCATCCTCCTCATGGACGTCGGCGGCTCGATGGATCCGCACGCCGAGCTCGTCTCGCGCCTCTTCACCGCTGCCTCCCGCGCCGGCCGCTTCGCGAAGTTCCGCAGCTACTACTTCCACAACTGCGTTTACAACTCGGTCTACGAGGACGCGAACTTCAGCAAGGCCGTCCCCGTCGCAGACCTCCTCGCGACGAGCGACCGCGACGAGAAGCTCGTCGTCGTCGGCGACGCGCTCATGCACCCCGGCGAGCTCCTCGATCCGGGCGGTAGCCTCTACCTCTCGTCGACGTACGGCTCCGGTCGCGCATCGGGCATCGAGTGGCTGCGCCGCCTCGCCCACCACTTCCGGTCCTCCGCCTGGCTCAACCCCGAGCCCGAGCGCTTCTGGTCGGGCACCACGATCGAGCCCATCGCCTCGGTCTTTCCGATGTTCCCGCTCACCCTCGACGGCATGGCGGCCTCGGTCCGCTACCTCGTGCGCGGCGGCGAGAAGCCGCGCATCGGCGAACCGGCGAAGTGGATGAAGGTCAGCTAACCGACGCGGCGGTACGAGCGATCGATCGCGGAGACGATCTTGCCGATCACCGTCGAGCGGCGCGCCTGGCAGGAGAAGGCCCAGCGCAGCCAGGCCGTGACGTCGTCGGGTGACGCGATGCCCGTGGCCTGCCCGGCCGCCTGGAGCGCGAACTTCATCGCGTAGGCATTCTGCCAGCGCAGCGACACGTCCTTCTGGAGCGCGGTGAGCACGATGTCATCGAGGTCGCGCGTGACCTGCGGATTCCAGCGCGAGGGCGGATCGACGGGCCGCTCGCGAGCATGGCCGAGGGCGCGGGCGAAGTTGCCCCCGAAGCGCGCACTGCCGACGAGGAGCTCGTGGGCGATGACGCCGATGGCGAAGAGGTCGACGCGCTCGTCGAAGTGGCCCTCCAGCCGCTCGGGCGCGACGTAGCCCTTCGTGCCCTTCACGACGCCGAAGCGCGTGCCCGGGCGGCCGTCGGCGGTCTTCGCGAGGCCGAGGTCCATGAGCTTGAGATCGCCGGTGCGCGAGATGGCCAGGTTCGCCGGCGAGATGTCGCGATGGATGATGCGCATCGGACGGTTGTGGAGGTAGTGGAGCGCGTCGCAGAGCTGGATGAGCAACGCGAGCGCGACCGACACCGGCATCGCGCCGGCGGCAGTGTCGCACTGGCGCAGGACATCCTCGAGCGAGGGGCCCTCGACGAGCTCGCTCGCGCAGTAGTGGTGGCCCTCGAGGATGCCGAAGGCGAACGTGCGCGCGATGTGGCGGTGACAGAGCTGGTGCGCGAGCTGCGCTTCGCGAATGAAGGCGCCGATCAGATCGGGGTCGGTGGAGAACTCGGTACGGAGACGCTCCACGACGATCGGACGGTCCCAGCCCACCCGCGCGGCCTCGCGCTCCATGGCCCGGTACGATCGCGCGAGACCAACCCGCCCGATCTCCTCGTAGAGGTCATACGGACCGAAGCGCTCGATCGAACCGCCGGGCCCGTCGGCCCGGCTTCGCTCGCCCGTCCGGCCGCGCTCGATCGAACCGCCGGGCCCTTCGGCCCGGCTTCGCGCCCCCGTCCGGCCGCCCTCGACCACACCGCGTCGGGCGCCCCGCTCGATCGCACGGCGCTCGCCCGGAGGTCGCTTCCAGACCAACGTCGGACCGCAGCTATCCGCGCGCATGCCGGCAGCATGGCGCGACTCTTACTGACTGCGCCCCAACAAGCCCTGGCTACGCCTGGCTAACAGGGCGCCGGGCGCGTGTCAGTATCGCGCCCATGAACAAGGTCGCGGGGTTGGCCGTCGTCGGTGCGCTGGCAGGGTGCAGCGGGGGCTCCCGGCTGGATGGCTCCGAGGCGGAGCGAGAGATGAAGGCGTACTACGACACGATCTACCCGGTGGGGTCGGTGAACTGCCCCGACCACATCCGCATGGCGGCCGGGACGACGTTCGCTTGCACGCTCATCTTTCGCGGCGGGGCCGAGAAGTTCGAGGTCCAGGCCAAGGTCAGAGCGGTGAGCGGCCGGGTCGCCACCTACGAGTTCCGGATCGACGCCACCGTCTTCGAGCCTCGCCCGACAGCGGAGCTCGCGGCCGCGGAGGTGAAGCAGCAGACCCAGCGCGACGTGACCGTCGAGTGCGGCGAGCCACGCCGGCCGAAGGCGACCGAGACGTGTACGGCGACGTTCGCCGACGGCACGAAGTGGTGGGTCGTGGTCCACACGAACCCGGATGGAAGCGCGGCCAGGTTCGAGTTGGCCGAGCCGTAGCGGCTTATAGTCGCGCAATGAGACATCTCGCGGCACTGGGACTCCTGGCCGCCTGTAATGCCGCGGCCGATGGCTCCAGTGCGGAGCGGGCCATCAAGGCTCACTTCGAGAAGTTCCACCCGGTGACGTCGGTGAAGTGTCCGAGCTCGGTCAAGATGGAAGCCGGCACGGAGTTCGAGTGCGACCTGGTCTTCGGTGACGGCGGGGCGTGGCACGTGGGCGCGACGATCACGAAGACGTCCAGCCAGGGCGCGAACTTCGACTTCAAGATCAAGGAGAGGTTCTTCGACCCGACGCCGGTCGCCGCCTGGATTGCCGATGAGGTCAAGAAGCAGATGAACGTGGAGGTGAAGGTGGACTGCGGCTGGCCGCGCGTGCCGAAGGCAGCCGAGGAGTGCAAGCTGACCGCGCCCGATGGCACGGTCAGGATCGCGGTCGTCCAGGTGAACCCGGACGGCACCCCGAAGCGCTTCGACCTGGCCGACCCGGCCACGAACGCCCCCACACCAGCCGAGTAGCGCGCCTCTGTAGGCGCGTGCGCACCGACACGGCTGTCCGCGAGCCGTACGAAGCCTGCACAGTGCGCCTCGCAAGTAGGCATCGCCTCGTCGCCCATGCCGGCACGCGGTTCGCTCGAGCGCTGGGCATGTCCAAAGTTGCCCTGCTTGCTCTCCTCGCGGCGTGTGGTGGTTCCGCCTCCGACTTCGATCCAGGCGTCGGGGAGGACCCGGGGACCGGCACGAACACACTGGCCGTGAATGGTGATGCGACAGCGCGACCGCGGATCCCGAATGCGGCCGCCCCCGACGACTTCGACACCCACATGTCGATTCGCGTGCGCCTGAACAACGTGGATGTCACCACCGGAACCGTGACGCTCACGAGTGCGCGCGGCTCGACGGCCCTCACGTACCGGGGGGACGAGAACGACTGGGATGCCACGATCCCGGGCTACGACGAGGTGTACGTGCTCGACGTCGTCAGCGGAGCGGACCGGGTGGAGGGCGTCCGCGTGGATGGTCCGGACATCCACACGTTCTCCGCCCCGCTCGCCGGTGCCACCGTCGACTCGACGCAGCCGCTCCTCATCACGTGGGAGTCGGAGGACGAGGCGGCGGTGGCGACGATCGACGCGGAGGAGCTCGATCGCCTGACCATCCCCGACACGCGGACGTACAGCCTCGCCGCCGGCGCACTCAAGGCGGACAGCGACGAGGCGCGCACGAACACCATCGACCTCGAGCGCACGAACCGGGTGTCGCCGGCCGGGGCTGTGGCGGGCTCCGAGCTGCGGGTGTCGGTCGAGAACTCGATCACCGTGGTCGCGGCCCCGGATCCCTCTCGCTGATCGCCATCACCGCGACGAGCCCCAGCGGGCCCGGCTCGACCACGCCGCGGCCGACGTAGGCATCGCGCGGACCGAGCGGTTCGTCGCCGATGATCGCGGTGCCGCGCAGCACGAACGCGATCGCGAGGCCCGCGTCGGCGAGATCGCAGGGCTCGCTCGTGATGCGCGCCGTGAACTCGATGCCGCTGCGCACGATGAGGTTCAGGTCCCACTGCTTGGCCGTCACGTCCGCGCGCGCCTCGTCCTCGCCCGAGAACGTGATCGCATCGCCGAGCGTCATCGCGTGCGGCCCGTCGGGGAGGTGGAGCGTCACGGGGCCGGCCGGCGCGAACCAGCGCGTGTAGCCGGTGAAGCGCGAGAACGGCGCGGGCTCGGTGATCTCCGCGACGGCGACGCGTACGTCGTAGTCGTTCGTCCCGGCGGGCCAGCGTCCGAGCTCGTGCGTGATGCCGCGACCGTTCGCCCAGCGCTGCGTGCGCCAGGCCATGGGGGTGATGATCACGGGGTGGCTGCGGGCTCGGCGAACGGGTCTTCGTTGTCGATCGAACCGCGTTGCCCTTCGGCACCGCTGCCGTCGAGCGTTCGCTCGTCGTCGTAGCCGGTGGGAGGCGGCCCCTGCTTCTCGCCGCACGTCTCGTCGCCGTGGACCTTCCACGGATCGAACTTGTAGACGTCGAGCGTGAACGCGACCACGAGCTCGTTCGGGTGCGAGCGATCGGGCGACTTGCCGTTCTCGATCGCGATCTGCTTGATCTTCGTCGACCCGCACTTGTCGTGGAGGTTGCGCTTCACCGCGCGGAACCGGTCCTTGATGTCGTCGAGCTCGTCGAGCGAGCACGTGCCGCCGTAGCCGCACGAGAAGGAGAAGGTGTCGTACCAGCTCTTCGTACGGGTCCCGAGCTCCTTCACCTCGAGCACGCCCACGACGCCGTCCGGGTCCGAGGCGCGGAGCTGCGCGGGATGCTCCCCCGGCGCGATGTCCACGTAGAAGCAGGCCGTGGGCACCTGGCTCGACTTGTAGAGCGTCCGGCCCGGCAGGGTGACCCACGCCTCCTGGGGCGAGGGGCCGAGCTTGATCTCGTAGCGCTTCTTGCCCGGGTCGGGGAAGCCCGCGTCCTCGTCGCCGGTGCGGCACGTACAGCCCGTCGGGGTGCAGAGGGGCCCCGCCAGCTGGCCATTCGTCACGCGGTCGGGCACCGCGCCGATCTCGACCCGCGGGGTTCCGCCACCACCACAGGCCGCCAGGGCGAGGACCACGCAAGGGATTCGCATGGGGGTCGTTATCTCCGTGTCTGGCCACGGGAGGCAACCCCTTCGCCTTGCAGTCGGTCCAAAGCGGGGTTAGACCGTTCTGCGCGGTAACTCCCCATGATCCTTCGTCGCCTGCTCCTGATCTCGACCCTCGCCCTTGGGGCCGTCATCGCCATCGCGTGTGGCGGCGGCAAGGCCGGCACCGGCGCCGTCGAGTACTCGGTCTCGGCGCAGAAGAACTACGACAAGGGCATGGAGGAGCTGGAGCGCAAGGACTGGCTCGCGGCCTCGAAGTACTTCGCGTTCATCAAGACGCGCTTCCCGTACAGCAAGTTCGCCGTGCTCGCGGAGCTGCGCCTCGCCGATGCCGAGCTCGGCGCCGAGGCGTTCATCGAGGCGATCGATAGCTATCGCCTGTTCATCAAGTTCCACCCCACCCACGAGATGGTCGCGAACGGCTACGCCGCCTACAAGATCGGCGAGGGCTTCGCGGCGCAGCTCGGCAGCGACTTCTGGCTGTTCCCGCCGTCCTACGAGAAGGACCAGTCCTCCACCGAGGACGCGGCCACCGAGCTGAAGACGTTCCTCGACAAGTATCCCGACTCGCCGTACCGCGAGAAGGCGCAGAAGATCCTCGAGCAGGTGGGCAAGCGCCTCGCCGATCACGAGTGGTACGTCGCGCGCTACTACTGGGATCGGGGCCGCCCCATGGCCACCGTGCTGCGCCTGCGGCGCTTGCTGGAGCGCTACCGCGGCGTCGGCTACGACGAAGAAGCCCTGTGGCTCCTCGGCCGCGCCTACGTCGCCGTCGGCGAGACGGCCCGGGCGAAGACGACGTTCCAGGAGCTCGTCGCGAAGCACCCGCAGCACGGCAAGGCCGCCGATGCGCGCGCGGCTCTGTCCGGCATGAAGTAAACTGCTCGCGATGAGCAGTACGGACCGCGTGGAGCAGCTGATCGCGCTCGGGCGCGAGCACTACAACGCGGGCGAGTACGAGCGGGCCGAGCCGTTCCTCGCGGAGGCGGCGGCCGCACGGCCGGGCTTCCCCGACCTCTACAACATGCTCGGGATCATCTATCACTCGCAGGGCCGCTTCTCCGACGCCGAGGAGGCCTTCGAGAACGCGCTCCGCCTGAACCCGCGCTACACGGAAGCGGCGCTGAACCTGTCGGTCACCTACAACGACCGCGGCAAATACGATCGCGCCCGCGAGGTCTACACCCGCGCCGTGTCGGCCAGCGTCGGGCAGCCGAACGCCCTCGACCGCTTCGCCCGCGGCAAGCTCGCCAACATGCACGCCGACCTCGGGGCCGCGTACACGGGGCTCGCGATGTTCGACGAGGCCGTACGCGAATACAGCAAGGCGCTCGATCTCGCGCCCGAGTTCGCCGACCTGCGCGTGAAGCTCGGCAACGTCTATCGCGACATGGGCGTGCACCACGCGGCCATCGCGGAGTTCGAGCACGCGAAGAAGCTGCGCCCCGACTTCATCCCCGCGCGCATCCACCTCGGGGTCACGCTGTTCTCCCTCGGCCGCAAGGAAGCTGCCCTCGCCGAATGGCGCGCCGTGCTCGATCGCGACCCGACCAACAAGAGCGCCCAGCTCTACATTCGTATGTGCTCGGACGAGAACGGGCCGCGCCCCGGCAGCGCCCTGACCCGCTGATCCTGACATCCATGTCAGACGCCTCCCCCGGGGGCCCCCGCGCGCAGCTCGCTAACCCATTCGAGATCAATTGCTTACGCCAGGCACGGCCCATGCAAAAAACCGCCCGGCATGCGGCACCTACTCCTCCTGGCTTCCGTCCTCACGGCCTGTACCGGCACCAGCGAGCCCGAGCCTGTCGAATGCAACACCGAGCTGGAGTCACTGGGGTCCGACTTGCGGAACGAGTTCTACAAGTTCTGCTCGAGCGAGACCCCCGACGGCATCTGGTTGTCGTCCACGCCCGTCACCGGCACGCTGATCGGTCCGCGCGAGGGCTATGCCGGCGAACGCGCCGCGATCGCCCTGGGCGGCACGATGGAGGTCGCGGTGGAGCGATTCGACGGCACGCCCTTCGACCTGCCCTACCGCGTCGAGACCGCCGGTCACGTCGGCGTCGCCGAGCAAGCGGGCGCCGCGCTGACGCTCACCGGCGAAGCGGAGGCGTTCGAGTGGCTCGCTTTGGTCGAGCCCGACGCGGAGATCCTGTTCGGCGCCACGAGCATTCACGTGGCCCCGGTCGAGACGATCGCCCTCGTCTCCGGAACCAACGAGAAGAGCGACCCCGAGACCCCCGTGGCCTTCGCTCCGGGGACCCGGCGCGTGGGTATCGCCCTGCGGAGCGGCAGCTTCGATTCGCGGCTCGTCGACCTCGGGATGACGATCGACGCCCCCGGCTCGCAGCGCGTGGCCTGGGACATCGTCGAGCTCGCACCGGGCTCGAGCAGCATGACGGTCACCGCGGCTGGAGGCGCCCCCGAGACCCTGACGATGACGACGGCGACCGCCGATCGCATCGCGGAGCTCGCCTCCAACGATCGCGAGGTGTACTGGACGAACATGCCGGTGCGCGTGTGTTTCGGCGCGTTCGCCGAAGCGACGCAGGTGCTCGGCCACGCGTGGACCTTGACCGTCGATGGCGAGGTTCACACCCCCGACGGACCGCAGAACTGCACGTCGTTCGTCCGCGAGTCGGTGGGTGACGTCACGATCTCCGCCAGCGCCGGCGGCTTCACGACGAGCGTGGAGATCTATGTCGACACCGACCTCCGTGGTCGGTCGCGCTAGCGCTTCGGCAGCTGCATCACGAACAGGTAGTCGTTCATCGGCTTCGCGAGGGCGCTCGAGACATTGTCCTCGACGTCGATCACCGGGAACACGGAGATGACCGACGGGACGCCGCGCCGCTTGATGCGATTCACGATGGCCGAGTCGTGGCAGTGGCCGTTGCCGGCGAGGATCGCGACCCGCCCACCGGGATGCTGGGCGAGCCACTTCGCGCTGGTCTCCGCCATCGTCTCGTCCCACATCACCTGCACGGTGTAGACGCGCTCCGCGCTCGGCATGTCGGGGCCTCCCGCGTGGGGATTCGCCGGGGCCTGGCCATCCTCCTTGGCGTTGTTGCCATGCCCGTGACCGCCCATATCGCCCATGATCCCGTCGAACCAGGCGCGATGCGTCGCGTCGTCGAGGATGAGCTCGGGCACCTGCGCGCGCTCCTCGGCCGTGAACGACTCGAGCCCCTCGCGCACGGCCTTCTTCGTCAGCTCGCGCGAGGCGTTGAGCGCCAGCACCGTGCCGCCGGCGGCGATCGACGCGTCGATGATCGGGCCGTAGAGCGCGAAGTCGTAGCCCCAGCGATCCTCCCAGCCAACCCGTGACTGAAACGTGGCCGCGTCGATCCGCTTCGCGACGTAGTCGTCGACGGGGCCCTGGAACGGCCGCTGGATCATCTCGAGGCCGAGCGCGAAGTCCTTGCTCGCGAGCTTCTGGACGATATGGAGCTGCGCCCAGTGATGGTGCGGGTTCGGATGCTCCTCGCCGATACAGACCGCGGTGGCCTGGCCCACCGTCGCCCAGAACGTCGGCTCGTCGACGGCGCGGCCCGTCCGCGCATCCACGATGGCGTACGGCAGCGCCGCCGCCGCGATGCCGCCCTTGGGGATGGGTTGCGTGGTTACGGGCGTGGGGGTCGTGGTGCCGTCACCGGGATACTTCCCGCCGCAGGCGGCGAGGAGCGTGAATGCGAGCGCGGCGAGACGAGCCATGGCGCCAGTCTAGCGCGCGTTCACTTCCGCGTAAGGATGTGCTGGATCTTCGATACGCGCCGACTCTTCATCGGCCCGTACGACTCCCCATCGGCGAAGGTCGTGGTCGAGACCACCGTGATGTCCTCGGCGATGCCGATCGAAGCGGCGACGAGCGACGCGTCCCGGGGATCGAAGCATACGTGGCGGTCATACACGCCCGTCCCGTGGATCTCGTTCTCGCCGCCTTTGATCGTGATGGTGGCGTGGAGCTCGTACCAGGCGCAGGCCGTGCCGCCAGCCGTCGCGTAGCCGCGAAACGTCACCTGCTCCGTCCCGGTCTGTACGGTCCCGGTCTCCAGCGCGAGGGGATAGGCGAAGGGCCGCTGCCGCGTGCCGCCGACGGCGAGCCCCGTCGGTGGGACCGCGAGGAGCAGCCCGAAAAACTCCCCGAGGATGGGCCGCTCCGTCGTTCCATCCGCCGCGACCTCGAGCTCGAGCGACTCGGGCTGCCGGCCGGTCGCCCCGGCCGCGAGCTCTTCGCGAATGGTCACCTTCGCGCGGCCCTTGCCCTCGCTCGTGACCTCGAGCGTGAAGCTCTCGTCGAGCTGCTCGGTCCGTGGGTCGGTCAGGCCCGAGCTCTCGACCTGGCCCCGAGTATTCGCGTCGTAGGTCCACTGCCCTGCCGTCGCGAACCGCGAGAGCGCCAGCGGCTCCGCCGGCCCCGCCTCGAGTGTCCACGACACGGGCGGGGCGATGCCGAGCGTCGGCGGCCGGTCGACAGGCGCGACGTTCTGCGCCGGGGGTGGCGGCGAGCCGCCACACGCCATGACGAATCCAACCACGACCACGCGGGAAGCCATCTGGCGATGCTACACCGCGCCGCAGTGGACCTGCCGTACCTCACCTCGGACCTGCCCGGCATCGGCGGCGCCCTCCGCACCGTGCCGGAAGACTTTCGCGTCGACGAGGAGCTCCCCTACCCGGCGAGCGGAGCCGGCGACCACGTGTTCGTCAGGATCGAGAAGCGCGGGCTCACCACGCCGCACGCGGTGAAGGGCATCGCCCGAGCGCTCGGCATCCAGGACCGCGACATCGGCGTGGCCGGCATGAAGGACCGCCACGCGGTCACGACCCAGTGGCTGTCGTTGCCGCCGCCGGTCACGCCCGAGCAGGCGCTCGCCCTGGCGGTCCCGGACCTCACCGTGCTCGAGGCGATCCGGCACAACCACAAGCTCCGCACGGGCCATGTGCGCAGCAACACCTTCAAGCTCGTCGTGCGGGGCGTCCCCTCGGACGCTGCCGATCGGGCGCGCGCGATCCTCGAGCGACTTGCCCGGCCACCGGGCGCACCGAACTACTACGGCGAGCAGCGCTTCGGGCGCGAGGGCGACAACGCCGCGCGCGGCCGGTCCCTCCTCGCCGGAACCGCGAAGCGGGGCGACAAGAAGCTCGACCGCCTGATGGTGTCAGCGCTCCAGTCCGAGCTGTTCAACGCGTGGCTCGCGGCGCGCATCACCGACGGACTGTACGCGACCGCCCTCGCGGGCGATGTGCTGCACAAGCGAGGCGGCGGGTTGTTCGACTGCACCGAGCCCGACATCGACACGCCGCGCGTCGGTACGGGTGAGGTCACGCCCACGGGGCCGATGTTCGGGCCGAGCATGCGCCGGCCCGCCGACGGCTCGCCCGCCGAGGCCCGCGAGGCCCACGTGCTCGGCAGCGCCGGGCTCACCCTCGAGTCGTTTGCGACCGTGCGCGCGCTTGCCGAAGGGACCCGTCGCGATGCGGCGATCGCGGTGGCCGACGTGAGCGTGGAGGCGGGAGCCGACGGTACGACCGTCCAGGTCGGCTTCGCGTTGCCTGGCGGCGCATATGCGACCAGCGTCATGCGCGAAGTGATGAAGGTCAGCTAGATTTCCAGCGTGGAGCTGTCCAAGACCTTTGTCGACTTCGCTCAGCTCGGCGCTGACTGGGTGCTGTGGCTCCTGATCGCCCTCTCGGTGTTCTCCGTGGGCGTGATGGTCGATCGCTTTCTCTGGTTCCGCGGTCGCGACGCCGACACGCAGGCCTTCCTGACCGAGATGCGCGGCGCGTACGAACGCGACGAGCTCGACCACCTCACCAAGAAGTACAAGGACGATGCGTCGATCCCGGTGCAGGTCGCGCTGCGTGGCCTCGCGGAGCGCAAGGGCGGGCCCGCCGCCGTCGCCGAGGCGATGCACGGCGAACGCGCGCGCTGGCGGCGAGCGGGTGACAAGAACCTCATCATCCTCGGCACGCTCGGTAACAACGTGCCGTTCGTGGGCCTGTTCGGCACCGTGCTCGGCGTCATGAACGCCTTCCTGTTGCTGTCATCGAAGTCGTCGCAGGCGGAGAAAGAGACGCTCGATACGATCGCCGAGGCGCTGTCGGCGACGGCGTTCGGCCTCATGGTCGCCATCCCGGCCGTCGTGGCGTTCAACTACTTCTCGCGGAAGCTGAAGGTCGTGATGTCGGGCGCGGACGAGTGCGCGCACCACGTGCTCGCCCTGGTCCACGGCACCGAGCACGCGGGCGCCTCGCCGAAGCCCCTCGGCAAGCCCGAGGAGACGAAGTAATGGCGGGCGGGGGCAGCCTCTACAACGACGACGACAACGCCGCGATCACGGACATCAACGTCACGCCGTTCGTCGACGTCGTGCTCGTGCTCCTGGTCGTCTTCATGGTGACGGCGAAGCTCATCATCTCGCGCGGCCTCGAGATCGATCCCCCCAAGGGGCCCGGCGGGGCGGTGACGGCCCAGCTCAAGGTCACGGTCGACACGACGGGCTACATCGACGTGAACGGCCTCAAGCTCCAGGGCGACGACGTCAAGATCGCCAAGATCAAGGAGGTCGCGAGCACGCTCGAGAAGCCGAAGGCCATCATCACCGGCGACCCGACGGTGCAGTACGAGGGGGTCATGAAGGCCATCAGCCTGGTCAAGAAGGCTGACAAGAACATCGGCATCGCCCTCGAGACCAAGCCCGAGCAGTAATCACGCGCTAGGCTTTCGTCGTGCGCTGGGACTCACCCGCCGTGCTGGTCAGCGCCGCCACGCTGGCCGTACACCTCATCCTCGTCGTCATCATCGACGCGATCGTGGTGACGAATCCCTACGTCCCGGAGCCGCCGGCGCCCCACATCGAGACCTTCGACGTCGATGTCGAGCCCCCGCCGCCCAAGGCCCCCGAGCCCGAGCCCGAGCCGGAGCCCGAGCCCGAGCCCGCCGACGAGCCCCCGGAGCCGACCAAGCCGGCGCCGACCCCCACGGTCCGCGCGCCCCGCGCCAGCACCAGCAGCAAGGCGCCGCCGACCGAGACTGTGGTCACCCCGACCACCCCGGCCACGCCACCGGGTGGTAGCGGTCCCGTGATCCAGATGGGCGACCTCCCGACCGGGCCGGGGTATGGGCCGGGTAAGAAGAAGGTCCCCAAGCCGGGCTCGGGCGGCCGCGGCACCGGCAACGGCACCGGTACGGGCTCAGGCTCGGGCGGCGATCCCCCGCCGCCGCCTCCCGGCCCGGTCTCCGTGGCGATGCTGAAGAAGCGGGCGCTGCCGAAGAACGACGCCGAGACCTACACCAACGAGTATCCCGCCGAGGCGAAGCGGCTCGGGATCGAGGGGCAGATCCTGGTGCGCTTGACGGTGTCGTCCGAGGGCAAGGTCAAGAAGGCGGTCCTCCTGAAGAAGCTCGGAGGTGGCCTGGACGAGTGGGCCCTCTCGCGCGCGAAGAAGATCGAGTTCACGCCGGCGCTCGACACCAACGACCAGCCTGTCGAATCGACCGTCGTGTGGACCTTCGATATGACGTTACCGAAGTAGCTCGCCCCGTAGAGATATGGCGCAGGTTCGGCTTAATATGTCGGCAATGCGCATTTCCCATGGGGTGGGCGCCGCGTTGGCGCTCGGCGTTTGTCTACCTCTCGCCGCTCCCAGCGAAGCCCTCGCCCAATCGTCGGACCCGGAGGTAGACCGCGCGGTCGATCTCCAGACGTTCGAGTACGCGATCGGACCGAAGACATTCTTCACGGTCTCGAACGCTGACGGCGCTGCCAAGAAGCAGCTCTCCGTCGACGCGATCGTCACGTACATGACGGAGCCGTTCAAGATCTACAACGTCGACATCGACGAGAACGGCAACGAGGTCGTGGGCTCCGAGCGCACGAACGTCGTGAAGTCGATCGCGTCGGCGCAGCTCACGCTCGCCTACGGCATCAGCGACAAGTTCCAGGTCGGTGCGAATCTCCCGATCATCTTCCAGCTGAAGGGCGATGGCCTCAACGACATGACCGGTGACCCGGGCATGCCGCTCAACGTCACCGGCCTCGGCGACCTCGTGCTCGAGGCGAAGTATCGCTTCCTCCGCCGCGGTGGCTTCGGCATCGGCGGTATCGGTCAGCTCTCCGTGCCGACGAGCTTCGGGAGCGACGAATCGCAGTTCATCGGTGACAACCTCCCGACGGGTCGCCTCCGGCTGGCGATGCAGTGGGACGTCAGCCGCCTCTCGATCGGCCTGAACGGTGGCGTGATCCTCCGCAAGCCGCGCACGATCTACGCGAGCGAGGTCGGCCAGCAGGTGACGTGGGGCGGCGCCCTCGCCCTCCGCATCACGGACCGCTTCTCGATCATCGGCGAGGCGTTCGGTCGCGCCGGGCTCCCCGACTTCTCGCTCGATGCGAGCCCGCTCGAGGCCATCGGTGGTCTCCGCCTCTACGCGACCTCCTCCGTCGCCATCGTGCTTGGTGGTGGCGCGGGACTCGTGAAGGGCATCGGCTCGCCCGAGTCGCGCTTCTTCCTGTCGATCGGATACGCGCCCGACGTGCGCGACTCCGACGGTGACGGCGTCCCGAACGGCCGCGACAAGTGCCCCCTCGTCGAGGAGGACAAGGACGGCGTCGAGGATAGCGACGGTTGTCCGGACGACGACAACGACGGCGATCGCCGCCCGGACGCGACCGACAAGTGCCCCATGGAGGCCGAGGACATCGACGGCTTCGACGACGACGACGGCTGCCCGGAGACGGACAACGATCGCGACGGCATCCTCGATCTCCAGGACAAGTGCCCGAACGACGCCGAGGACGGCAAGGAGCCGAACAGCACGGACGGCTGCCCGCTCAGCAAGCGTGACTCCGACGGCGACAACATCATGGATGACGCCGACCAGTGCCCGATGGACGAGGAGGACATGGACGGCTTCGAGGACGGCGACGGCTGCCCCGAGACGGACAACGACAAGGACGGCCTCCTCGACGGCGTCGACAAGTGCCCGCTCTGCCCCGAGGACAAGGATGGCTTCGAGGACGAGGACGGCTGCCCGGATCTCGACAACGACCAGGACGGCATCGCCGACGCGAAGGACAAGTGCCCCGCGCAGGCCGAGACGTTCAACGGCACCAATGACGGCGATGGCTGCCCCGACGCGGGCGCGGCGTGGCTCAAGGTCGACGGCGACCGCCTCGTGATCGAGAAGGTCCCGACGATGGGCGGCGCGAAGCTCTCGGCGTCGGGCGGCAAGCTCGTCGACCAGATCGCGGCCATCATGCTCGCGCACCCCGAGGTCACGAAGTGGCTCATCGCCGTGTCGCAGCCGAAGCAGGATGCGGCCCAGAAGCTCGCCGACGCCATCAAGGAGCGCCTCGTGGCGCGCGGCATCGGTCCCGAGGCCGTCGAGGTCATCGGCGCGGTTGGTCCGGCGAAGATTGGCGGCGCGGTGCAGGAGCGCGCGGATTCGCTGCCGCCCGTCTGCCCGGTCGAGCTGCAGGTCCAGCCGCGCGGCGGCGGCAAGCCGGTCGTCACCGACACCAAGCCGGTCGGCACGGGCGACGGCGACCGCGATGGCGACGACATCATCGACTCCGAGGACAAGTGCCCGGATGACGCCGAGGTCCTGAACGGCTACCTCGACGAGGATGGCTGCCCCGATTCCGTCCCGACCGCCCTCAAGAAGTTCAGCGGTGCGGTGCAGGGCATCAACTTCAAGTCGGGCTCCGCCGAGATCGTGAAGACCTCGAACAAGGTGCTCGACGAGGCCGCGAAGGCGCTCCTCGAGTTCCCCGACCTCAAGGTCGAGATCCAGGGCCACACGGACGACGTCCCGCCCGGCAAGAAGGGGGCGTTCGCCTCGAACGTCGAGCTCTCGCAGGCTCGTGCGGACGCGGTGCGCGCGTACCTCATCCGCAAGGGCGTCACCGAGGACCGCCTCGTCGCGAAGGGCTACGCGGACCAGAAGCCGGTCATCACGATCGTCGGCCTCAAGAAGAAGGAGCTGAAGAACGCCCGCGCGAAGAACCGCCGCGTGGAGTTCAAGCTCTCGCAGTAGGGGACGTCTACGGGCGCCCCGTCGGTCCGAGCGTCAGCACGAACGCGTCGTAGCCCTGGGGCTGGTGATCGGGGACGAGCGGACCGTCCGAGGCCCCGGCCACGATCACGGTCCCGCACGCGTCCACCGCGATGCGAGCCGGCATCTCGTCGCCGGCCGTCCCGCGCTGCGCGGCCCAGCCGCGCGTGCCATCGGGATCGATCTGGATGACGAACAGATCATTGCCCCCGGCGGCCGGGCCGGCGACGTCGCCCGAGGTCTCGCCGAGAAGCCAGCTCGCCCCGGTCGCGAGGTCGACGGCGAGATCGATCGCGAAGTCGGGTGCGGTCGAGCCGTAGGTCTGGGCCCAGCGCAGACGCAGGTCCGGAGCGAGGCGGGCCACGAACACGTCCTGCTCGCCGAACAGCTGATCGCCGATGGGGTTGATCGTCGTGCCGGCGATCAGGAAGTCACCGTCGGCGAGGCGCTCGATGGACCGGATGTAGTCGAGCGGGCCCGGCAACGAGAAGGCCGGCGCTTCGATGCGGTCGCTCACGCGGCTCACGAACGAGCCCGCCCGCGACTCGGTGGACCCGACGAGGATGGGCGTGCCATCGGGATCGAGCGTGACGTCGGTGGCGAGGTCCGGCCGCCCCGTCAGCGCCCGCACGAAGGTGCCGGCCTGGCGCTCCACGTCGTAGTCGAAGACGAACGGGTCCTGCCACGCCTCGACGTAGTTCGAGGGGATGAAGATGTCGTGGTAGCCGCCCACCACCCGGCGCGTGCCTGCCGCGACGATCGTGAACGGGCGCTCGGGCGGGGCCTCCCCCGCGGTGGTCAGGCGGAGCTGTTGGCCCTCGGCGTCCAGGTCGGCGAGCATCAGGTCGAGCTCGCCATCGACGAGCATCCGGCCCACGAGCGCGATCCGATCGTCGGCATCGACGGTGATCGCATCAACGGCCGTGCCGACACCCGGCGTCCACGCCCACGCCACCTGCGCGCCGTCCCAGCGCTCCAGGAACGGCCGATCCCCGACCCCACCGAACACGTGCACGGCGCCAGAGCGCGCGATCGAGACCCCGGCCGTGTCGTCGGCCGTCGAGCCCCATTGTCGATCGGGCACCGGCATCGCGCAGCCCGCCGGCGGCGGATCGACCGGCGCGTCCATCCCCGGCGGCGCGTCCATCCCCGGCGGGGCATCGACCGTGGGCTCGTCATCGGGCAGCCCCGGGGCCTCCGTACAAGCACCGAGAGCCAGGCAGGCGGCGGCGAGTCGGACCTTCATGCCGGCCGCCGTTTGCAGCCTCGATGCCAGGCGCTATCTCCGTGTCATCGCGTAACCCGCTGCGAGCTCGCGCGGAGATCCACGGGTGCGGTTCACGGATTTCTCGCGTCGCCCTGGCGTCCGCGCCCTGGGACCGCCTGCGGCGCCGCTGCGGCCGCGGGCGGCGTCGCGGCTAGCGGGTGCCCTTCAGGACCTTCGGGGTCGGTGCAACTTCGAGGACCTCGATCGGCCCGCCGTAGTGCTTCGCGAGGCCCACGTCGATGCGCCAGACGGCCCCATCGCACGCGGACGTGATGCCCGTCTGCTGGGGCGTGTGACCGACGACCATGCGCTTGGCGTTCAGCACCTTCAGGGCCGCGGCGAGCGCGGCACAGTCCACGTCCTCGAAGCCGTAGGCCCGGGTCCAGACCGGTGAGTCGTCGGCGGTGAGGGCTGGTGGGGGCTCGGTGATGTCGCCGGCCTGGCCGTCGAGCCAGCACCGGGACGCCGCGTTGACCGCCTCCACCTGCGTGGCCCAGGGGCCGATGACACCGGCGTGCGAGTAGACGGTGTCACCGATGATCGCGACGACGTTGTGCGCGGCGAACTTCTTCGCGTAGACGCCGCCCGGGGCGAGCGCGGCGATGCGCCCGCGGGCCTGCTCGGGGACGCGCGCCCACTTCGCGGTGTCGGCGGCGGCCGCTTCGTCGAAGTCGTGCATCGCGCCCGGCGTGACATAGCGGAGGTCACCGGCCGCGTTCATGAGCTCGTGGTTGCCGTTCAGGAGAATCACGGCGCCACCGGCGGCCTGGGCTTCGCCTTCCAGCTTGGCGAGCAGATCGACGATCGCCTGCTCGTCGTCGCCCCGATCGAGGATGTCGCCCGTCTGTACGATCGTGAGATTGCCGCCGACCCACGTGTCCTTGGCATCGATCGCCCCCGCGGCCTGCAGCGCCGCGCGCGTGGCCGCGAGATCACCGTGGAGGTCGCCGATCGCGACGACGCGGCCCGCCGGTGCCTCGTAGCGCAGGGGCACGTCCGAGAGCTTGCACGCCGCATCGCTCGTCGGTGCAGGAGCGACCGCGGCTGCGGGGGCGTCGGCCTTCGGATCCACGAGGGTTGGCCGCGCGGCCGGCGGGTCGGCCGACTGCTTGCGGTCGCACGCGACCAGCGTCAGGAGCAGGAGCGCGTGCTTCATGCGTTCGGTGGGGTGGGCGGCTCGTTCGCCACCAACCCGACGACCACAGTGATGTTGTCGTCGCCGCCGCGGCTGTTCGCGAGGTCGATCAAGGTCTCGGGGAGCCGGCGGTACCACGTCATGGCCATGATGCGTTCGAGCTCGCCTGCTTCCACGTAGTTCGACATGCCGTCGGAGCACAAGAGAAAGCAGTCCCCCGCGGACACGGGGAGCACCTTCATGTCCGCGTCGATCTCGCGCTCGAAGCCGATCGACTTCGTGATGACGTGGCGGAACTTGCTGCTCTTCGCCTCCGCCTCGCTGATGGATCCCGAGCGGAGCTGCTCGGCGATCCACGAATGGTCGTCGGTCACCTGCGCGAGCTTGCCGTCGCGGAACAGGTAGCAGCGCGAGTCCCCCGCGTGAACCACGTGGGCCTTACCGGCATGGACCAGCGCCGCCGTGAGCGTCGTCCCCATGCCACGCAGCTCGGGCTTCTGCCACGCCGCCTCGTAGATGGCTCCGCTCGCGCGACGAACGATGCCGCGCATGAGCTCGAGGGCGGGCGCAAACGCGAGCACGCTCGTCGCGGGCAGCGTCGCCTCGTCGCCGCGGACGGGCGTCGGCCCGGCGAGGCCACTGCTGCGGACATTGGCCGCGAGCTCGCGGGTCAGCGTGGGCGAGTGCGCGAAGTCGTCGAAGCTGCCCATGGCGGGCATCTCTTCGGTCGTCCGCATGCTCGCCCGGATCTGGGCCTCGAGCGCCTTGGCGAAGTCGCCGCGCGCGGCGGCCAGCTCGGTGCCGAGGAACTCGACGGCCATCCGACTCGCGGTCGCGCCACCTTGATGCCCCCCCATGCCGTCGGCGACCGCCAGGATGCCGGTCTCCGGATCGACGAGGTAGCTGTCCTCGTTGCGCTCCCGCTTCTTCCCGGGGTCACTCGCCCCCCACGCCCAGAGCTTCATCAGTAGTCCGCGCTCCGCTCGCTGATGGTTCCGTCCTCGCACCGCAAGAGCTTGCCCTTGCCCTCCACGCGGGTGAGCAAGCTCACCGGTCGCGTCCACAGCTTCGACGCGTTCTTCAACGTGTCGCGCGTCTGGCCGCCATCGAGATCCGCGCCCTCGTGGATGTGGCGCAGGAGCAGTTCACTCTTGTTGTCGAAGTTCCCGTCCTCGACGACGATCACCGGCTGGCCGCGGTTGGTCAGCATCTTCAAGAGCTGGTCCTTCACCTTCTTGAACTCGCGGCTCATGATCTCCCAGTTGCCACTGCGCTCGGAGAAGCCGAACGCATAGAACTTCTGTTCGATGCAGAACTCGAGCGTGAAGAACTCGTCGATGAACGTGATGTCGTTGTAGAGCTTGCGCACCTCGAAGATCCGCTTGCGCCCGAGGCCGGTCCGCCGGTCCCAGTTGCGCTTCAGATCCATCTGATCGCACTCGTCCCACTCCTTGCCGAACTGGCCGCGATTCCACCGCTCCTCGATGTTGCGGAACAGCTCGATGCCGAGCTTGTAGGGATTGAGCCGCCCCGGCGCGGTCGCGAGCACGCCGGCATTCGCGTCGGCGTAGTCGATGACCTCCGCGGCCGTCAGCGCCTTCTCCGTCAGGATCTTCGAGTGCCAGTAGGAGTTGTGGTTGATGAATCCGCACGCCGCGTAGCGATGAGTCTCCTCCACCGAGATGTCGTAGACATCGGCACGGCCGTGCTCGATGGAGACGACCTCGTCCTCCCACTTCTCCTCGAGGAACCACTTCCGCTCTGCGATGTACGCGTCGAGCTTCGCTTGCTTGCGCGCGAGGCCGAACCCGATCTTCTCCGCGAAGACCTTCGCGGACGCACCGGCCACATGCACGTGCCAGCACTCGTCCTTCTGCTTCCGCTTGCGGCTCAGGATGCCGTAGTTCAGCAACAGGAGCTGCGTCTGCTCCGCGAGCTGGTCGCTCATCGTGCTGAGGATGACGCCCTGCTTGCCGGCGTAGCCGTCGCAGTCGAAGTACGCGCGCAGGAACGCCCGCACGACCGGCTCGGGCGACCTCAGGATCGCTTCCGGTATCGCCTTCTCGCGCGCGCTGACCCCATGGGTCATGCCGAAACACTCGACGAGAAAATCGGTCAGGTGCTGTGAGTGCAAAAGCACGCGCCACCGCCCCTCGTCCTTCTCCATGCTCGCGATCACGTCGAACAGATCGTGCGCAAGTCGCATGAAGTCCGACGCCTGCGGATCGTCCGCCGTGGTGAGTCCCAGATTGCGCTTTACCTTGCTGATGTGCCCGTCGCCGACGAGGTACCCGAGGAAAGCACCGAGCCGCTCATCGACCCGCGTGGGGACACGAATCGGCGCGCGTTTGTTGTGCCCCGTTCCCAACGCCAGGTTGCCTGGCCGCTCGTATTCAGCACGCGCGGCGTTGTACTCGGCGCGCGTCCGCTGACGGGCCACAGTCGTGCCGGCATGCGCGGTCGCGACAAGGTCAATCAAACCGACGTCCGAGTTCACGTCTGCCATCGACACTCGGTACGGCTCGAACCACGTGATGGGCACCTGTTCGGAAGCCCACATTCCACCGCCGCCGGACACGGCAACGCGATCGCCAACACCGAGCTCGTCGAGACGCTTCCAGGTGGTGAGGTCAGAAGCGAGAACTCGGTGGTTGTTCGAGCCCTCGATCACCAAGCCGCGGCGGGTCGTGACCTTTACCGTCGGATGGTCGGGGATGATATTTCGGTCATAGACCCGGCGCCGTTCGGAACCATCGAATACAAAGTTGCCGCTCTCATTGCGTACCAACGCCTCCATCGTCAACACGCCGTTTTCTGAAAACACCAACGATTTCGATATGATGCAGGCCCACCCTTCGTTCATGACCTTCGTCATTGCTTGGGGTGCAAAGTAATACGCCTCGTCGCGCACGACTTCGAGGATGTCGCGCTGCCAGTGCTCGAGCGGAGCGTGCTCGATCAGGAACGCCAGCACGTCGCGCTGCGGAGCTTCCGGGAAGCGCTTCTTCGCCTTCTTCTCCTCCTCCTCGCGCTTCTTCTTCTGCTTCTCGAGGTACTCGGGCGGGTTGATGAACGAGTCCATGTAGCCCTTGGACTTGAGCCGCCCGCTCTTGTCCTGGAGGTCATCCTCGTCCTCGGTCTTCGGCTTCGCCGTGCGCACGATGTACGCGCTCATCGGATCGATGAGGTTCTCGAGCGAGAGGCACGTGTCGATGTAGTCCTCGACGACGTCCTGGCCCTGACGGGCCATGTGGCGACGCACGCGCGCGGCGTGGTTCGCCATGCCGTCGATCATCTTGCGATTGGTCTTCGAGAAGAAGTAGTTGTTCTTGAAGAAGTCGACGTGCGCGCAGACGTGCGCCATCACGATCTTCTGATCGGTGAGCGAGTTGCCCTCGAGCAGGTACGCGTAGGCGGGGTTCGTGTTGATGACCATCTCGTAGATCTTCGAGAGGCCCCACTCGTAGCTCTTCGAGAGCTGCTCGTAGTCCATGCCGAAGCGCCAGTGCGGATAGCGCGTCGGGAAGCCGCCGTACGCGGCGACCTCGTTCATGGTCTTGTAGTCGAGGACCTCGTAGAGGATCGGGAAGAAGTCGAGGCCGTAGTTCTTCGCGTAGGCCTCGATCTCCACCTGCATATCGGAGAGATAAGCAGGAAAGCGCTTCATCGCAGACATCAGCGGCCCTTCCCGAGGAACTCCTTGATGGAGTCCATGATGGCGTCCTTGCCCTTGATCTCGCTCGTCACGACGCGCTCGTCGTCGTCGAAGTGCTCGGTGAGGTCCTTGATGAACTGACCCGAGCCGTACGGCGACTCGACCTGGCCATAGGCGAACAGGTTCACGTACGGCAAGACGTCCTTCTTGAGGAGCTCCACGCACGTATGCGTGTCATCGACGGACCAGTTGTCGCCGTCGGAGAAATGGAACGGATAGATGTTCCAGAGCTCGCTCGGATACTCCTCGGCGATCAGCTTCGCGCACAGCTTGTACGCCGAGCTGATCATGGTGCCGCCGCTCTCGCGCGTCTTGAAGAAGGTGTCGCGGTCGACCTCCTTCGCCATCGCGTCGTGGATGATGTAGCGGCTCTCGATGCCGTGGTACTGCGAGCGGAGCCACGTATCGAGCCAGAAGCTCTCGATGCGCACGATCTCCTTCTGCTCGTCGCCCATCGAGCCCGACACGTCCATCATGTAAATGATCACCGCGTTGCTCTGCGGTAGCGGCTCGCTCTTCCACGAGCGGTAACGCTTGTCCTCGCGGATCGGAATCACGACCGGGTTCTTCGGATCGTAGGTTCCCATCGCGATCTGGCGGCGCATCGCCTGGCGATACGTGCGGCGGAAGTGACGCAGCGACTCGGGACCGACGTTGCGGATGCCCGAGTACTTGTCCTTCCACGCGACGATCTTCTCCGTGCCCTTCGGCTGGATGCGCGGCAGCGCCAGCTCCTCGCCCATGATCTCGGCGAGCTCCTGGATCGAGATCTCGATGTCGAGCAGGTGCTCGCCGGGACGATCGCCCGCCTCGCCCTTGCCCGGTCCATCCTCGCCCTCGCCGTCACCGCCGAGAGAATCGCCGACGTCGCCCTGCCCCTGCCCGACGCCGCCCTGCTGCTTGTCGCCATGCTTGAAGCGCGGGATGTCGACCTGCGGCAGCGGGATCGCGACCGTGTCCTTTCCCTTGCGAGCGATCATCTCGCCCTGGGAGATGTACTTGCGCAGGTTCTGTTTGATCTTGCCGCGGATGATCTGACGGAAGCGGCCGTGATCGAGATCGATCTTCTGGCTCATACGGCCACGTCCCCGAGCTCACCTCGCTCGTTCACGAAACACAGGCGACCGCCGGTGCGCTTGGTCCGCATCGCCATGTCGAGCAGGCCGAGCGCGCGCGACATGACATCCGACGGATTCTCGGTGTCCATCTCCACGCACAGCCGCGCGAGGAGGGTGGCGAGCGTGTGATTGAGCTCGACCGAGACGGACCCCATGCCGCGCGGATCGTCGCTCACGAGGCTTCGCCCCGCTCCCCCACCCGTGGGGCCCCACTCCGGCGTGCGCGCCGCATTACGACTTCACATCTCCACGGGCGAAGATGGACGCCACGAAGTTCAGCACATCGGTCGCGCTCACTTCGTCGTAACCGAAGTTCTTGATGAGGCGCTGCTTCACGACATCGATCTTCGCCTGGGTGTCGCGGTCGACGACGTTCGACACGAGCGACGTGAGCTTGATCGAGTCCTTCTGATCCTCGAACAGCTTCGACTCGAGCGCCTTGTGGAGCCGCTCGTTGGTCTTGTAGTCGAACGTGCGGCCCTCGATCGCGAGCGCGCCGATGTAGTTCATGATCTCCCGGCGGAAGTCCTCCTTGCGGCTCTCCGGGATGTCGATCTTCTCCTCGATCGAGCGCATCAGCCGCTCGTCCGGCTCCTCGTCCTGCCCCGTATACGGGTTCTTGACCTTCTCGCGCTGCGTGTACGCCTTGATGTTGTCGATGTAGTTCGCGCAGAGCTTCGAGATCATGTCCTCGTCGGCGCTGATCGCACGCTGGACCTCGTTCTTCACGATGTCCTCGTACTCCTGCTTCACGACGGACAGCATCTCGGCGTACCGCTTGCGCTGCTCGTCGCTGCTGATGAGCGAGTGGCTCCGCAGGCCGCTCTCGAGCTCGTTCAGCACCATGAACGGGTTGATGGCGCCCTCGGCCTTGTCGCTGACGAGCGCGTTCGCGATCTTGTCCTGGATGTAGCGCGGGGAGATGCCGTCGAGGCCCTCGCGCTGCGCCTCCTTGCGGAGCTCCTTGATGTTGTCCTGCGTGAAGCCCGGCAGCGTCTTGCCGTCGTAGAGCTTCGCCTTCTGGAGCAGCGACAGCGAGTGCTTCTTCGGATCCTCGAGGCGCGTGAGCACGGCCCACATCGCGGCGACGTTCAGCGTGTGCGGGGCGATGTGCTTGCCGACGCGCTCTTTCGTGAAGTCCTTCGCGTAGATCTTCACCTCCTCGGACACCTTGGTGATGTACGGGATGTCGACCTTCACGGTGCGGTCGCGGAGCGCCTCCATGAACTCGTTGTTCAGGAGCTTCTTGTACTCGGCCTCGTTGGTGTGGCCGAGGATGACCTCGTCGATGTCCGTCTGCGCGAACTTCTTCGGCTTGATCTTCCGTTCCTGGGTCGCGCCGAGGAGATCGTAGAGGAAGGCGACCTCCAGCTTCAGGATCTCGACGAACTCGAGGATGCCGCGGTTCGCGATGTTGAACTCGCCGTCGAAGTTGAACGCACGCGGATCGGAGTCCGAACCGAACGTCGCGATCTTCCGGTAGTTGATGTCACCGGTGAGCTCCGTCGAGTCCTGGTTCTTCTCGTCCTTCGGCTGGAACGTGCCGATCCCGACGCGGTCCTGCTCCGAGAGCACGAGGCGGCGCACCTTCACGTGCTTCATCACCTTCTCGAAGTCGCCGCCGTAGTGGCGCATCAGCTCCTTGAAGATGAGGCGACACGCCGGATTCACGTCGCCGTCGACCTTCACCTTGTGGTCGTCCGACGAGAGCTTCAGCTTCTCGAGCGCCTCGGCGCGCCACTCCCTGGGGATCAGCCGGAGCGGCTCGTCGTGCATCGGCGAGTGGAAGACCTCGGTGCCGCCGGCCAGCTCGGCGAGCGGGCCCTCGAGGTTCCAGTAGTACGTGTAGAGCGCGCCGTCGGGCGTGCGCGAGTACTCCTCGAGGCCCTTCTTCAGCTGGCGCGCGATCGTCGACTTCGCGGAGCCGACCGGCCCGTGCAGGAGAATGATGCGGCGCTCGGTGCCGTAGCCCTGTGCCGCAGACTTCAAGACGTTCATGAGCCGCATCAGCGGCACGTCGAGACCAAACACGGCGTCGCGTCCGCCGTGCGCCTCGTCGCGGAAGAACTTGTAGCGGACAAGCTTCTTCTTGTTGTCGATGTACTCCTCGACACCGTGCGACAGCACCATGTCGTAGAGGCGCTGGTACGCGTTGCGCGTGACCTGCGGCTGCTTGCGGACCAGCGCGAGGTAGTCCTCGAAGCTGCCCTCCCACGACAGCTCCTTGTACGTCGCGTAGTTCTGGAGCTCGGCGATCTGTCCCACGAGACTCATGAAGCGACGGTACCATGCGAGCGCGAGGTGCGTACTGCCGCCGCCCAGGCCCGCGATGCGGTCGGGTCAGGGGAGCGACTTCACGTACTCCCTCACGAACTTCTCGTGCTGCTCGACGCTCTTCGAGAAGTTGTGCTCCTTCGACTGGTACGCCTTGGCGACGAAATAGAAGTAGTCGGTACCGTCGGGGTTGAGGGTCGCCTCGATCGCGGCGCGACCGGGATTGGAGATCGGTCCGGGCGGCAGTCCCTCGTGCGCATAGGTGTTGTACGGGTTGTCGGCGTCCTGGAGCTGGGCCGAGTGGAGCGCGTTGCAGCCGGGCTCCTTGGGAGGCGTCGCCTTCGTACATTCCTCGATCCAGGCGACGCAGGGTCCGCTCTTGGTCGCGGGCACGAGGCAGCCGTAGCGGGTGGTCGGATCGGTCTGCAGCTTCTTGGGCTTGAAGCTCGGTGACAGGAGGCGGTTCATGAAGACCTGCGCGATCGTGGGCCGCTCGCGATCCAGGACAGCCTCCTTCTCGACGATCGACGCCATC
>JALHPV010000047.1 GCA_022842285.1 Kofleriaceae bacterium
CGGTCTGGAACGCCAGCTCGGCCTCGAGCCACGCGACCTCGGCCGTGCCTGGCACCCGCTTCGACAGGTCCGCCAGCACCAGCCGCGCATCATCCAACCGAGCCGACTGCAGGTACCGAGCAGCCTTGATGACATCCCCCATCACCGTGCGATCCCGCTTGGCTTCGGCCGACGGAACGAACGCCACGGCAACCAAGCCCGCGAGTAGCAGGGGCCTCACTTGATCAACTCCTCGTAGTACCGCTGGATCTGCTCGTCGTAGCCATCGGGTCCCTGCTGCCCCTTCTTCTTCATGGCTTCTAGCAGGTCCTCGCGGAAGCGCTCGGGCGCGCGGTACTCGTCGGCCCCCGGGATGCGAATCGGCTCGTCTCCGACCGAGCCCCCCTCCTGCGCCTGCCGCGCCGCCGAGCGAGCCCGGTCACGCGCCTTCGCGAGAGCATCGGCCGCGGCGCGGGTCGCTTCCCGCGTGCCCGAGGGGTCCTTCGCCTTCATCCGCTCGTCGGCCTGGCCCATCTGCCCGACGGCGCTACCGAGCTTCTTGCCGAGCTCCGTGCCCGTGTCACCGGGCAGCTCGCCCTGGAGCTGCTTCGCCCGCTCGGCCAGCTTCTGCGCCCGGCCCTTGGTCATCGCTTCGCGCCGACGCAGCCGGTCGAGTGACTTCTTGTCCTCGTCGGACATGATCTCATCGGGGCTCGGCGACAGCGACTGGAGCTCCTCGATGAGATCCTGCGCGATCGGGCGCGCCTTGCCGATGTCCTCGAGCGCGTCCTCGGTCGCGTCGCTCCACTTGCTGGTCGGATCATCCTCGAGCGCGGCTTCGAGCTCGCCGGCGATCGTGTCGAGGCTCTGCTTGGCCTGCTGCGCCATGCCGAGCGCCTCCGCCAGATCGCCGTCGGCGACCATCGTCTCCACGTCGGTGAGGCGCCGCTGCACGATATCGAGCTCCTCCTTCGCGAACGGCGTCAGGCCGGTCTCGTCGAGGTCTGCGAGCCGCTTGCGCAGCTTGTCGACGAGCTGTCCGACCGACTTGCTCGCCTCGCGACGGTGCTCCTTGGCGATCTCGTCGGCCTTGTCCGCGTAGCTCTCGAAGATGCGGTTCGCCTCGGCCGCGATCTCTTCCTGATCCTGGGCGACGTCGGCGAGCTCGTTCATGACCTCGTCGAGCTTGCGCTGCTCGTCGCTGAAGCGATCACCACGCATCTCCGCGAGCGAGCCCTCGAGCGCACTCGAGGCGCGATCGTGTTGCGCACGGCACTGCTCGAGCTTGGCCGCCGCGCCCGCCGCGTCACCGGCGTTCACGAGCGCGCGCACTTCCTCGAGGCAGTTCGTGCCCTGCGCCGACTCGACCGCGTCGCGGTTCACGTACTGGTCGAGGACGTCCTCGGTCATGCCCTGGCGGTGCTTGTCGAGCTCCGCGTACGCACGTTCGAGCGCCTTCATCTCGCGCTCGATCTCGGCGAGCAGGCGCGGATCCTTCGACTTGCCGTACTGCTTCAAGAGATCGGCGAGGCGCTCCTGGTGGGCCCCGATCTCGTCGGAGATATCGAGCACGCCCTCCATGCGTTCGCGGTCGAGCCAGTCGGCCAGCTCGATCACGTCGTCTTCGAGCTCGGCGATCATCTTCGTGTCGACGCTCGCGTACGCGCCCTTCGCCGCCGTCTTGCCCTTCGGCACCACGCGCGCCTCGAGATTGGCGAGCTTCTCGAGTCGCTCGCGCATCTCGTCGAGGGACTTGCGCAGAGCGTCGCTGGCGTGCGGATCCTTCTCGTAGGCGGCACCGACGGTACCGAGCTCGATCACGACCTCTCGCAGCTGGCGGCCGAGCTCCTCGCGGTCGGCAGGCTGCGCGTCCGGGGACAGCACGAGTCGCCCCCCCAGGTTCGCGAGGAGCTTCTCGGCGAGCGCCTCGTGCTTGCCCAGCGTCTCCTCGTGTCGCTCGCGCGGCGAGACGACCTTGAGGTGCAGCTCGCGGGAGCGTCCGATGTTCGGACCCGCGATCGAGTCGTTGTCCTTGGCCTCGATCCAGTAGCGAACCTCGCCGCCACTCGGCACCTGCACCTCGGCGATGTCCCACAGCACCTTGCCGAGGGCGCGGCCGCCGGGCGCGACGTCCTGCGATCCGCTGGCGTCGGCGTGTACGGGGACGAGGCTGATCGGTTTCTTGCCGCGGTCCTTGCCGCCTTCCCACACGAGCTCCGCCGACGTGATGCCGAAGTCGTCCTCGATCACGTATGCGAGCTCGACGCGGCGCAGATTGGTCACGTCGAGCGGTTCGGCGGGCGCCATGAGCTGCACCGTCGGCGCCTGGTCGGGCTCGGCCTCGATCAAGCGCGGCGTGGTCTCGATGGAGCGCTTGCCGTCGGGCGCGGTGATGGCGAAGCGGTAGCGCGCGGCCCGCTGGATCACGAACTGCGCGGACAGCCGGAAGTCCGGCTCGAGATTGGGCCCGAGCCGCGGTGCGACCTCGACCTTCACGTCGACGCGCTGCTCGGGCTGACCGTCGGTCTCGATCACGAGCTCGGCCGACTTCACCGCCACGAGCGCGCGCGCGGCGAGCTTCACCGTCGTTCCGACGAGGCCGCGGACGTCACCCGAGCTGCTCTCGAGCGAGACCGGCGCGCGCTTGGTGTACGCCGGAAACTCGAGGCGCGCGTTCAGATCTCCGACGAGCGGGACCGCCGACAGCGTCGCGCCGTTGTAAGGCGCCGGCGGCGCGAACAGGAGTCGCTTCCAGCCTGCGCCGACGAGACCCGGGGCGAGCGCCGCGAGCAACGTCGCCGAACACACGGCCGCGAGGGCCCAGCGCCGAGCCCGCGTGACCTCGCCGCGATCGAGGAGCCCGTCGGGCGAGATGCCCTGGATGCGTTCGGAGGTCGCCGCCTGCAGGGCCGCGACGAGATCGCTCGACGGCGCGCCGGGGCGCGCGGGCGCCTTGGCCAGCTCGACGGCGGAGAGGAGATCGCTCGCCACGTCGCGGCGACGGGAGCCGACCCAGCGCGCGACCTGCGAGTCACTGCCGTAGCGCCGGCGCGGAGCGACGACACCGAGGATGATCGCACCGATGATCGCCAGCGCACCGGCGAGCCCACCGAGGGTGAGGATGGTGAGCGCCATCCGGCGGTTCTCACCGAGGAGCTGCCCGATCAGCGGCAGGACCAGCGCGAGCCCGGCCACGGAGGCGATGCCGTACCCCCACGCCCGCCTGGCCTCGTGGCGGTACAGACGCAAGCGTACCCGCCCGAGGAAGCTCGGGATCGCGGTCACCTTCGTCGAAACGGTCGCCACAGCCGCTAATACGTTATAACCGCACGTGGATGAATAAGGCGGGGCACCGAGCGTCCACGCCGACGGATGATGCGCGAGCAACACCCGTTGACGACGCCGACTTGGTGGCTGCGGCTCGCCGTGGCGATCGAGCGGCGTTCAAGACGCTGTTCGAGCGCTACCACCGTCGGGCCTACGGCCTCGCGTTTGGCGTCGTCCGTCATCCCGAGGATGCGCTCGACATCGTTCAGGATGCTTTCATCAAGGCTCACAGGTACCTAGACAAGTTCGAGGGCAACTCCAGCTTCTACACCTGGCTCTACCGCATCGTGATGAACCTCGCCATCGACCATCTTCGCAAGCACCGCCGGGTCAAGCCCACGGAGCTGGACGAGACGCGCATCCACCCCGACGAGGGGGCCGAGTCGGCGCTAATGCCGCGGATCCTCGGTGGAAATCCGGGACGGGCCCTCGCCGACAAGCAGATCCGTCACCGGATCGACCAGGCCCTCGACGAGCTCTCCGAGAATCACCGGACCGTCCTTGTCATGCGCGAGCTGGAGGGGCTGTCCTACGAGGACATGGCCAAGGCGGTGGGGTGCTCCAAGGGCACCATCATGTCGCGGCTCTTCCACGCCCGAAAAAATATGCAGCGCCGGCTGCTCGACCTTATCGACAACCCGTCGCGCGAGCTCCTCGAGGAGCTGGGCGTCGCCCCGGAAGCTGAAGAAGGGAAGGCGAGCTGATGGCGCGCCCGGATGACACCGAGGACGACGTCGCCTACGCCGAGCTGGGCGAGATCGTCCGTGCGCGGCTCGAGATCGACGCCGACGAGGTCGACGCTCGCAAGTTCCACGCGATGTGGCGCGAGATCGACAAGGCGATCGACGAGGAAGCTCCCGCATCGGTGTGGGGACGATTCGTCGCCTGGCTCGATCGCCATCGCGGCAACCTCATCACCGGGGCCGTCACCGCCGGGGCTGTCGCCGCGATCGCGATGATGATCCGGCCTGCGCCGACCGTCGTGACGCGCACGGTGGTGGAGCGCGCATCCGACGGGGCGCTCGACGTGCAGCCGGCCGCGCTGCGCGCACCTCCGGAGATCGAAGATGTGGAGACCCCCGACGGCGAGGCGACCGTGATCAACCTCGAAGACGAAGACGGACACACCACCGTGATCTGGGTGACTGCAGCAGATACTGTGGAGGGCATATGAAGGCCCGCCTCGCAGCATGGGTGGTCGCCGCGCTCGTCGGGGTCACGACGCCCGCGGTCGCGCAGAACGTCACGGTGTCGTGCGACTTCGTCGAGATCAGCGCCACGAACACGGGCACCGCGTCCGTGGACAAGGCGCTGCCGGAGAAGGTCCAGAAGAAGCTCAAGAAGAAGCCGTTCTCTTCGCAGTGGAAGGTCTTCACGCAGCTCTCGTCGACGTCCAAGACGCTCGCCAAGAAGAAGCCCGAGACGATCAAGCTGACGCAGGGCAGCGCGAGCGGGACGCTCATCGAGATCGTGGACAAGAGCAAGACGCGGCTGACGCTCACGATGGACGACGCCAGCGGGAAGCAGAAGGTCTCTCAGACCTCTCTCATCGAAGGCGGCGATTACACCGTTTTCGTCGACGCGACCAAAGACGACGGGCACTTGCTCGCCGTCACCTGTAAGTAGTCGAAGTTTCGGCTTCGTGGACTAAGTCGTCGAGTCGCGCCGTTCTTGCGTTACAACGGGCGCGGTCCATGAATCCGGGCGGTACGACGGCAAAGACGGTGCGCAGGCGACCTGCGCGCTGGGTGATTGCCTCGCTCTGTGTGCTGCTCGGGCTCGCGCTGGTCCTGACCGTCGTGATCGCGGTCGTGTACCCGCGGGTGGGCGCGTCGAAGATTCGCGAGAAGGTCACGGCGAAGGTCCAGTCGAAGCTGGGGCGCGACGTGCGATTCGGCTCGGTGGATGTCCGCCTGGGGCACGCAACGATCCGCGGGATGGAGATCTACGGCGAGCTCGACAAGGACCTGCCGCTGATCGTGATCGATCGGATCGATGTCGACTTCGCGGCGCTCCCATCATTGATCGGGCGCGTGGAGCTGGGCGACGCGACGATCGACGGCGTGACCGTCACGTTGCGCCGCCATGCCGATGGCCGCGACAACGTGAGCGACATCATCGAGCGGCTGCGCGCCGAGCCGCGCGGTGGTGCTGGCGGTGGCAAGAGCCTGATGCCGCGGTCGATCACGGTCACGCACGGCAAGCTGTTCGCCGACGATGCGGTGACGGGGACGACGGCGCTCGTCGAGGATGGCGGCGCGACCTGGAAGCCGGGCGAGCTGATCGCGCAGGGCCGTAACGTGTCGATGACGACGGTGGCGGCCCCGGCGGCGACCGCGACCGCGCTGACCATCACGAAGCGCAGCGGCCAGCCCCCGCTGGTGGCGATCGAGGGCGGCGAGCTCCGCGTGCTCGCCGGCCTCTCCCTGACGGGGATCGCGGGCACGGTCGCCTCTGATGCCGCCCAGCCGGGGCAGTACCGCGTCGATGTCGCGGGAGGCTACGGTGGCGTGCCTGGCAACCTGTGGACCGCGCGCGGTGGCATCGATCCGCAGGCGTTCACGGCGACGATCGATCTCGAGGCGGCGAAGTTTCAGCTCGACCGCCTCGCACCGATCCTCGCCACGACGCCCGTCGTGGACTACCAGTCGACGTCGGTCGACACCAAGGTGCGCCTGTCGCTCGCGCGCAATGGCGCGACGTTCGCCGGCGAGATGAACCTGCACGGCCTGAATGTCGGGCACCCCAAGATCGCCGAGAAGGAAGTCCGCGATCTGGATCTCGAGGCCAACGTCGAGGGGCGCTTCGATCGCGCGACGCGGTCGCTGGTCCTGTCACGTGGTGACTTCAAGGCGCGCAACGTCCCCTTCTCCGTCACCGGCGAGGTCGCGAAGCCGCGCACGCAGGAGCAAGCGCCGGCTCAGGTCGCGAAGGTCGACGACGATGATGACCAGGCGGTGAAGATCAAGACCGAGGGCCCGGGGGGGATCAAGGTCCTCAAGATGCACGTCGTGGTGCCACCGGTGGCCTGCCAGACGTTCCTGACGGCGCTCCCCGAGGAGATGGTGCCGTACATGGTCGGCTACCAGATGACGGGCATGTTCTCGACGGACATCACCCTCGAGGTCGACTGGAACAACCTCGATGCCACCAAGCTCGGCGGGAGCGTCGGAATTCGGGGGTGCAAGGTCACGAGCGAGCCGCCGACCTCGCCGCGCCGCCTCCGCAGCGAGTTCGAACACTCGGTCGAGTACGAGGAGGACAAGTTCCGCGAGATCACCGTCGGGCCGACGAACCCCGACTTCGTCCCCTACGAGCAGATCTCACCGAACCTCGTGAACTCGATCATGTCGACCGAGGACTCGGCCTTCATGTCTCACCGCGGCTTCATCGTCTCCGAGTTCCGGAGCGCCCTCGTGAAGGACCTCAAGGCGGGCCGGTTCAAGTACGGCGCGTCGAGCATCACCATGCAGATGGTGAAGAACGTCCTGCTCTACCGAGACAAGACGCTCATGCGAAAGTTCCAGGAGCTCTTCCTGACGTGGCACGTGGAGAACACCCTCGAGAAGGAGCGCATCCTCGAGATCTACTTCAACGTGATCGAGTACGGCCCGAACCTCTACGGCATCGGTCCCGCCGCGAAGTACTACTTCGGCAAGTCCGCCGCCGAGCTCTCGCCGCGCGAGGCCGCGTTCTTCTCGTCGATCCTGCCGTCGCCGAAGGACCGCCATCGCCAGTACTGCCAGAACGAGCTCTGGAAGTGGTCGGCCGCGAAGATCGACCGCATCCTCGGCATCATGCTGAAGCGCAACCGCCTCACGCAGGCCGACTACGACCTCGCCATGGCGACCCCGCTGGTCTTCTACAAGCCCGAGGACGCCGAGCCCGCGAACGAGTGCATCGCGCGCACGAAGAAGGCCATTCGCGCCGCCCGGGCCACGACGGTGCCCTCGCCCTGAACTGGGGACGGCGTAAGCTTTGTCAACCAAGCGAAAGTTGACAAGGTCTACACCGTCCCCGTTTCTGCGAGCGCAGTGCTATACGAGCGACGTGATCCGCGCCGTCGTTCTCGCGCTCGCGATGTTCGCCGCCTCACCGGCGGAGGCACAGCCGCAGCCGAGCGAGGTGCCGACAGAGTTCGAGCCGCCCGCGAAGCGCCCGTCGGGCTTCTGGGGCACGACCGAGCGCGCGAAAGGCGGGGCCTACCGCTGGAAGCTGCTCGGAATCGGCGTCGTGCTGGCGGTGGTGACGGGGGCGGTGATGCTCCGGCTCGTGCGGCGAGCCAATTCTCAACGAAGGACTGACCTATGAAGTTCCGTGCATGTTTGTTCGCGCTCGTCATGTTCGCCGCATGTGGAAAGAAGGACGAGAAGAAGGCCGACCCATCGCCGACGCCGGCCCCGACGACGAACGAGATGGCCAAGGCGCCGGCCGATGCGGCCGCGGCACCCGCTGACGCGGCGCCCACGGACGCCGAGAAGGTCGCCGCGCGCATCAAGAAGAACGAAGATGCCGCCGCCGAGGAGAAGACCCGCTGGACCGCGGACATCGAGACCAAGGCGATGGCGCTCCACGACACGAAGTGGAAGAACCTCGACGAGGCGATGACCGCCATCCTCGCGAGCCCCCACCGCAAGCCAGGCAACAACGAGCGCGACGCGTTCCGGCATCCGGCCGAGGCGCTGAAGTTCTTCGGCATCACGCCGACGTCCACCGTGATCGAGGTCGGGGCCGGCGGCGGCTGGTGGACCGAGCTCCTCGCCCCGCTCCTCGCCGCGCAGGGCGGCTACATCGTGGCCGGCTTCGACGCGAACGGCCCCATGGACAAGATGCAGACCGCGTACGGCAAGAGCCTCGACCTCTTCCTCGCCAAGTCGAAGCTCTTCGACAAGACCACCCGCGCCAACATCGGCCCGACTCCCTACAAGCTCGGCGAGGACGGCAAGGCCACCCACGCGATCGCCATGCGCGAGATGCACAACTGGGTGCGCCGCGGCGAGCTCGACGTGCACCTCAAGGCCATCCACGACGCCCTCGCCGAGGGCGGCACGTTCGGCGTCGAGCAGCACCGCGCGAAGCCGGGCACGAAGGGCGAGGACACCGCCGAGTCCGGCTACCTCGCCGAGGACTGGGTCATCGCGAAGGTCGAAGCGGCCGGCTTCAAGCTCGCAGAGAAGTCCGAGATCAACGCGAACCCGAAGGACACGAAGGACTACCCCGAGGGCGTCTGGACCCTGCCGCCCAACTACGCCGAGGGCGACGCGACGAAGGCGAAGTACGACGCGATCGGCGAGAGCGACCGCATGACGCTCAAGTTCACGAAGGTCGCCGCCCCCGCCGCCGGCTCGGGCTCGGCCGCCCCGGCTGATGGCTCGGGCGCCGCCGGCTCGGCCGCCAAGTAATCCGGTTCCGACGTACTCGTGCCACGTGCGCCCCCGCAAGGGGCGGCTGGCGTGTGCCCCGGAGTTTCAACGCCACGACGCCAGACGCCAAGGGATCGATCTTGGTGGCGGCGCACGGGCGGGGGTCGTGCCCCGGAGGTTTGGACACCAAGCCGCCCCGGACGCCGAGGGATCGATCTTGGTGGCGGCGCAGGGGCGGGGTTCGTGCTCGTGCTCGTGCTCGTGCACCGGTCGCGCGGAGGTTCGAACGCCAAGCCGCCCCGGACGCCAAGGGATCGATCTTGGTGGCGGCGCACGGGCGGGGGTTCCCCCCTGTGTCAGCGTAGTTGCCGCATCGACCTGACCAGCATGTGGGGCGAGAGCGGAAATGAAAATGGAGTATTCGGAAGTAGTTCGCGCACGGAGCGTGCGCCGGATGGTCGGCCCCAGCGCGCTGTCGGCGACTGAGCTGTCCCGGGAGACCGGTATCCCGCAGCCAACGTTGTCGCGGTGGCTGCGGGAGGCGGCTAGCCTTCGATTGGTGAGCAGCAAGCCGACGTCGCCGAGCGAGCCCCCGTCCGCAGACGAAGCCAAGCGACCGCAGGATTGGAGCCCGCAGGAGCGGATGCAGCTGGTGCTCGATGCCCACAGGCTCGGCGACCAAGAGCTCGGCGAGCTGTTGCGTCAGCGAGGTGTTCATCGCGAACAGTTCGACTCGTGGCGCGCCGCGCTCGATGACGCCTTCGCGCAGCCTCGAGCTTCCCGTCGGTCGCCGGAGGGCAAGCGGATTCGCGAGCTGGAACGCGAGGTCGCGCGCAAGGACAAGGCGCTTGCCGAGACGGCGGCACTGCTCGTACTCCAAAAAAAAGTCCAGCTCCTGTTCCCGAACGGCGTGTACGCGGGCGACGACACGGACGAGGAGAACGACGAGTGATCCTCGGTTTGATTGCGACCGCGGTGCGCGACGGAGCTACGCAAGCGCGTGCATGCGCCTCGCTCGGCCTCGACCCGCGTACCGTCCAACGCTGGCAAAAGTGTCCCGACAGCGACGACCTTCGTCGCGGGCCGAAGACACGGCCCGCGAACGCGCTCACGGCGGACGAAGAGGCGAAGATCATCGCGCTCTCGACCGCCCCCGAGTTCGTAGGCCTCTCGCCTCACCAGCTCGTGCCCAAGCTCGCCGACATGGCGCTGTATGTCGGCTCTGAGTCGTCCATCTACCGGGTGCTGCGCCGCCGGAAGCTGCTGCGCCATCGTGACCGGTCTCGGCCGCGGACGCATCGTCGCCCGCGCGAGCTCGTCGCCACGGGTCCCAACCAAGTCTGGGCCTGGGACATCACCTACCTGCCGTCGGGCGTGCGCGGAAGGTACTGGTACCTGTACGCGATTCTCGACGTGTGGAGTCGCAAGCTGGTCGGCTGGGCCGTGCACGACGTACAAAGCGACGCGCTCGCGGCCCACCTCATCGACGCGACGTGTGCGCGCGAGGGTGTTGGGCGCGACCAGCTCGCCCTCCACGCCGACAATGGCGGTGCCATGAAGGGCAGCACGATGCTCGCCAAGCTCGAGCAGCTCGGCGTCATCCCTTCGTTCAGTCGGCCCCGGGTCAGCGACGACAATCCGTACCCCGAGGCGCTATTCCGCACGCTCAAGTACCGCTCCGCGTATCCCGACCGCCCCTTCGCGCTCCTCGACGACGCGACGCAGTGGGTCGCCGCGTTCGTGCGCTGGTACAACGACGACCACCAGCACAGCGGCATCCGGTTCGTAACGCCGAGCCAGCGCCACGCTGGGCTCGACAGCGCGATCCTGGCGCGGCGCGCGGAGGTCTACCGCGCTGCCAAGCGCCGCACACCGAGCCGCTGGAGCGGCGACATCCGCAACTGCGACGCGATCACGACGGTACGTTTGAACCCGGAGCACGGCATCTCGAACTGACACTCACCGTGCGGCAACAACCTTGACACTCACCGGTTTGGACGCCAAGCCGCCCCAGACGCCCAGGGATCGGGAGTTTGGCTGGATCGTCGACGTGCGGGCGGCCAAAAAGTCGCCCGCTCGGGCGCGCGGCGTGACCCTCGGGGGGATGCGCGCTCTCGCGTTCGCCGCCCTCCTGATTCCGTCGGTCGCTGTGGCCGATGACCTCTCCGTGCGAGCAAGCGGGGACGATGGACCAGCGGTACAGGTCGGGGCGGCCCTCGGCGCGGGCGGGCAGGGCGACGCCATCTACGGCGGCGTCGATCTCCGGCTCGATGTCGCGTGGGGCAACGCGAAGGCTGCGCTCGGAGGGCGGCTCGTGTGGCTCGACGGCGACCTGCGCGATGACTACGCGTCGGCGAGCGATGCGATCCGCGTGCTGCGCGCGTTGCAGCTGGGCACGACCGTCGGCGAGACGCAGCTCGGCCTCGCCGGGGGAGCGCTCGCACCGCCGACGCTCGGGCACGTGGTCGACGGCTACCGCGTGCGCCTCGATGACCGGCCGCGCACGGGGGCCAGCGCGGCCCTCGCGAATCGCACGCTCGGTCTCCAGCTCGACATCGATGATGTCGTCGATCCGGGCCTGGTCGCGGGCGCGCTCGACTGGCAGTTCTCCGCGCCGTGGGGGATGCAGAGCGCCGTGGCCGTCGATCCAGTGGCGGGCGAGGCCGCGATCGAGATGGGCATCCTGCGCCGCTTCTCGCGCGAGGGGGTGCGGACCGACGTCGGCGGGGGCGCGATCCTCGAGCCGGGGCTCGGCATCGCCGCCATCGGCTACGTGAACACGGCGATCGATCATGCGGGGGCGCGCTGGACCACGTCGACGGAGCTTCGCGCTGGGCAGGGCACGGTGGGCGCGGCCTTCGGGCCGCTGCATCGGCTCGAGCGCGATGCGATGTACATGGATGCGCAACGTGGGTGGGGCGGTGCGTTCGCGGCCGGTGTCGCGCACGAGCGCGGATGGATCCAGGCCGGCGTGCGGCGCCGGACCGCCGGGTGGCTCGGTACGCTCGCGGCGGGGGCGCCCCTCCATCGCCGGGTGCAGGGGGCCGGCTGGATCGCGGCGACGCGCGATGTGGTCGCCGGGGCCGCGGCGGTGCGCATGACGCTGCCGCGTCGCCTGTCCACGTCCCTCGAGCTCGGCCGCTTCTACGACGTCGATGCAATGGCGCCGAGCGGCTTCACGAGCGTCACGGCGTGGCTCTCGATCACGAACGAGTAGTCACTGGCCGCGGCACTTGCTGATCTCGGCGTTCAGGGTCGGCACGCTCTCCGGTGACGAGCGCACGGCCGAGTTGAAGGCCAGCTCGATCATCGCGCACGCATCGGGGCTGGTCTCGCCGCCGGTCGCCTGGTATCCGGCCGCCGAGAACGTGAACACGCTCATGGCCGCGACATCGACGAGCCGCTTCATCTCGGGGTCCAGCGTCGCCTCGTGGTCCCGGTAGAACTGCGCGATCGCTTCGCCGTGCTTGCGGCACAGGGCGGGCTGATCGCCGAGCTGCTTCGTCTGCGCGGCGGTCTGCGTCGCACGGGCGCACTCGATGAACAGCGTGCGTACGGGCTCGGGGGACGTCGTCTCGATCTTGTAGCAGTCGGAGACGGTGTCCTGGCAGACGGTGGTGGGGGCGCTGGCCACGGTCGGCTCGACCACGGGCGGCGGCGGGGTCTCGGTGGTCTGCGGCCGCTTCGGCGCCTGCATGCCGAACGTGATGGTCGCGTTGAGGCCGAGCCGCGTCGTGGTCATCGAGCGCGTGAAGGCCGAGTCGCGCGCGATCTGCGCCGAGCCGCCGATGATGACACCCACCTTCTCCGTCGAGAACGGGCGCCACCCGAGCTCGAGCTCCGCCGATGGATAGAGGATCCCCTCGCCGATGAGGCCGCCGATGATCGGGCTGATGAAGCCGATCGCGACGCGCCCGGTGGCGGCGAGGTTCGGCGTCACCAGATAGGTCGTGGAGGCCCCCGCGGTGAGATCGAGGTTGAAGAGGTCGAGCTCGCGGTCGACGTTGCCCTCGGGCGCCGTGATCTGCCCGGCGAGCATGCCGAGGAAGAGGGACGACACCATCGGCAGGCGCTTGATCGGGCGGAACGTGTAGAACTCCGGCCGCAGATCGAACTCCCAGAACGACATGCCGCCTGTCGCCGCCGCGCCCGCGGGCAGCTCGAGGTCCTGCTCGCCAAAGCCGATGCGGAAGCGCAGGTCGGTCAGGAGCCCCGACAGGATGGGCATCGGGTCGTAGCGGACGGTGACCGTGACCTCGCCATTCTGATCCGGCGTCTGGTACTGCGCCTTCTCGATCGCCTCGTCGCGGGCCGTCTGCGCCTTGCCGGCGTTCACGAGCGCGGCGAGCAGGAGGCCGGTCGTGTCGATGATGCGGAACTCGTGATAGAAGCCGCTCACTTTTGCGGCGCTGTTCTGGTACGTGAGGGTCGATCCCTCGTCGCCGACTCCGATCGCCCGCGACTTCGTGCCGACGCCGTAGCCGACGGCGCATCCCGACGTCGCCAGCGCCAGGCTCAATGCAGTCAGTGATTTCATGATCCGAAACCGTACGTGCGCTTCGACGACGGTCGCTATCCCATGGTCATGGGTGATATGACTGCGGACCAATGCGGCTGCTGTTCGTCGAGGACGAGCCGTGGGTTCGCGCGGGAGTCACGAAGGTCCTGCAGGCCGCGGCGCTCGAGCTGACCCTGGGGATCGACGCGCGCTCGGCGGCGGCGTCCCTGCGCTCACCCTTCGATGCGGCGCTGATCGATCTCGGCCTGCCCGATGGCTCGGGCGTCGACCTGATCGTCGCCCTCCGCGACCAGCAGCCGGCATGCGCGTGCGTGGCGTTCACGAAGTTCGACGACGCCCCCACGATCCTCGCCGCGCTCCGGGCGGGCGCCCGGGGTTACCTGCTGAAGAGCACGCCGTCGGAGCGCATCGTGCCCGCGCTCCACGAGGCCATCGCCGGTGGGCTGCCGCTCTCGCCTGCGGTGGCGCAGCTCGTCGTCGATGCCGCCCTCGGTGCGTCCACCCCCGACGCCCATCGCCTCACCCAGCGCGAGACCGAGCTCCTGCGTCTCCTCGCTCGCGGCCGCACCTACGCCGAGTGTGCGACCGAGCTCGGCATCGGCCTCGGCACGGTGCAGACGTACGTGAAGGCCATCTACACGAAGCTCGATGTGTCGTCCAAGGCCGAAGCCGCCCTCGCCGCCGTGCGCCTCGGGCTCGTGCGATGAGCGTCGAGCGCACGAGCGAGGACTCCTACCGCGAGCCCCTCTCCGTCGCGCTGTCCGTCGTCCTCGCGATGGGCATCTCGCTCTTGCCACTGGTTCCCGGCGTCGCGCGCGTCCTCGGCGTCACCTGGCACCACGCCGCCCTCGCGATGGGCCTCGTCTCGTCCCTGATGATCGCGAGCGCCGTCCTCTACCGTCTGGCGCCGACGTCCACGCTGTATCGCCGGTTCGACCGCATCGAGACCGTCGGCATCCAGCTCGCCCTCATGTACCTGATCTTCACCTCCGGTCGCGCCGACAGCTTCTTCTGGATCGCGGTCCTCGCGCACCAGATGCTCACCGCGCACTCGACCTTGAATGCGCGCTTCAGCCGCATCGTCTTCGTGGTCGGTCCTCTCCTCCTGGCCGTCGCCTTCCTCCTCGTGCACGGGGATGTCCCGGCCGCCGCCACCACGGTCCTCATCGCCGCCCTCGGCCTCTTCATCTTCCAGCAGATCCTCTCCGTCGCCCGCAAGCTCGAGATCGCGGACCGCGAACGCGCCCGCCTCGCCGCCGAGCTCGCCGACACCCGTGTCCGCGAAGACCGCGAGCGCATCGCACGCGATATCCACGACGGCATCGGCGCCGACCTCGCCGCCCTCGATTGGCGTCTGCGCGGCCTGCGCCACAACAGCTCCCCCGAGCTCGCCTCCGAGATCGACGTCCTCGCCGGCCGCCTCGCCCAGGGCACCGACGATCTCCGCTCGATCGTCTGGGCCCTCCGCACCCCCGAGCGCTCCTGGGCCGAGCTCGTGACCTACCTCCGCCAGCGCGGCGCCGAGCTCTGCGGCTCCTCCATCACCTTCACCCTCGACGCCTCCGACGACGGCGGCGTGGCATCCCGTCCCGGCGAGCTCGCCCTCGACTACCTGCGCGCCGTCCTCGAGCTCGTCCGCAACGCCGTCCGTCACGCGTCCGCCACGCGCATCGACGTCACCTTGACCTCCACCACGTCCTCGCTCCTGGCCCGCGTCTCCGACAACGGCACGGGCTTGCACCCGGACATCCTCGCGCGCACCGAAGGCGGCCTCGCCAACCTCCGCCGCCGCATCGCCCGCACGCACGGCTCCCTGCGCATCAGCGGCCAGCGCGTCGAGCTAGCGATGGGGGCGGGCCCCGTCGATGTCCGGCATGCGGACAGCGGCTAGCGGAGAAGGGCCAGGCCCCAGCGTCTCCGGGACGGGGTGTCGCAGGGGTCGGACCCCTGCGACACCATGCTCGCAACGTGAGCGGTAAAGCCCCTAGCGGCTGAGCGCGGCGCGAATCGCGTTCGTCGAGTCCGGGTTGAACGTGCAGAGCACGACCCGGGCCGGCGAGCCGGGGTGGGCGAGCTCGGCGCGGATGGTCGTGACGGCGATGTCTGCAGCTTCGTCCAGCGGGTAGCGGAAGATGCCGGTGGAGATGCTGGGGAAGGCGATCGAGGTGATGGCGTGCTTGCGGGCGACCTCGAGGGAGCGGCGGTAGCAGGAGGCGAGGAGGGCGGGCTCTCCCTTGGTGCCGTCCTGATAGACGGGGCCGACGGTGTGGATGATGAAGCGCGCGGGGAGGCGGTAGCCCTTGGTGAGCTTCGCGTCGCCGGTCTTGCAGCCACCGAGGAGGCGGCACTCGTGGACGAGGTCGGGACCGGCCGCGCGGTGGATGGCGCCGTCCACGCCGCCACCGCCGAGGAGCGACGAGTTGGCGGCGTTGACGATGGCGTCGACGGCGAGCTTCGTGATGTCGCCCTCGACGACCTCGATCATGGAGTGACGCCGAACTTGCGGGCGATCCACTTGATGGCGGCGGTCAGCTTCAGCTTGTCGAGGAAGTCGTCGCGGCGGTCGCCGCCGAAGAACAGATCGACCTTGCGGAGGAAGGCGATGAAGGCGATGGCGCGCTGGAGGCCGAGGGAGCGCAGGATGTGCGGCTTGCCGGCGGCGAAGCGCTGGGCGTCCCACGCCTTGAGCCAGGCGAACTGGGGCTCCTCGAGCGGCCAGACGTCGGCCTTGCGCGTGGTGGAGCCACTGCGCGTGAGGATCTCGTTGACGGCGCGCCGGCCGGCTTCGCAGGCGCCCTCCATCGAGGCGATGTTGGTGTTCGTGCGGACGTAGTCGGAGGCGAGGACGAGGTTCGGGATGGCGGTGCCCGCATCGGGCCGCAGGCCCCACGAGCCGGGCGGGTGGACGAGGAGGCGCGAGCTGTTGCCGATTGGACTCACCGTGAAGTCGAGATCGTCGTCGAGGTGCCAGGAGTGCAGGAGCTCGTCGGAGAGGACGGTGCCGCCCTCGCCGAGGCCGTTGAGGGCGGTCTTGAGCTGCATCCAGACTTCGTCCGCGATCTCGGTGGGCGTGCACTCCTTGGCCGTCTTCGGGTTGAAGGCGCCCGGCGTATCCCACTCAGAGATGTCGACGGAGATCAGGCCGCCGACCGAGCCATCCCCGTAGATGCGGCGGAAGATGCCGAGGTCGCGCCAGAACTGGGGCTGGCTGATCGCGGTGAGCGCCCACGGCGAGTCGGGGAAGAAGAGGTGGCCCTTCACGAGGGGCACGTCCTCGTAGAGGTAGTACTGGATGCCGACCATCCAGTTGACGAGGTTGGCCGGGTCTTGCTGGCGCAGGGTGTCGAGCTTCGAGTCGAGCGCGCCCACCGCGGGCGAGAGGAGGCCGATGGCCGCGTCGAGTGGGACGGCGAGGACGTAGTAGTCGGCGGTGATCGTCGGACCACTCGCGAGGCGCACGCCGCTGATCTTGCCGGCGGCGACCTGGAGCTCGACGACGGGGTCGCCCTGGTGCATGACCGTGCCGCGCGACGTGAGGTAGTCCGTCCACGGCTGGATCCACATCCGCGTGGTCGGGCCGCCCATCGTGCGGTCGTTCTGTGCGCCCGCGAACGCGAAGTCGCGCAGGAGCTGAAGCGTGATGACGCCGATGGTGTGGGCGGACCCGCGCTGCGAGTCCATCGCGACCATCATGCGCGGGATGCCGCGGAGCTGCTTCTGGAACTTCGGGGAGCAGCGGTCCGCCTCGAGGAACTCCCACCACGAGAGTTGTTCGTACTCGGCGAGGCGGCGAGCATCGCAGGCGGAGGCGAACTCGGCGAGCTTCGCGGTGAAGATCGAGACGTCGTACTGATCGAAGTCGAGATCCTGGAAGAAGATCTCGAGCGACTCGAGGACGGCGTACGGCGTATCGAGGTGCTTGCGGTTGAAGCGATACCAGGTCGAGTCGTCGACCATCGCGATCGCGGCCTCGGTGGTCGGCTTCAGGTGGTCCGCGACGTAGCCCGTCCCCGTCCCCGACGGAATGCGCGCCATCGTGTCGATCACGTGGCGGTAGAACCGCGGATAGAAGCGAAAGCCATGCTCGCCCGGCAGGTCGGCCCGGCCGCCGGCTCCCGTGCCCACCACGGGCTGCGAGCGCGCCTTGCCCCCGAAGTCGGGCCGCGACTCGAAGACCTCGACCTCGAATCCTCGCTCGATCAACTCGTGCGCCGCGGTCAATCCGCCGACGCCTCCTCCGATCACGACTACGCGTGTGGCCATCGCACTTCTCCTCCCGTGTTCCAGGTCAGGGCGGCGCCGAGGACGCCCGGGTTGATCACGCCGCCGCGCAGCGCGGTGATGGCGAGGCGGTCGATAGCGCCACCCGTGGCGCGGGCGGCGGACTCGGCGCGCTCGAGCGTCTTCGCGGCCGCGCGATCTTGCCCGAGGAAGGCCTCTGCTTGCCCCTGCATGCGGAGAGCCGTCGGCCCGTAGAACGAGGCGCCGCCGAGCCGGTGCAGACGCTTGGCCGTCCGCAGCACGCGCGCGGCCGCATCGCGATCACCATGCCGGGCGAGCCCCAGGTCCGCGGATGCGCTGGGCACGTCGACGATGGCGCGGACCGCCGGCATCGCCGAGAGCCACTGCGTGCGAGCCGAGTTGGCGAGATCGTCGGCGGCGGCCCGGGCCCGGTTCCAGTCGTGCGCGGCGAGGGCGAGCTCGCAGCCAAACACGCGGCGATAGATGCCGGCCATGCCGCGGTCGAATGCACTCGAGCGCTCCTGCTCGCGCCACGCTGCCCGCGCGCCGGCCAGATCACCGGCGTACAGCATCGCGCGGCCACGGTACGAGCCGATCATCGCGCGGCCGAACAAGTCGTCGCTCGTGTCGTCGGCGAGGATGGCGAGCGTTGTCGTCGGCTCCCCCGCGTAGAGCTCGCCGAGCGCCCAGTAGCTCCGCAGAAACGACGCTTCCCAGGTCCGGCCCAGTCCAAGGCGGTTGCAGATCGTCTCCGCCTTGCCGTGCGCGCTTCGCATCGCGACCCAGTCGCCGCGAAGCATCGCCAAGATGCCGGTGCAGCCGGCGGCGACCATCTCGGCGTACGGTGCACCACACTGGGTCGCGAGTTGCTCGGCGTGCACGAGGGCGCGATCGCCGAACCGTCCGAGGGTCCCGGCGGCGAGGTAGGCGGCGAGCATCGACATGCCCTGACTCTGCGCGGCCCGATCCGCGGAGCGTTCGGCGAGGGCCACGCCCCGCAGCACGTACTCGAGCGCCTCGAGCGGATGCGGCGTCGACAGGAAGCTCGCGATCGCGCGGTAGGCGGCGGCCCGCACGTCGTCGATCGGCTCTGCGCGCCGGCCGAGCGGCACCAGCCACGTCGTGGCGACGGCGATCGCGCGCCCCAGTGACTGCACGCGCCCGCGGGCCCGCTTCTCGCCGCGGCGCCCGAGCACGTCGTCGAGCACCCGCAAGCCGCGCTCGATCTCGCCGAGCTTGAGATAGGCCTCGGCCGCCCGCACGCGATGCCGATCACCGTCGGCGGTCGCGTGTGCGAGGAGCAGATAGTCCTCGGCCGCCCCCGCGAGCTTGCCTCCGAGGAAGCGGGCATCCGCGCGCGCGAGGCGCACCGCCCCCGCATCGGGCAGCAGGATGTCGTCGGTCCGGCCCGGCGTGTCCGCGCTGGTGATGAGGTCGAGGGCCATCGAGTACCAGTCGGCGGCGACGCTCCATGCGAGCTGCGCGCGGGCCGAATCGCCCGCGGCCACGGCCCACGGGGCGGCGCGCCCGGGTTCCCCCGCATCGCGCCAGTGGATCGCGACCTGTGCGGGCGAGCCGCCGGCCCCTTCGTAGTAGCGCGCGAAGCGCTGGTGCCGCTCGCGGCGGACGTCCTCGGCCATACCGGCCTGCGCGGCGGCGCGGAGGCGCTGGTGATAGAAGGCGTACACGGCATCGCCGGCGGCCGACGGCATCGCGCGTACGACGCGCGCATCTTCGAGGCCGCGCAGGGCCGACCGCACGCGACCCGCGGGCAAGCCCACCACGGCGCGGAGCTCGTCGAAGGACGCGGTGCCGCCCGTCGCGGCCACCTCGGCCACCGCGCGTTCGTCGCCGGCGAGGCGCGAGAGCCGGCGGTGCTCGGCGTCCGCGACCTCGGCGACATCGGCGGTCGCGAGCTCCGCCCCGATCAGCTCGGCGAGGTACGGGCTGCCCGCGGCGAGGCGCGCGGCTGCCAGCACGCGGAGGCGTGCGGCCCGCGGAGCCAGCTCGGCGATCATGTCGGCCAGCTCGACCTCTCCCATGGCCTCGAGCGGCACGATCGTCGTCGGCGGTAGCTTCTCGAGCAGCTCGGGCGGCAGCTCGCCGTCCGTGGTCCACGCGGCGATCACCGTCAGCGGACGCTCGATGCGCTCGACCATCATCTTCAGCAGCTCGAGGCTCTCGTCGTCGGCCCACTGCAGGTCATCGATCAGGATCGCCGCGCGCGCACTCTTCACGAGTGATCGCATCAGCTCGATGAGCGCGAGCACGGCGCGCTCGCGCTCGACACGAAGGTCGCCGGCCGCCGGCTCGTCGTCGAGGGCGAGCGAGGGCGCCAGCACGGGGAACACCCGCGCGAGCGCACCGGCATGCACGAGCGGCCGCGGATCTGCGGATAGCTCCATCGAGAGGTCATCGATGATCTGATCGAAGGCGCGGTACGGGACTCGCTCGCGCTCGTGACACCGGCCGCGCCAGGCGAGCATGCGACCGTCGATCGTCGCGCGGCCCAGCGCCTCGTCGACGAGCGCCGTCTTACCGACGCCCGACGGCCCCGTCACCAGCACGAAGCGCCCGTGCGACCGCTGATCGCCGAGCGCCGTCGCCAGCGTCTCGAGCTGGGCCTTGCGGCCGATGAAGCCCAGGGCCCGGCGCTGCTGGCTCGGCTGCGAGCGGTCGCCGGTGAGCTCCTGCACTACCTCGAGCGCGCTCGGTCGCAGCGCGGGGTCGGCGATGATCATGCGATCGATCAGCGCTCCGAGCTCCGGCGGCAGATCGGGATTCAAGGTGCAGGCGCCCGGCGCCGGGCCGCGTTTGTGCTGACGCGACAGCATGTGGATCGCACCCCCGAACGGCGGCGCACCCGTCACGAGCTCGTAGCCCAGCACGCCGAGCGCGTACACGTCGAGGGCCGGCGTCACGGCCAGCGACTCGAGGTACTCGGGCGCGAGGTACGCGGCGGTGCCCACGATGCGGCCCTCCGGCGCGAGCTCGCCATCGCGGCGCCGCTCCTCGAGGGCGAGGCCGAAGTCGAGGAGCTTCACCACGCTGCTGGCGATGAGCACGTTCGACGGCTTCACGTCCCGATGGATCACCCCGCGGCCGTGCAGGAACGTCAGGCCCTCCGCGAGCTGCGCCAGCACCGACCGCACGCGCTCGAAGTCGACGGGGGGCGCGGCGCGGGCGATGATCGCATCGCTGCCCTCGATGAAGTCCGCGGGGACTTCGGTGCGCGCCTCCTGCAGCGGGGGCACGGTGCGCGTGGACTGCGCGGAGTCGTAGCCGCGGATCTCGCCGCTCCGCATGTCGTTGGCTTCGGTCCATCGGCGCGGATCGTGGCCGGGCAGGTACTCCATCGTGAAGAAGCACGAGCTGCCCATCGATCCGAGCTCGTACAGCTCGACCAGGTTGCGGTGGCGCAGCGAGGCCACCGCCCGGAACTCGCGCTTGAGCCAGAGCGTGGCATCGCCGTGGGGGGTGCCGACCAGCTTGAGCGCGACCTCCATGTCGAGGCGCTCGTCGTGGGCGAGGTACACGACGCCCATGCCGCCGCGTCCGAGCTCACGCACGATGCGGTAGCGATCCGCGACGGCGCTTCCGACGCGCAACCGCTGCGCAGACGCACCCTCGATCACGTGGTGCCAAGGTATCGTGCCGAGCGTGCGCGATGCAATCGACCGCCTGATCGAGGCCCACGGGCCCGATGCCATCTGTGCGGCGCTGGAACCGATGCTGACTCCCGAGCGGATCGCCCGGATCGACGCCGTCCTCGCGGCGCGGCTGACCTCGGTGGTGACCGTCGTCGAGGACACCTACGATCCGCACAACGCCGCCGCCACGATCCGCACCACCGAGGCCTTCGGGCTCGGCGAGCTGCACGCCATCGAGCCGAATCAGCGCTTCGCGGCGGCGAAGGGGGTCACGCGGGGCTCGCACAAGTGGGTCGACATCCACCGCTGGAAGCGCGCCGAGGATGCCGTCGGTGCCCTCCACACCCGCGGCTTCAAGGTCTACGCCACCCTGCCGGGGGCGCCGTTTTCGATCGAGAACGTGGACGTCTCGACCCCCATCGCGATCGCGTTCGGCAACGAGCATTCAGGGCTCACCCCCGAGGCCGTGCAGGCCTGCGATGGCGCCGTCGGCGTGCCCATGTTTGGCTTCTCGGAGAGCTTCAACCTGTCCGTGACCGTGGCCCTCGCCATGTCCCGCGTCGCGGCGCGGCGCCGGGCCCAGATCGGGGCCCCGGGCGATCTACCCGAAGCAGAGCGCCGGCGGCTTCGGGCCCGCTGGTTTGCCCTGAAGATTCGGGGGGCTGAGGGTGTTCTCGAGCGAGCATTCCCAGTCTCCTGACGGACACGCCACGATGTGGCATCGGGGACCCGATCGGGGGATATTCCGGGCGTGAGGCGGGTCCCGCGCGGTCCCGAGCTTGCAGAACCAACGCAGCATGTCGCAAGGGGCGCCACGATCCATGGCCTACGGCTCACCGCCGCCGGTCGCTACGGCGCGACCCCAGAAGCCGGTGCCAGGGAAGCCGGGTAAGCCCGTCGGCAAGGGCAAGCGGCCGGTTCATCCCGACAAGCGCCCACGCAAGCTCTGGGTCCGCATCATCAAGTGGCTGTTCATCACGGGCCTGATCGGCATGGTCTGCCTGGTCGGCACCGTCGCCTTTATCTTCTGGATGTACGGGCGCGACCCCAATCTTCCGTCCGAGAAGTCGCTCGCGCAGTACAACCCGAAACAGGTCATCCGCGTCCTCGATGCCAACGACCGCGAGGTCGGCGAGCTGTTCGGCCCCGACAAGCGCATCGAGCGCCGGACGTACGTACCGTACGAGAAGATCCCGCGACATGTTGTCGATTGCTTCGTGGCGGCGGAGGACAACCGCTTCTGGACCCACGGCGGCGTCGACTACTGGGGCATGTTCCGCGCGGCCCTGACGAACATCCGCAAGGGCAAGACGCACGGCGCCTCGACGATCACGCAGCAGGTGGTGAAGACCTTCCTGCTCACGCCCGAGAAGACCTTCAAGCGGAAGATTCAGGAGGTCATCATCGCGCGCCGGCTCGAGAAGACGCTGACGAAGGAGCAGATCATGAATCTGTACCTGAATCAGATCTACTTCGGGAACAACCGCTACGGCATCCAGGAAGCGTCGCACTTCTACTTCGGCAAGGACGTCGCGCAGCTCACGGTGGGGGAGGCCGCCGTCCTCGCCGCGCTCCCGCAGCGCCCCGAGGAGCTCGCGCCGAACAAGCCGAAGAACCAGTCGGCGGCCAAGGCCCGCCAGATCTACGTGCTGAACCAGATGGTCTCCATGGGGAAGCTCACGCCCGCCGAGGCGCAGAAGTGGATCGACGCGCCCATCCAGGTCGTGAAGGCCGCCGACGTGAAGAACGAAGCGTCGTCGGAGTGGATCGGTCTCGCGCGTGACGCGCTCGTCGCTGACTTGCTCACGCAGGGCAAGACCGAGGACGCGCTGAACACGCTCGGTGGCACCGTTCGTACGTCGCTCGACCCGGGCATCCAGGAAGCGGCGCAGCGGGCGCTGCAGAAGGGCCTCCGGGCCGTCGACAAGCGCCACGAGATCGGGCGTCCGCAGCGCTCGGTGAAGGACGTCAAGGCGGAGATCGCGAAGCTGGCGAAGAAGTTCCCCGGCAAGCTCGTCGGGATGGATCGCTACGAGGCGGTCGTGACGGCGGTCCACGACAACGACCACGAGCTCGTCGTCGATGCGGGCAACTACCCCGCGTCGATCATGCTCGATGACGACGTCGACCTTCGCTTCAACCCGCCCGACGACGCCGGCGTGAAGAAGCAGCCGAGCGAGCGCTTCAAGCCAGGTGACGTCGTCGCGATCGCGGCCGCCATCGGCCTGCCGCCCCTCAAGCACTCGCCGAATCGCGTGCAGTTCGCGCCGGGGCCGCAGGGCGCCGTCGTCGTCATCGACGTGAAGACGCGCCGCGTGAAGGCCCTCGTCGGTGGCTTCCAGACGCGCATCGGCGGCCTCGACCGCGCCACCCAGTCCCGGCGCCAGCCAGGCAGCTCCTTCAAGCCGTTCGTCTACGGTGCCGGCATCGACAGCCTGCAGTTCACCGCCGGCTCGAAGGTGAACGATGCGCCTGACGCCTACGACGCCTGGCGCCCCAAGAACTACGACAGCAAGTTCGCTGGCCCGCTGCTCCTCCGCTACGCGCTCTCGAAGTCGATCAACACGATCGCGATCCGGGTCACGGCCATCGTGAAGCCCGAGAACGTGGCCGCCTTTGCCAAGGCCCTCGGCATCCGCAGCGAGCTCACCCCCGACATGTCGATCTCCCTCGGCTCCAAGGAGGTCACGCCGCTCGAGATGACCAACGCGATCGCCAGCATCGCCGCCGGTGGCCAGTACGCACCGCCGCGCTTCATCGAGGCCATCAACGGCAAGCCCGTGCCGGTCGTCCCCGCCGAGCGCGTGATGCGCCCCGACGCCGCGTGGATCCTCACCAGCATGATGACCTCCGTCGTCACGAGTGGTACCGGTCATCTCGCGAAGTCGGTCGGCGTCCCCATCGCCGGCAAGACCGGCACGTCCAACGACGCGCGTGACACCTGGTTCGTGGGCTTCACCCCCGACGTCGCGATCGGGGTCTGGATCGGCTACGACGAGCCGCGCGCGATGGGCAAGGAGACCGGCGGCACGACCGCTGTCCCCGTCTTCGTCGATGTCGCCAAGGCGATGAACCTTCCCGCGAAGCAGTTCCCGCGGCCCCCCGGCATCGTCGAGCGCAAGATCGACAAGCTCACGGGCCTCCTCGCGCCCGAGGGCGCGGCCGCCGATTCCTACGTCAACGAGTACTTCATCGAGGGCACCGCGCCCCTCGAAATCGCGCCGCTGCCCGACGAGACGACGTCATCGAACGTCTTCGAGAACGAGTACAACGACTAGCTATGCGTCGTGGCCTGTCGATCGTGGCCGCGCTCACCCTGGGCGCGACGCTCGTCCGCGCCGACGACGGCGCCCCGTTCACGCAGCGCCTCGTCGATGATCTGCGCGCGCGCGTCGCCGAGCTCGTCGCGGCGAAGGTCCCGCCGATCGTGCCGCCGACCCCGATCGCCGTGTCGTGGAAGGCGGTGAAGCTCGGCTCCCTCGAGCTCGGCGCCCCCCTCCTCGCGACCTCCGCCGCTGACATCGACGGCGACGGCCACGACGAGCTCTTCGCCATCACCTCCGAGATGGTCATCGCGATCAGCCTCACGGGCCCGAAGCCCACCGAGGTGGGGCGCGTGGCTTTCACCGGTCCGCGCGCCGTCCCCGCGCCCCGCCAGCCGATCGGTACCGCCTTCATCGAGGCCGGCGAGCTCGTCGCGGCCGCGTCCCCGTGGGCAACCGAGCTCCGCATCACCTGGCCCGGCGGCAAGCTCACCGGTCGGGCCGGCTCCCCCGGCTTCGGCGTCTGCGCCGGCGAGCGCCTCTCGCTCGTGCCCGGTCGCAACTACTTCGCCCCCGACCTTCTCGCCGTCCGCTGCCGGACCGACCTCGTCGACAAGGACGGAGCCGCCCTCCACCTGCGTGCGCAGCTCGCCGGCAAGCACAAGCTCGCCGTCACCTCCGAGCTGTGCCGCGGCGCGACCTGTGAACCCACCGTCCGCTTCGACATCGGCACCGCCGGCGCCGCCTTCGCCCTCTCCGACGTCGATCGCAACGGCACCCCGGAGGTGATCATCTCCGGCGCGGGCGCTCCCGGCGATGCGGACGCGGTGAAGGTCATCGCCTTCGGCGGCGACATCAAGAAGGGACTCTTCCGCAAGACCTTCACCGGCGGCGTCGCGGCGATCGAGGTCGTCTCGCGCGGTCCAGAGCATGCGGCCCGCATTGTCGCCGCCGTCCGGCTGTCCGGTGCCACGCGCGTCGACCTCTGGAGACTCAATTGATTCGCGACGCTGGAAAAGGGCCAGGCCCATTCAAGAAGAAGGGGCCAGGCCCATGGCAGCTCGTCGCGTTCGCCGCGGTCGCGACGCTGGTGTCCGGGCCTGTCCGGGCCGAGACGCGGCCGGTGTACGGCGGGTCGATCGAGGCGTCGCTGCTCGGGGCGCCCGGGACGTTCGATCCGGTGGCGGCACAGACGCACGCCGAGTCGATGCTGGCGGAGCTGGTGTTCGATGGGCTGTATCGGGTGGGGCCGGCGGGGACGGTACAGCCGCACCTGGCCGAGGCGATGCCGGTGCTCGATGCAGCGGGGACGACGGCGCGGATCGCGATCCGGGTGGGCGTGACGTTCCACGACGGGACGGTGCTGGCGGCGAGTGACGTCGCGGCGTCGCTGGAGCGGCTGCGCGGCACGTGGGTGCTGGCGGCGGTGAAGAGCGTACGGGCGGATGGAGATGCGGTGGAGCTCGCGCTGAAGGCACCGACGGCGAATCTCACGACGCTCCTGGCGTTGCCGCAGGCGGCGATCACGCGGCGCGGGGTGGCCCCGGGGGAGGCGCCCGTGGGGACCGGGGCGTTCCGCGTCACGAAGGTCGACCGCGCGAATCGGAAGATCACGCTCGCGGCGTTCGAGGAGCACTTCGCGGGGCGGCCGTATCTCGATGCGCTCGCGCTGCGCTGGTACGACACGCCGGACGGCGAGGCGCGGCAGTTCGAGACCGGTGCGGCGCAGCTGTCGGCGCGCGGCGTGGCGGCGTTCACCGGATCGCAGCCGAAGTACCGGGCGCGCGATGTGGAAGGGCCCGGGAGCGTGCTCGCATACGTGGGGTTCTCGCGGAAGCATCCCGATGTGCTCGGCGAGCCGGCGTTTCGGCGCGCACTCGATCTCGCGATCGCGCGCGGCGCCCTGACGGCGGTGTCGTCGGGAGAGCGGATCACGCCGGTCCGGTTGCCCGTGCCGCTCGAGGCGGGCGGCGCGGGCGTGCAGAAGCAGGCGGGCAACGGCGAGCTGGCTGCGGCCCAGACGGCACTGGCGGAGGCGGCGATGCGCGTGCCGGCGCTGGTGGCGTCGAAGTTGCCGGCGCTGTCGCTCGAGATCCTCGTCGACGAGACGCGGCCCGACGACAAGGAGATCGGGGAGCGGGTGCTGCGCGCCCTCGACAAGCTCGGCATCGCCGCGACCGTGCGTGCGACGAGCGCCACCGCGATGCGGGATGCGGTCGCGAAGGGCACCACCGACCTCTACATCGGTCAGCTCGCGGCCCCGGCCACGACGAGCTGGGTGTGGTGGGCGGAAGCCTTCACCGCGGGCGGCAGCGACTGGGCGAAGCGAGAGCTGGCGAGCGGCTCGCTGTCGACGACGTCCGCCCAGAAGGAGTTCGCCGCGAAGCTGCCCATCGTGCCGCTCATGTTCCGTGGCGTGCGGCTGTGGCATCGCACGGACATCCGCGGCGTCGCGTTCGATGCGTCGGGACTGCCGTGCTTCGCGGACATGTTCCTGTTCGGCTCGCCGTCGAGGTCGACCAAGTGAAGCTGCGCGGTCGCTTCACGGTCACGCTCGCCCTCGCCGCGCTCGTGCCGATCGTCATCGCCGCCGTCATCACCCGGCAGGTGATCGCCGCGAGCTACACTGACGAGTACCGGGAGACGCGACGCAGCGTCGAGCAGTCGATGCTGCGCGAGGTCGCGCGCCTCTCGTCGCAGGTGCACGCAGCCGTGGCCTCCCTCGCGAGTCCCGACCATCCGTTCGTCGGTGGGCTCTTGCGCGAGCTCGTGAAGGGCACGCTCGACGCGCCGACCGAGCGGCGGTTGCGAGAGCAGGGCGGACCCGTCATGCGCGGCCTCTCGCTGCAGCTCCTCACCCTCACGGATCCGAGCGACCGCGTGATGGTCTCGCCGCACAACCGCGCCGAGGTCGGTGAGCCCAACCCCGTGGTACGGCAGCGCGCGGAGAGGACCAAGGGCGAGACGTACTTCGTCCGCGAGAAGATCACGCGCGGTCCCACCGTCGAGACGGTCCTCGTCGCCCAGGCCGCGCAGCTCTCGCGCGATGGTCGCTTCGTGGTCGCCCTCTGGGCCGGCCGGACCATCGACAACGAGCTCCTCACCACCGTGCGGCGCGAGGGTCGCATCGACGCCCGGATCGTGGCCGCCAACGGCGACGTGCTGCAGCCCTCCGTCGCGCCGAACTGGGGCGACCTCTCGGCAGATCCGCCGATCCGGATCCCGCTGGCGGGCCCCGACGGGGTGCCCATCGCCTTCATCGAGGTCGCGGTCTCCGACAACAACCTCGCCGGCGTGCTCCGCGAGGTCACGTACATCTCCGCCGGCCTCGCCGTCGGGGCGCTCGCGCTCGTCGTGCTCGCCGGGGTCTTCGTCGCCCGCCGCATCGCGCGTGACCTCGACGCCCTCGTCGAAGGCTCGCTGCACGCGGCGCGCGGGGACCTCGACTACCGCGTCCCCGTTCGCGGCCAGGACGAGATCGGGGCCGTCGCCTCCGCCTTCAACTTCATGATGGAGGACCTCCGCACGTCGAAGGATCGCCTGGTCATCGCCGAGCGCATCGCTGCTTGGCAAGAGATCGCGCGTCGTCTCGCCCACGAGATCAAGAATCCGCTCACGCCCATCCAGATGGCGATGGACACCCTCCGCAAGGTCTGGAAGAAGCAGCACCCGCAGTTCGGCGAGATCCTCGAGGAGTCGACGGAGACGGTCCTCGAGGAGGCCGATCGCCTGAAGCGCATCGTGAGCGAGTTCTCCGACTTCGCCCGCATGCCCAAGCCCGAGCTGCAGCGCGTGGACCTGAACGACGTCGTCAAGTCGGTCACCGGCCTCTACCAGGGCGCGATCCGCGTCGAGACCAAGCTCGCCAAGATCCCCGACATCGACGCCGACAAGGGCCAGATCAACCAGGTCGTCCTGAACCTTGTGGAGAACGCCCGCGATGCCATCGGCGAGCGCTCGGACGGCAAGATCACCGTCCAGACGAAGCTCGGCGACGCCGGCGACCGGGCGGTGCTCATTGTCGACGACAACGGCCCGGGCGTCCCCACCGAGCTCAAGGACAAGATCTTCGCCCCGTACTTCTCGACGAAGCTCAACAAGGGCGGCACCGGCCTTGGCCTCGCCATCGTCCACCGCATCGTCTCGGACCACGGCGGCCGCATCCAGATCACCGATGCCCTCGGCGGAGGCGCCCGCTTCCTGATCGAGCTGCCGCTGCGCAACGCCACGTCGCTACTCGCCTCGCGAATCTGATACAGAGGAACCCGCCATGAAGCCCGGAACGATCGATCCCACCGCGTCGCCATCCGGCGCCGCTTCGCCGGCAGCCCGCCACCGGCTCGAGGGCTGCCTCACTGCAATCGTCACCCCGTTCCGCGACGGCAAGGTCGACTTCGACAAGCTCGCGCAGCTGGTCGACTGGCAGATCGACCAAGGCATCGACGGCATCGTCGCCGTGGGCACCACCGGCGAGTCGGCGACCCTCGACGTCGAGGAGCATGTCGCCGTCATCGCCGCTGTCGTCAAGGCGGCGAAGGGGCGGGTCCCCGTGGTTGCCGGCGCGGGCGGCAACGCGACGACAGAGGCCCTGGAGTTGACCAAGGCCTCCGAGCAGGCCGGCGCCGATGCGCTCCTGCACGTCACGCCTTACTACAACCGGCCCTCGCAGGAGGGGTTGTTCCGCCACTTCGAGGCCATCGCGAAGTCGACGAAGCTCCCCATCATTCTCTACAACGTGCCCACGCGCACCGCGTGTGACCTCTCGACCGATGTCGTCGTGCGCCTCGCCGACTTCCCGAACGTCGTCGGCATCAAGGATGCGACGGGCAACCTCGTGCGCGGCTCGGACCTCGTCGCGCGCGTGGGCGATCGCATGGCCGTCCTCTCCGGCGATGACGGCACCGCGTTCCCGCTCTACGCCGTGGGGGGCCGCGGCGTCATCTCCGTCGTCTCCAACGTCGCTCCGCGCGCCATGAGTGACATGTGGGACGCTGCCGCCGCCGGTGACTGGGAGCGCGCCCGCAAGCGCCACCACGAGCTCCGCGTCCTCTCGGCGATGCTCTTCAACGAGCCGAGCCCCGCGCCCACCAAGGCCGCGCTCGCGCTCATGAACCGCTGCTCGACGGAGCTTCGCCTGCCCCTCGTCCCGGCGTCGGCGGGCCTCACCGACCAGCTCCGCGCCGAGCTCAAGACCCTGGGCCTCTTGTGACCCGCGTCTGCGTCCTCGGCCCCTCCGGCCGCATGGGCAAGGCCGTCATCGAGGCCGCGACCGCGACCAACCTGACCATCAGCGCGCGCGTCGACCTCGGCGACGACATGGCCGCTGGCCTCGCCGCCAGCGACGTCTACATCGACTTCACGACCCCCGTCGCCACGCGCGCTGCCGCGGCGCTCGCCTTCACCCGCAAGCTGCCCGCCGTCGTCGGCACCACCGGCCTCGGCCCCGACGACGAGAAGGCTCTCGCCGCCCTCGCCGAGGTCGCGCCGATCGTCGTCGCCGCCAACTTCTCCCTCGGCGTGAACCTCCTGCTGGGCCTCGCCCGCCAAGCGGCTCGCATCCTCGGCCCCGACTGGGACGCCGAGGTCGTCGAGACCCACCACAAGAACAAGCGCGATGCTCCGTCGGGCACCGCGCTCGCGATCGCCCGCGCCATCGCCGCCGGTCACGGCTCCGACTACGACACCGTGAAGCGCCACACCCGCGACGGCGACGTCGGCCCGCGCCCCCGCGGCGAGATCGGCGTGTCGACGGTCCGCGGCGGCGACGTCATCGGCGAGCACACCGCCACGTTCTTCGGCGCCGCCGAGCGCATCGAGCTCTCGCACCGCGCGACCTCTCGCACGATCTTTGCCGCCGGCGCCCTCCGCGCCGCCGCCTGGGTCGTCACGCAGCCGCCCGGCCGCTACGACATGCAGGCCGTCCTCGGCCTGTAGTTTCGGCGACACGGAACAAACCCGCCGCATCGCGCGTTACCTTCGACCGCCATGTTCCGCGAGCAAGGCTACGTCGAGCGCTGCTACTGCGAGGCCGAGGCCGTGCGTGGCTGCGGGTGCTGCGGCCGGGCTCGCTGCGAGAGCCACCTGAGCGACTCGCTCTGCGACCGCTGCTCGCGGGCCCTCACGCGCGAGCTCGCGACTCTGACCGGTCGCGCCTGGGCGGTCGGAGGCGTCGTCGGGGCCGTTGGCGTGCTCGGCCTCATGGTTGCCCACGTCGGCCCGGCGTGTATCCTCGCGGCGCCGGCCGGCATCGTAGCGGGCTACCTCCAGCGTCGGCTCCAGCGCCGCTCCGTGCAGGCGGCGCTCGCGCCCGTGATGTCAGCGACCAAGGGCGAGCTCGCCGCTCCGCCCGAACCGCCCGCATTCCCGTCTGCTCCGACGGCGACGTACGGCAGCTACTGACTCGTCCGCGGGTAGCAGTCCCGGTGCGTGGCCGCCCGTCGTTCCGCTCGAGAACGGGACGTATCGCGTCGCGGTCGGCACCCTAGGGATAGTCGAGCTCGCGTTGGTGGCGGATGGCCAGGATTCGAACCTCCTGGCGCACCGGCAAGAATCGGTAGAGGGCCACGTACCCCGTTCGTCCGTACGAGATGACGAGCTCTCGGACCTGCCCGGTCACGAGCCGCCCGACCAGTGGGTGATGAGCCAGCATGCTGACGGCCGATTCGATCGCCTGGACCGCCGCAAGCGCTGCTGCAGGAGCCTCGGCCGCGAGGAACTGACACGAGCGTTCGAGGTGCGCCAGGGCGGCTCGCGAATAGACTATGCGCGCCACGGCTTGGGCCGCGCAGATTTCTCGCCGCTGGCCAGCCTCTTGAGCCACGCGTGCACATCATCGGCGCTGTACACGGCCGCGCCCTCCTCGATCTCGCGATCAGCATCCACCGCCTCCTGGACGAAGGCCGCCATGGCTTCGTCGCGCTGGACCTGACGTTCGAGCGCATCGACCATGACTGCGTGTGGAGCCCGCCCACTGCGCTTGGCCAGCTTCGCGATCCGTGCCTTGAGCGCCGTCGGTAGCTTCAAGGTCGTCGATGTCGTCTTCGACATGGTGTTACCAGAGTACCACCCGCCGCGGCGGCGACCACTGAAAGCCGCATGAGTCCCGGGCACGGCGGGGCATCCTTGCTTGGCTCGTAGCGCGCCAGATTCACGGCGCCGCCCGTGGCAGAGTCGACCGATGCGGTTGCGGCTCTGGTTTCTGATCCTCCTGCTGGTCGCGTGTGGCCCCAAGGGCCCGCCGAGTCCAGCCCCGGCGCCGAAGCCGCCGACCACGACGATCGCCGACGTACCGCCCGAAGGCAGCGACGACCTGTTGCCGCTGTGGCCCGCGATCAAGCACGGCACGCTGCCGAACGGGCTCCAGTACTATGTGATGAAGCACGGCGAGCCGAAGGGGCGCGCGATGATGTGGCTGGCCGTCGATGCGGGCGCCATCCAGGAGGATGACGACCAGCGCGGGCTCGCGCACTTCACCGAGCACATGGCGTTCAACGGGACGAAGCGGTTCCCGAAGCATCAGCTCGTCGACTACCTCGAGAAGATCGGGATGGACTTCGGGGCGGATCTGAACGCGTACACGAGCTTCGACGAGACCGTGTATCAGCTGACGGTCCCGACCGACGACAAGCAGTACCTGGACAAGGCGTTCGAGATCCTGCGCGACTGGGCGGGTGACATCTCGTTCGAACCTGGTGAATTCGAGAAGGAGCGCGGCGTGGTGCTCGAGGAGTGGCGGCTGGGGAAGGGCGTGGGTGACCGCATCTACCAGAAGGAGATGCCGGTGCTGCTGCCGGGGACGCGGTATCCGCTGCGGGAGGCGATCGGGCTGCCCGAGACGCTGAAGGGTGCGCCGCGCGATGCCATTGTCCGATTCTACCGGGACTGGTACCGGCCCGATCTGATGGCGGTGTTCGTCGTCGGGGACTTCGCCGACGAGGCCGCCATGGTCGAGCAGGTGAAGGCCACGTTCGGCGATCTCGCCAATCCCGCGAAGCCGCGCGCGCGGACGTCCGGCGGGTTTCCCGCGGAGACGGAGACGCGGGTGTCGCTCGTCACGGACAAGGAGCTGTCGCAACCGACGGTGACGGTGAGCAACCTCGTGCCTCATCGGCCCAAGGCGTCGGGCCGCGACTTCCGCCGCATGGTGCTCGAGGTGCTCTACAGCGACATCCTCAACGACCGCCTCGCGTCGATCGGGCGAACGGCGACGGCGCCCTTCACCGGAGCGGGGGTGTCCGTCGACGAGTACGTGCGCGGCATCGATGCGTTCACGCGGGCGGCCTACCCGAAGCCGGGCAAGCTCGAGGAGGCGCTGCAGGCCGTCTTGCTGGAGG
>JALHPV010000048.1 GCA_022842285.1 Kofleriaceae bacterium
GTCTCCGTCGTAGCGCTTGCGCGCCGCGCGCAGGTCCGGTGGACGTGCGTGCGTGGCGACCTCGCTTACCCGCTCCTCCTGGCGGAGGTCACGGAGCGGGCCGATGCCATCCACGACGCGTTGTTCGGCGACCACCGCGATCTCGCCACGTCCTACACGCCCATGGTCTAGACCAAATGCTGGGTTACTGCCCGAAATCACGGGCTGCTTCGGATGCCCGCATGCCCTACACAGACCTCCGAGGTCTCGTAAGATTACGTCATGGTCGTTGTGATGTCGGACGACAAGAAGCCGCCCGCACCGCGGCGTGATGGAGAGCGCTCGACGGGGCTCGTCCTCGACGAGCGCACGCGGACGAAGAAGCCACCCATGTACAAGGTGCTGCTTCACAATGATGACTACACGACGCGCGAGTTCGTCGTGTGGGTACTCCAGAGCGTGTTCCACAAGAGCGAGAGTGATGCGACCGCAATCATGAGCCACGTCCACAACAACGGCGTCGGGGTCGCGGGCGTGTACACGTTCGAGGTCGCCGAGACCAAGGTCACCAAGACGCTGCACCTCGCGAAGGCGCAGCAATTCCCGCTTCAGCTCTCGATCGAGCCCACGGATTAACGTGAGCACCTCTGGAGGCCAGATGCTGTCACCCGAGCTTCAAGCAACCTTGCAGCGCGCCGTCGAAGACGTACGCGCGCGTCGCCACGAGTACCTCACGCTCGAGCATCTCTTGCTCGCGATCCTCGACGATCCGTCGGGGGCCGACATCGTCGTGAAGTGCGGCGGTGATGTCGAGAAGCTCCGCGGTGATCTCGAGCGCTTCCTCTCGGAAGAGGTCGACGAGCTGCCGGAGGAGGAGGAGTCGGGGCCCGACCAGACGCTCGCCTTCCAGCGGGTGCTCCAGCGCGCGGCGATGCACGTCCAGGCCGCCGGCCGGCAGCAGATGTCGACGGGCAACGTCCTGGCGTCGATGTTCCGCGAGCGCGACTCGCACGCGGTGTACCTGCTCGAGAAGCAGGGCGTCTCGCGCTTCGACGTTATCAACTACATCTCGCACGGCGTCTCGAAGATCGCGACGGGCGGGGGCCCCGTGGTCCCGCGTACGCGGGGCGTCGAGGACGATGGCCAGGAGGATGCGAAGGTCGCCAACCCGCTCGAGGCGTTCTGCGTCGACCTCACGCAGCGCGCCCGCGACGGCAAGATCGATCCGTTGATCGGCCGGGCCGACGAGCTCGAGCGCATGATCCAGGTGCTCTCCCGCCGCCGGAAGAACAACCCGCTGCTCATTGGTGAGCCGGGCGTCGGCAAGACGGCCCTGGCCGAGGGCCTCGCTCTGCGCATCGTGTCGGGAGACGTGCCCGAGCCGCTCAAGGAGGCGGTCGTCTACTCGCTCGACATGACGGCGGTGCTCGCGGGCACGCGCTACCGCGGCGACTTCGAGGAGCGTCTGAAGGCGGTGATGAAGGTCCTGATCGCCAACCCCAAGGCGATCCTCTTCATCGACGAGATCCACAACATCATCGGCGCCGGTGCCACGAGCGGCGGCACGATGGACGCGGCGAACATTCTGAAGCCACCCCTGTCGAACGGCGAGCTGCGTTGCATCGGCTCGACGACGTTCAAGGATTACCGCCAGGCCTTCGAGCGGGACCGCGCGCTCGCGCGCCGCTTCCAGCGCATCGATGTCGGCGAGCCCACGGTCCCCGAAGCCATCGAGATCCTGAAGGGCCTCCGTTCGGTCTACGAGGCGCACCACGAGGTGAAGTACACGGACGCCGCCGTCGAGGCCGCGGTCGAGCTCTCGGCGCGCCACATCTCGGGTGGTCACCTGCCCGACAAGGCGATCGACGTCCTCGATGAAGCGGGCGCGCGCGTCCGCCTCATGCCCAAGGACCAGCGCCCGGCCGAGATCCGGCCCAAGGAGATCGAGGACGTCGTCGCGAAGATCGCGCGCATCCCGACGAAGAACGTCTCGCAGACCGACAAGAAGAAGCTCGGTGATCTCGAGGGCGACCTCAAGCGCGCCATCTTCGGCCAGGACGCCGCGATCGAGCAGCTCTCGACGGTCATCAAGCTCTCGCGCGCCGGCCTCGGCAACCCCGACAAGCCCACCGGTTGCTTCCTCTTCGCGGGGCCAACCGGCGTCGGCAAGACGGAGCTCGCGAAGCAACTCGCCGCCACGATGGGGGTCGAGTTCATCCGCTTCGACATGTCCGAGTACATGGAGAAGCACACGGTCTCGCGCCTCATCGGCGCCCCTCCGGGCTACGTCGGCTTCGACCAGGGCGGTCAGCTCACCGACGCCGTCAACAAGCACCCGTACTCGGTCATCCTCCTCGACGAGATCGAGAAGGCGCACCCGGACATCTACAACATCCTGCTCCAGGTGATGGACCACGCGACGCTCACGGACAACAACGGTCGCAAGAGCGACTTCCGCAACGTCATCCTGATCATGTCGTCCAACGCCGGCTCGCGGGAGATGGCGATCGGCAAGATCGGCTTCGGTGATTCCGTCGCCGACAGCAAGGATGGCAAGAAGGCCCTCGAGCGCGTCTTCACGCCCGAGTTCCGCAACCGCCTCGATGCCACCGTCTTCTTCGGGGCGCTCCCGATCGAGGTCATCCGCAAGGTCGCCCAGAAGTTCGTCGATCAGCTCGAAGGCCAGCTGGGTGAGAAGAAGGTCGAGCTCGAGGTCTCGCCGGCCGCTCTCGACTGGTTCGTCGAGCACGGCTACGACAAGGCGATGGGCGCCCGCCCGATGGCTCGTCTTGTCCAGTCCACCCTCAAGGCCCCGCTCGCCAACGAGATCCTGTTCGGCGCGCTCATTCATGGTGGCACCGCGCTCGTCGACGCCAAGGACGGCAAGATCGTCCTCTCCTACGTCAGCAACCCCGAGCCCCCGTCCGAAGACGCCAACTGAGCAAGGCGTTCACGAAGGAAGACGACGCGGAGACTCCCGTCGTCGCGCCGCGCCGCCGTGATCTCGAGCTCCCGCCGGGCACCACGAACTACGTGACGCCGTCGGGCGAGCGCGCCCTCCGCGCCGAGCTCGCGTCGCTCGCGCTGGCGACCGACCCGGCGGACAAGCAGCGTCACGCCGACCTCGCGAGCCACCTCGCCCTCGCCACGATCGTCGACACGGCGGCGCTGGACGCCGTCACCTTCGGCGCCACCGTCACCCTGCGCGACGACGATGACCGCTCGCTCACCTACCGCATCGTGGGGGTCCACGAAGCCGATCCGCGCGCCGGACTCATCTCCTTTCTATCCCCGGTGGCCCGCGCCCTCCTCGGCCGCACGCTCGGTGACACGGTCCGGCTTCCCGGCGGCGACGCCGAGATCACCGCGATCACGCACTGACGGCGGCCCGCGCTGTCGCGGCGCGCACCCGTGCCTTCGGCTCGCCGCGCAGCCCTGAGCTAGAGTTGGGCCCGTGGCGCGCAGCGATCAGCCGACGGGGATTGCCGACACGGTGATGGGTGTCGGCGCGACGGCGGCGACGCCTGGCGACGCCCGGTCGACGGAGCCCGCGAAGCCGGGGAGCGTCGAGGGAGACCGAGAGGGCATCGGCAAGCGCTTCCAGCTCCTCGCGACCCTGGGGCGCGGTGGCATGGGGGAGGTGGAGCTCGCGAAGGACCGCCGCATCGGGCGCGAGGTCGCGATGAAGCGAATGCGCGCAGTGGCGCCGACCCAGGAGCAGCTCGATCGGTTCGTACGCGAGGCGAGAGTGCAGGGTGGGCTGGAACATCCCGCGATCGTGCCGGTGCACGACTTCGGCGTGGATCGCGAGGGGCGGCCGTTCATCGTGATGAAGCGGCTGGTGGGGACGACGCTCGCCCAGAAGATCGGGGACCGGGTCGAGCGGGCGGAGCTCCTGCGCGCGTTCGTGGACGTGTGCCTGGCGATCGAGTTCGCACACACGCGCGGCATCGTGCATCGCGACTTGAAGCCGGCGAACGTGATGCTCGGCGAGTTCGGCGAGACGTACGTGATCGATTGGGGCGTGGCTCACGCGACGACCGTGTGGCGAGCGCGGCTCGGCGAGCCTGCGTCCGCCGAGTCCCTGAAGTGGAGACCTCCCGATCCAGGACTGCCAGAGCCGCCCGACGAGGACGGGCCGGACGACTCGACGCGCGTGGGGGCGGTCATCGGGACCCCGGCCTACATGGCGCCGGAGCAGATGCTCGGGGAGCCGGCGACGGCGGCGGTGGATATCTATGCGCTCGGGTGCATCCTGTTCGAGGTGCTCGCGGGCGAGCCGCTGCACGGCGCGCAGCGCGGGCTGTCGTCGGTGGCCGATGCTGTCGATGCGCGGCCATCGCGGGTGAAGCCGGACGTACCGCCGGAGCTGGATGCGATCTGCGTGCGGGCGACGGCGCGGGAACCGGCGCAGCGATACGCCTCGGCGCGCGCGCTCGGGGAAGCCGTGCAGGACTTCGTCGACGGGGATCGTGACGAGCATGCGCGCATGCTGCTCGTGGAGCAGCACCTGGGCCTCGCGCGGGCGGCGATGAAGCGGGATGACGAGCACAGCCGGCGGGACGCGATGCGAGCTGCGGCCCGGGTCCTGGCGGTGAAGCCCGACCAGGCGGAGGCCGGAGGGATCATGGCGCGCATGCTCCTCGAGCCGCCCAAGAAGATTCCCGCGGAGCTCGAGGCCGAGCTGCAGGAGCAGGCGGACGCGGCCACGAAGCAGCGCGCCAAGATCGGGACCTACGCGTACCTGTCGGTCGTCGCGCTGTGGGCGGTCATTCCGGCGATGACCGTGCGGAGCTGGCCGTGGCTCGTCGCGTTCTACGCGACGCTCGGCGCGAATGCGGTGTTCTCGGTCCGCAGCGCGCTCACGGGAAAGATCTTCACCCCCGCGTCGCTCGTCGGGAACATCGCCCTCGCGATCGTGTGGTCGCGGCTGTTCGGGCCGTTCATGCTCACGCCCGTCTTCATCTGCGGCGTCATGCTCGCGATCGTCGCGAACCCCTGGATGATCCGGCGAACGTGGGCCGTGCTCGCATGGACCACCATCGCGGCGATGGCCCCGGTCGTGCTCGAGACCGTGGGCGTGCTCGAGCCGACGTGGCGCATCCACGACGGGACTCTCACCACCACGTCGACCATCTTCAGCATTCACGGGAACCTGGAGCTCGGCGTGCTCATCGGGCTCGACCTCATGTTCATGCTCGTCGTCGCGGGGTTCGCGCTTTCGCTGCGACGAGCCGCGGTCGATGCGCAGCGGCGCGTGACGATCCAGGCCTGGCACCTGCGGCAGATCGTGACGGAGGCGGCGCCGGTGACGGTGTCGAGCCGACGCGGACCGGGACGGGACTAGCTCCAACGCTGGTCAGTTAGCAGGTTCCCTGGGGCGTACACGTGCACGTGTCACGTGCTCGTTCACGTTCGTTCACGTCCACGATCATCGGCAGAGCTTGCTCGGCATGCCGACCACGCGGACCAAGCGCAGCTTGGCCGCAGCCAGGTCCGACTCCGGCACCACGCCGATCAGCCGGATGACGTCGATGATGGCGCCACATCCAGCCCGATCGGCCGCGCCTCAGCCTGGTTGCCCAGGTCGTGCACGTGGACGAGCACGTGGCACGTGGCACGTGCACGAACGACCTTAGTTAACTGACCGGGACGGGACTAGCTCCAGCCACTGCCGCTCGTGGTCGCGTTCGGGCTCGCCGGAAGTGGCGTACCATCGGCGGTGATGGAGGACGACGGGCAAAATCCGTACGGAACGACGCAGCCCGGCGTGACGACCGTCGGCACACAGACCCTGGTACCGGGGCTCAATACGGTCGCCGGTCCTCTCGTGTTGCCGGCCGTCGGCTACGCGCTCGGCGACATGATCGGGCGGGGCGGAATGGGCGAGGTCGTGGCCGCGCGCGACCTCCGCATCGGGCGTGATGTGGCCATCAAGCGCATGCGGGCCGAGACGCCGAGTCAGGATGCACTCGATCGCTTCCTGCGCGAGGCCCGGGTCCAGGCCCGCCTCGATCACCCCGCCATCGTCCCCGTGCACGAGCTCGGCCTCGACGATCACGGCAAGCCGTACTTCACGATGAAGAAGCTGTCCGGCGCGACCTTCGCGCAGCGCATGACCGACGGCACACCGCTCGTCAAGCTGTTGCGCTTCTTCACCGAGGTGTGCCGTGCCGTCGAGTTCGCACATGCACGGGGCGTCGTCCATCGCGACCTGAAGCCCGCGAACGTGATGGTCGGGGACTACGGCGAGGTGTACGTCCTCGACTGGGGCATCGCGCGGGTCCTCGGCGAGGCGGTCGCGACCGGCGGGATCAGCCCCGTCAATGATGTCGAGACGCTCGAGGGCACCCAGACCGGATCCATCCTCGGGACGCCCGGCTACATGGCGCCGGAGCAGATTCGCGGGCTCGCCGTGGACACGCAGGCCGACGTGTACTCGCTCGGCGCGATGCTGTTCGAGATGCTGGTAGGGGAACCCCTCCACCCCCGCGGGCAGGCGGCGATCGCCACCACGCTCGCCCAGGCGCAGGTCGCTCCGCAGGAACGTGCGCCGGACAAGAGCATCGCCCCCGAGCTCGACGGCCTGTGCTTCCGGTGCCTGTCCGAACTGCCGGAGCGCCGGCCTACCGCGCACGAGCTCGCCGAGACCATCGAGAACTACCTCGACGGCGATCGCGATCTCGCCGCGCGGCGTCGCCTCGCCGCCGAGCTGGCGGCCTCGGCTCGCAGTGCCTTCGAGTCGACGGACCCCGATGCGCGCGCCATCGCTACCCGTCGTGCGGGCCGGGCGATCGCCCTCGATCCCACGAACGTCGACGCAGGCGAGCTACTCTCCCATCTCGCTCTGAAGCCCCCCGAGCGCAAAGACTATCCGCCCGAGCTGGTGCGGGAGCTCGACGAGTCCGAGGCCGCGCTCTCGAGCCAGCGCAGTCGCAATGCGCGCTACGCGTATCTGTCCATCTTTGCGATGCTGCCGCTCACCGCGATCATCACGGTGACGAACTGGACCCTCGTCATCTCGTTCTACGGGCTGGTGGCGGCGGGGCTGGTGCTGGCGCACATCTCCGCCACGACGGGCCGGCCACGCGTGGCCCCGATCTTCGCGGTCACGCTCTGCCTCGCCCTCATGTTCACGCGCATCGCCAGTCCCTTCGTGATCACGCCGCTGGCCATCTGTGCGGGCATCGCCGCGCTCACGCCCATCGCTTGGTTCATGGCCCGGCCCTGGGCGCTGTTCCTGTGGACAGGCCTCGCGGTGCTCGTGCCGTTCGTCCTCGAGTGGGTCGGCTTGTTTCCGCGGACGTGGGTGTTCGACGGTCACGGGCTCGTGATCACGAGCAGCATCGTCGACATCCGCTCGCGGGCGGAGGGGCTCTCGCTCGTGGTGACAAACTTCGCCTTCACCCTCCTCATCTGCTGGTTGACGCTGAAGATCAACCAGCAGCGCAGCGCCGCGCAGCACGCCGAGTTCGTCACGGCGTGGCACCTGCGCCAGCTGCTGCCCGGCAAGAACAAGTGGGACATGAAGGTGTGAAGACCGCGACAGCCGCCCCCGGGCGCGCTAGCGTCGCCGCATGGCCAACGTTCCGAAGAAGCAGCTGCGCTGGGATCGCATCATCATGGTGCTGCTCCTGCTCGTGGGAGTTGGCGTTGGCGTGTACCTGCTGACCCAGCGCTAGTCAGTCCGGCGGCAACGGATCATCTTTGTCGCGGAACAGGCGCATGCGCACCCGCTCGTGCTGGCGTGCCTTGTAGGCCTCGTGGCTCGACGCGCCGAGCTCGTTCTGGACGGCCGTCTCCTTGTCCGCGATCTGGAACTCGGTGAGCACGAAGACGACATGAGACTGCTCGGGGAGCGGCTCACCGGGGGCCAGGAGCCGGTCGATGCGGATCGGGAGGTCGGCGATGAAATTGATGATGCGGTACTCGGGACCGCTGAACTCGTTGTAGGGGAACGCCGTCGGGGCGCGACGCGGCTTGGGCGCGGCGAGATTCGCGGTGGCGAGCTCCTGGAGATCGACGAGCTGGTTCACGGACTCGCCCGGCACCACGTAGTTGAACGGGATGAGCTGGCGCGTGAGCGTCGCGAGCATCGGGACGAGGTCCTCCTGCGTCGGGACGATGAGGCGAAACCGCAGCTTGTCGTAGATGTTCGCGGCGATCGTCGAGCGCTTCGCCATCAGCTTCGTGATCTGCGAGTCGCGCGGCTTGCGGGACCACTCCCACTCGGCGAGCGGAGCTCCCGCACCGCGGAGCTGCTCGACCACCTGCATCACCTTCAGCTCGATCTCGCGAAAGATGATCTCGTCGGAGACGGACATCTTCAGCAGGCCGGCGCGGCCATTGATGTGATGGATGATGTGCATCACCTTCAGCACCACGCAGGCCCACTTCTGGTGCGGACCCTGGCTCGAGGCGACGAGGAACAGGTCGCGCGCAGGGAGGTCGGCCGCGACGTCGTCCGGGATGGCCATCGAGAAGGCGCGGCCGAGGTACTCGACCGAGTCCACCCGCAGGTCCTCGAGCCGGCTCATCTCCTCTTCGGATTCGGGATCGAATTCGTTGAGGCGAAGAAACCGGTCGACGTCCGCGTGCTCGGCGAAGGCGAGGCGGTGCCAGTCGATGACTGACTCGCCGCGCAGCATGAGGCGGATCGAATCGAGGTCCGATTGAGTCAGCTCGGAGAGAGCCGGTGGCCGCGAGACCCGCGGGAGGACAGTGGCGACCACTGAGACGAGTCTAGACTCGCTTCTGCGGCTTTGTCAGTCGCAACGTGGCAGTGAACAAGCTGACAACGCCAAGCCCGGCGAGAACGTTTCCGATAACGGCAAGCATCTTGACCCCTGTCTTCTATGACAACGCCCACCCAACCTCCACTCTTCCCGGACATATGTTCTCAAGGCCGGGATCGAGGGGCCAAGTTTTGACGCGAACCCCGGTGCTCGGCGGTCCACCCCGCGCGCCATGCCCACGCACATGTGCGCCGCGCTTCGGGTCGATCCCGGGCGAGGGCCGGGGGTAGACTGGCCCCCGTGAGCGCTCCCGCGCAGCTCGCCTGCGGCCAGTGCGGCGCGGCGCTCGCGTTCGTGGGCGTCCGGACGGCGACGTGCCCGTACTGCGGGAGTTCCAGCTTTCTCCCCCGCACCCCGGCCGACGAGCGTCCCGATCCTCGCTTCGCGGTGGCCTTTGCCTCGGATGCGAAGGTGGCACGGCAGGAGGTGATGCGGTGGCTCGGCGCCCGACGGCTGTTCACCGACCGCACCCTGCGCACGGCCCAGGTGGAGGACCTGCGGGGCGTCTACGTACCGGCCTACCTTTACAGCGCGGTTGCGCGCACCACCTACACCGTGCAGATCGGCGAGCGCTACACCGAGACGGTGGACGTGCCCATCGGTTCGCGCCCGGGGACGGAACCATCGGACGTGATGCCGCTGCCCTGGCCCGGCAAGCGCCGGCGGAAGCCGAAGCCCGGGCCGGCCACCGAGCAGCGCGTCGTCACCCGCACCGAATACCGGGCGCTGCGAGGCCGCCACTTCACCTACGTGACCGACGTGCTCGTCAGCGCGTCGGGGGGCCTGGCCCGCCACGAGCTCGCGCGGTTGCAGCCCTACGACTACCGCCAGCTGCGTCGGTTCTCGCCCGCGCTGGTCGCGGGCTTCGTGCAAGAGGACTACTCGCTCGCGGCGAGCGCCGTCGAGCAGGCGTCGCGGGCCGCGGCCGCCGAGCAGGTCGCGAGCAAGCTGCGCCGCTTCCTGCCGGGTGACAGCTACTCTGACCTCGAGATCCGGACGCAGACGCAATGGGAGTCGCTCGATCCCGTACTCGTGCCCGTGTGGATCCTGGGCGTGCGCTACCGCGCCGATCGTCCACCGCTCCGTGTACTCGTGAACGGGCAGACCAACGTCGTCGTCGGACGCCCCCCGCTGGTCTGGTGGAAGGTGCTCGTCGCGCTCGGCCTCGTCGCCGGGCTGGCCCTCCTCACGTGGCGGGTCCTGTCATGAGCAACCCGTGCATGCGCTGCCACACCGTCCTCGACGAGGGCGATCTGCGCTGCGCCGTGTGTGCGTTGCCCGTGCCCGTCATCGAGCACAAGCACTACCGCACCGTGTATCCGGAGGTGCTCCGCTGTACCGAGTGCGCGGCCGCGATCACCTTCGTTCCGGCCGCACGCGCCCCGTGCTGTGCGTTCTGCGGCGCCACGATGGCCATCGAGCAGCCGCACGATCCGATCGAGCGCGCGGAGCGTCGGGTACCGTTCGGCGTCTCGCGCACGACGGCCGAGGCCGTACTGCGGGGATGGTTCGCGACGCGCGGCTGGTTCGTTCCGCGAGCGCTGCGCACCGAAGCCGTCACCGAGTCGCTCGCTCCCATCTACTGGTCCGCCTGGTTCGTGACCGCACAGGCCACCGTCGCATGGGCCGCTGACAGCGACCACGATGCCCGGCGCTCTGCGTGGGCTCCCCACAGCGGCGAGACCACCCTGCGCTTCGACTCGTTGTGTATCCCGGCGTCGCGCGGCCTCACCCACGACGAATGCGCGTACCTCGCGCCGAGCTACGATCTCTCCCAGCAGCTGCCGATCGGCGACGAGCTGCCCGAGGACGGCGTCGTCGAGGCGTTCGAGGCCCAGCGCAGTGCAGCCCGGGCAGCGATCCAGGCCGCCCTCGACGCCCAGGCCGCAGCACGCGTGCGCAGTCACATCCCCGGCACGCGGATTCGCAACCTCCACGTCGCGAGCATGCTCGAGTCGCAGCTCACGGATCGCCTCGCGCTGCCGGCCTGGATCGTGACGTACCGCTATCGCGACCGCCGCTATCGCGCCATCGTGCACGGGCAGCGCCCGGACGTGGTCGTCGGCAAGACGCCCCTCGACGTGTGGCAGGTGCTGGCGGCGCTCGCCGTGGTGGCGGTGGTGCTCGCGGTGCTGGTCCTCCTCTCGACCGGTGCGTAATCGACCCTGGCGACGAGGTGTTCGCTAGCGCTTGCGCAGCAGGTTCCGCGACGACCACCAGCTCCAGGCGAGGAGCACTCCGGCGATGCGCGCGGTCCACCACGCGTACTCCGCGCGCTCCAGCTCGCCGCGGCCCTCGAGGGTGATGGCGACGACGGCGCCGGCGATGCCGACTCCGGCGTAGATGAGCTGGTGGCCGAGTCGGTACATGAGCAGGGTGGGCTGCTCGAGGTTCTTGAACTTCAGCTGCAGCTCGCCGGCGTGGGCGGACCGCATGAACTTGCGGAGGTCCGTCGGCAGCGAGGTGACGGCCATGACGAGATCCTTCGACGTATCGAGGACGAGCGTCGACCAGTCACCTTCTTCGCCGAGGACGAACTTCTCGAGGTAGGGGCGGATGACGGTCATGGGGTTGAGGCCCGGGTCGAGCTCCGTGCAGAGCCCCATGAGGAGGAGCAGCGTGCGCTCGAGGATGATGATCTCCTTGGGCACGTGGAAGCTCGCCGAGAGCTCGCGGAGGGAGATGTCCATGCGGCGGAGGTCCGCCACGCTCTCGAGGCCCTTCTGGGGGTCGAACTTGATGTCCTTCAGGTTCAGCGAATCGAGGGAGATGTTCTCCTGGAAGCGCGCGTGGAAGTACTCGATGACCTGTTCGAACTTCTGGGTGTCGGCGCCGCGGGCGACGAAGCCCATCTGCTTCAGGGCGGTGACGATGCGGCGGGTGTCGCGCATGAGCGCACCGTGGACGAGCTCGACGAGGCCCGCGCGAATCTTGGGGCCGAGCTCGGCGACGGCGCCGAAGTCGAGGAAGACGAGCTGCGCCTTGCCGTGCGCGTCGGGGCGCACGAGCAGATTTCCGGGGTGCGGATCGGCGTGATAGAGGCCGTCGGTGAAGATCTGCTGGCAGTAGCTCTCGACCACGAGGCGCGCGAGCTCGCTGCGGTCGAGGTTGGCTGCTTTCGTACCGGCGCGATCGGTGATCTTGCAGCCGGCTTCGAAGTGCGTGACGAGGACGCGCTGGGTCGAGAGCTCGGCCACCACCTGCGGGAAGGCGACGTCGGTGCGGCCGTCGAAGTTCGCGGCGATGCGCTGGGCGTTCGCCGCCTCCTCGCGGTAGTCGAGCTCGGCGAGGACGATGGTGCGGATCTCCCGGTACAGGTCCTCGAGCCCTTGGTAGGGGACGAACCACGAGATGATCTTGAAGATGCGGCGGAGCGTGTTGAGATCGCGCCGCACGATGTCTTCGATGTGTGGGTACTGGACCTTGACCGCGACCTTGGTGCCGTCGGGCAGGCGGGCGAGGTGGACCTGGCCGATCGAGGCCGAGGCGATGGGGCGGCGCTCGAAGTACTCGAACATCTCCTCGGGGGACTTGCCGAGCTCGTCGCAGAGGCGCACCCGGATGTCCTCGAAGGGGTGCGGCGGGACGGAGTCCTGGAGACCCTCGAGCTCCCGGCGGAACTCCTCGGGGAGGAAGTTCGTCATGATCGAGATGAGCTGGCCCACCTTGATGAACAGGCCCTGCAGCCCGACGATCGCGCGCTCGATGCGGCGCGCGTTGCGGAGGTGGACGACCCGCAGGTTGTGCTCGACCCACTCGTCGGAGTGGAAGCGGGCCCGCAAGCGTAGCCAGTAGTAGCTGAAGATCACGCGCAGGGTCGTGAGGTACGCGCGGAAGCTGCGGACCCGCAGCGGCGGGCGCTTGCCATCACCGTCGCTGCGATAGCGGCGCTTCTCCACCGCGAGTGCGGAGACCGAGTCTTCGGGCGCAAATGTCGCGCCTGAATCTCTCGCCGCCATCGTGGGGGATGGTACCACCAAGCCATGGCCGGTACCGACGACGCATCCCGGGGTAAGGACGACGACCGGGACGGGCTGACCGAGACCATTCGCGCCAAGCTCGAGCAGATCGTCCCTGACCTGGTGAAGAAGACGTTTGCCGCGGGCATGGGCGCGGTCTTCCAGACCGAGGAAGGTATCCGCAAGTTTGCGGGCGCCGCCCGGGACAGCGTGCCCGAGGTCGCCGGGTACCTCGCCTCATCGGCGGATGGCGCCAAGGACAAGGTCTTCGAGATCATCGCCCGCGAGACCCGCGAGTTCCTGACGACGCTGAACCTCACCGACGAGATCGCGAAGCTTTTGACGACGCTGTCGTTCGAGATCAAGACGGAGATTCGCTTCATCCCGAACAGCGAGCGGGTGATGGGCGCCGAGCCCGATGTGAAGGCCAGCGTGCGCCTGAAGCGCAGCGACAAGGACAAGGACGACAAGAAGGACGACGACGCCGCACGCGATAGCCGGTCGCGGCTCCGGTTCTGGCGGCGGGACAAGGACGGCGCCGGCGAGGGGGACGAGGGGGACGAGGCCGACCGTGACGAAGGTGACACTGTCGACAAGTGACGCGACCTGATACGATTTTCCGCGTGGGGATTCGTATCGCGCGTGCCGCCGGCCTGGCGGCATTGCTCACCGGCTGCGCGCAGATCGCGGGCATCGACGAAACGTCGTTGCCACCCGACGCGCCCGCGCCAACGTCGAACTCGCTGACCATCGAGCGCATCTCCATCGGCGCGACGATCGTCAGAGCCCCCCTGGACCTGACCGGCCAGACAGCGACGTACTACGTACCCGCCGACGAGGCGGTCAGCTCCCTCGTGGCGGTGCCCGCGACCATCGAAGGCAACAAGTTCGTCGGGGCTGTCGAGTCGGCGGCCATCGTCGAGTACACGCTGCCCGACCTGCCGATGCCCGAGACGCCGATTCTGCGTGGCATCGACGTGCCGGCGCGTGATGTCACCGCAGGCTTCGGCATCCTCGAGCACCCGAATCCGACCAATCCCCTCGAGACCGACACGCTGACGTTCTCGGTGACCTCCGATGTCGCGGGCGCCGGGGCGGAGACGTACCAGCTCTACATCGTCGGAGCATGGGCGGCCCGCTCGCTTCCGGCGCCGGCTGCGGCCGCCACCATGCTCGCCATCACCGACGCCCCGTATGCGACGCTGTCCAGCCTGACCGCGCGCCCGCTCGAGAGGTTCACGGCCGCCGACTCGATCCTCGTCTTGCGCTACGGCGCGCCGAACAGCCAACTTCAGGGGGCCCTGGAAGTCCCGCCGTTCGAACAGACCGGCACCGACGCGATCTCCGGAGCGCTCTCGACGGTACCTCTCGACCTGACCGTCACGTTTCCTTGGGACTCGGCGGCCATCGCGGCCCGCTTCGCCTTGGCACGTCCGGCTCCAGCGGCGGCTTCGCACGTGGCCAGCTGGGCGCTGAAGGCGGCGCCCGGTGCCGGTATCGCGAACGATGCCGGGCCCACGCTAGCGGCCGCAACCATCGATATCACCGGCGCGCAGACCGAGGTCACATCCTCCTTCGGGAATCCCTTTGCCGCCCGCTGGCCGACGGTGCTCTCCGTGGCCACGAGCATGACTCGCAGCCACCTGGTCGCGACCTTGAACAACTTACCCGTCACGCTCACCTCGGAGTTGCGCCAGCACGGCGCACACACGCTGCCGGTGTCGTTCTCGGCGGAGCTCCCGGCGCAGATCGAGCTCGACGGAGCCCTCCTCTCCGTCGACGGCCAGGAGGTGCGGGCCCCCACCAAGCCGGCGATCTTGTCCTTCGCGACAACCACGCCGCACACCCTCTACTCGATGGCGATGTTCGAGCTCGTACCGAACGCGGTCGAGATGCCGACAGCAGCGGTCTACAAGCACATCTTCAGCCGCACCACGGCGGCGCCGCGCTTGGTCATTCCGGCGGATCGCTTCGTCGTCGGCAAGTCCTACGTGCTGCGGATCTTCACCTGGCAGGGTGGCTTCACCGGCGTCGCGGCGGGTGACCTCCGCCCCAACGCGATGGACTTCTCTCGCGCGTACCACGACACGGCGGTCTTCACGGTGGTCCAATGAAACACGCCCTCGCATTCGCGCTTCTCCTCGCGGCGGCTGCGCCGGCCCACGCCAACAAGGCTGACGACCTGTTCCAGCAGGGACAGAAGGCGATGAAGCAGAAGGCCTATGCCGAGGCGTGCAGCGCCTTCGAGGAGAGCGACAAGCTCGATCCCGGCATCGGCGTGAAGCTCAACGCCGCTCGCTGCTACGAGGAGTGGGGCAAGCTCGCGCGTGCATACCAGTGGTACCTGGACGCGCTCAAGCTCGCTGAAAAGGCCGGCGACAAGCGCGGCGACAAGGTGAAGGAGATCCTCGCGAGCCTCGATCAGGAGGTCCCGAAGCTCCTCATCACCGTTCCTGCGAACAGCGACCTCGAGGGTGGATCCATCATGTTCGATGGCAAACCACTCGACTCGAAGCTCCTCGGCAGCGAGTTCCGGGTCGACCCCGGCCCGCACGAACTCGAGTGGCAGGTCGGCGGCGAGAAGAAGACCAAGACCCTCGCCTTCGAGCGGGGCGCGTCGCGCGAAGTGACCATCGAGCTCGATCCCGCCCCGGTCCCCGTCTCCGGCGACGGCAGCACGCCGACCACCCTGGAGCCCTCGAAGGAGCCCGAGGTCGAGAAGGTCGGGCAGACCCGCAAGCTCGTCTCCTTCGTCCTCGTCGGCGCGGGGGCGGTCGCGCTCGGCGTCTCCGGTGCTCTCACCCTCGACGCGCGGGGCACGTACAAGGACGCGCTCGCGGAGCACTGCGGCGGCGTCACGAACATGTGTACGGAGGAGGGCGTCCAGATCACGGGTGACGCCCGGAGCCGCGCCAACATCGCAACCGGCGTCGCGATCTTCGGGCTCGCGGCCGTGGGGGCGGGCATCGCGCTGTACCTGACTGCGCCCTCGCCGGAAGCGGACCCGACGCTGTCAGTCGGTCCGATCCTCGCGCCCGACACGACCGGCTTCGCCGTCTCCGGATCGTTCTAGCTAGGAGCTTCCAGGGCAGAGCACCGCGCGCTCTGCCTGCGCCCTCCGCGATCATCGGCTCGCGAACCCTCGCCGATACGGACCAGACGGGCTCGCCATCGCGCCTGGCGGCCGCGTCGTCGTGGAGCGCCTCTCGGCGGGGCGGGCTTACTTCCGCCCGCCGAACAGCTCGTCGTCGTTCCGCGTCTTCCGCTTCTTCTTCGGGGACGACGGCTTGTCGGACTTCGTGGTCGCGGGCTTCTCGGACTTCGTGGTCTGGGGAGGCGTGGTCGCGGGCTTCTCGGACTTCGTGGTCTGAGGAGGCGTGGTCACGGGCTTCTCGGTCTTCGTGGTCTGAGGAGGCGTGGTCGCGGGCTTCTCGGACTTCGTGGTCTGAGGAGGCGTGGTCGCGGGCTTCTCGGACTTCGTGGTCTGAGGAGGCGTCGGAACGGTCGGCGTTGGAACGGTCGGTGTCGCAACGGTCGGCGGCTGCGTCACGGCCGGCGTGGTGGGCGTGGTCGCGATCGGCGGCGTGGGCGCAGCGACCGTGGGCGGGCGGACCGGAGCGGCCGAGCCTGATCCCGAGCCGGCGGTCGCCCCGACGTCGGGGGAGGTCGTTGGTGCTGCAACGGTCGGCGTGGGCGTGGGAACGGCGGGGAGAGCTGCCTTCGACGCGGGCGTGACCTCCGGCGCCGGCGCGGCCCCGGCGGTGTCTTCGGCCGGCGGCGGCGGCGACGTCTCCGACGCCGCGACCTTGGTGTCGTGGTTGATGACGGAGCTGACGATGTAGCCGCTCGCGCCCGCGATGATGACGATGCTGGCGACGCCCGCGATGATCCAGCCGCGGTTGCTGCGCGTCCGGACGGTCATCTGCCCGGCCCCCTGCGAGACGCTGGATCCGGTCGGCGGCCAGCTGCGCGGGGTGAACTGGGCCGGCGCCTGCGGGACAGGGGTCGTGAGGCCGCCGCCCGCGGCGATGGCGAGGCCCTGCTGGCCGGTCATGCCGCTGCGCTGCTGGAGGATGCGCGCCGTCCGTGCGGCAGACTGGGCACCGGCGAGAGGGTCCGTCGCGTAGGGAGCGAGCATGCGGGCAAGCTCGGCCACGTTCTGGATCCGGAACCGCGGGTCCTTCTCGAGGCAACGCAAGATGACCTCGCCGAAACCGGCGGGGAGCGTGACGTGCATCGGAGCCGGCGGCTCGCTGTTCACCTTGAGCACGAGCTCGGCGTAGGAGTCGCCGTGGAAGGGCGGGCGACCGTTCAGGAGCTGGTACATCACGACGCCCATCGACCAGATGTCGCTGCGGGGGCCGGTCTCCTTGCCGCTCTTCATCTGCTCGGGCGCCATGTACGTCGGCGTGCCGATGATGGTCTGGGTGCCCGTCAGCTCGCTGAGGTTGAGCTTGTTCGGCGACTTCGAGATCCCGAAGTCGAGGATCTTGAGGAGCATCGTCCCGTCGATGCGACGGGTGATGAAGAAGTTCGACGGCTTGATGTCGCGATGAACGATGCCGAGGGCGTGCGCTTCGGCGATGCCCTCGCAGGCCTGCAACATGAGGTCGCACACGACCTGCGGCTGCTGCGGGCCGTGATGACGTAGCACCTGGTTCAGGTCGTTCCCCTCGAGGAACTCCATGATGATGAACGGACAGCCGTCAGGGGCGGTGCCGACGTCGTAGACGCGTGCGATGTGCTCGCTGCGGAGCTTTACCGTCGACTGCGCTTCCTGGAGGAAGCGCGACACGGTGTTCGCGCTCTCCACCATCTCGGGCAGGAGGATCTTGATCGCGACGCTCTGCTGCAGGTACAGGTGCGAGGCGCGCACGACACGGCCCATCCCGCCCGTACCGAGGACCTCGTCCACGCGGTACTTGCCGAGCAGGACAGTGCCTAGCCCCAGATCCACGAGCGAAATAGTAGCAGCTACCTAGTAGCCAAGCTCACAACTTCTGGGACGTGTTGTTCAGACGTACGCGAGCCAGTGGTCGTGCTTCGTGTCGGCGCCCTTGACCACCGAGAAGAACGACTCCTGGAGGCGGCGCGTCACGGGCCCCGCCTCACCGCGGCCGATCTTGCGGTGGTCGATGTCACGGACGGGCGTGATCTCCGCCGCAGTACCGGTCAGGAAGACCTCGTCGGCGATGTAGAGCTCGTCACGAGCGATCGGCTCCTCGCGGACGTCGACGCCCTGCTCGCGGAGGAGCGTGATCGCCGTGTCGCGCGTGATGCCGGACAGGATGGCGCCGGAGGTGGGCGGAGTGCGCACCACATCCTTCTTCACGACAAAGATGTTCTCGCCCGTCCCCTCGGCCACGTACCCCTGCGGGTCGAGCATGAGGGCCTCCTCGAAGCCGCTCTTGATCGCCATGCGCTTGGCGAGGACCGAGCTGACATACTGGCCGCAGATCTTGCCCTTGTTCATGGCGGCGTTCGAGTTGGCGCGCGAGTAGCCCGACACCATGCACTTGATGCCCTTGCGCAGGCCCTCGTCGCCCAGGTACGCGCCCCACTCGTAGCAGGCGACCATCGTGCGGACGGGAGGCTCGAAGGAGCCAAGACCGAGCGCGCCATAACCGAGATAGACCAGCGGGCGGAGATAGCAGGAGGCCATCTTGTTCGCCTTCACGAGGTCGATGCAGGCCTGCATGATCTGGTCGCGCGTGTACGGCACGTCCATCGTGCAGATCACGGACGAGTCGAGCAGGCGCTCGATGTGCTCGCGCAGGCGAAAGATCTGCGTGCGACCGTCCGCGCGCTGATAGGCACGGATGCCCTCGAACGCGCCGACGCCGTAATGCATCGTGTGCGCGAGGACGTGATCGGTCGCGGCGTCCCACGGGACGAGTTGACCGTCGACCCAGATCGACTCGACCTTCTTGATGCCCATATCGCGTTCGTACCAATGCGCGACTCGATCCACAAGCGCGGCGGAGAATTGCCGTCGATCTGTACTGGCTCGTGACGCGACGCAGTGCGAATTCGCTTACGCACCGTCGAGCCTGGTGCCCGCACCCGGCGCAGGCGGAGCGGATGGATCGAGCCTGCGCGGTGACAGGATCTCGAAGGCCGCCGCTCGAATGTCGCGCTGCCAGCGCTCGACGTGCTCGCGCAGCGTCTTGCCATCGGGGAACCCCGACCGGCGTGCGAGCTGGTCTAGCTCGGCTCGCGTGGTCGGCAAGCGATGGACCGGGCGGTCGTTCACGACGCGGAGCCGGTTCTCGATACCGCGCAGGAACCGATAGCCTTGCATGAGGAGCTCGAGCTCGTGTTCGGGGGCCACGCCGGCGACGGCCGCGGCGGCGAGGGCCTCGACGGTCGAGCGCGTGCGCAGCGCGGGATGGGCATGGCCATGAGCGAGCTGGAGGTACTGCGCGGCAAACTCCACGTCGACGACGCCCCCCGCGCCGGTCTTCAGATCATCGCCGCTCGACAGCTCGCGCTCCATGCGGCGGCGCATGCCGAGGATGTGGCCGGCGAGCTCGACGGGATCGGCGGGCGGAGCACCGTAGACGGTCTCCTGCGCATGCGCTTCGACCTCGGCCCCGAGCGCCGGATCTCCAGCGACGGCGCGAAGTTTTGTTAACGCCTGGCGCTCCCACGTGCGCGCGACCTCGGCGTGATAGCGCCGCCACGCGGGCAGGGAGCTGACGAGGAGTCCCTGCGTGCCCGACGGCCGGAGCCGGGTATCGACCTCGTAGAGCCGACCGCGCGGCGTGCGCAGGCGCAGGCCACCGAGGAGCCGCTGCGCGCACCGCGAGAACCAGTCGATGGTGGCCAGTGGTACCGGGCCGTCGGTCTCGGCGGCATCGTCGCCGTCGAACACGAACACGACGTCGAGGTCCGCGGCATACCCGAGCTCGCCGCCTCCGAGCTTGCCGAGTCCGAGCACCGCGAGCCGCGCCCCGCCCGGCGGTCGACCGTGGCGTACGGCGAGTCCGCGCTCGACGACGGCGAGGGCGCCGCGCAGACAGGCCTCGGCGATCGCCGTGAGCTCCTTGCAGACAGCGAGGGCGTCGAGCGCGCCGCCGAAGTCCGCCACCCCCACGCGCAGGGCGTTCGCGGCTTTCACCTCCGCGATGGCGCTCCACGCTTCCTCCGGATCGAGGACATTGACGCGGGCGAGATGGGCGGCGAGGTCGCGATCGATCTGGGCGCTGCTCTTCGTGGGCGGTGCGCTGCCGATCTGGGCGAGCAGGTCGATGAGCTCGGGGGTATCGACGAGCGTGCGGGCCAGGTACTCGCTCGCCCCGAGCAGCGAGCCGAGGAGCCGCGTCATGGGTGGGTTCTCGGCGAGGAGCTTCCAGATCGACCAGGCTTCGCCTCGCTTCGCGATCAGATCGACGAGGAAGCGCAGCGCTTGATCCGGATCTGCCGAGGCCGCGATCGCTCGCAAGAGCCCGGCAGCACGCTGCGCATCATGGCGGCGGGCGCGGGCGAGCTCGGCCCGCGCCGCGACGATGTCCACGAAGCCCAGCCGGGCGAGCGCGGCGGTCTCGCCCGCCTCGTCGAGCTCACCCGACATGAGCGCGTCCGCGTCGGCCGCGACCCGATCGTCCTCGGTGTCATCTCCCAGCGTCGCGAACATGCGCGCGACGGCACCGGTGTGCGCGGCGAGCTCCGTCGCGAGGGCCTCGCCGCCCGCATATCCGAGCCGGCGGGCGAAGCGCTCGGCGGCGACGGAATCGCTCGGAATGGTCTGCGTCTGCAGCCCCGCCTCGAGCTGCAGCACGTGCTCGGCGTGACGCAGCCACCGATACGCCGCCGCGAGCTCGGCATGCTCGTCGTCGGTGACGAGCCCCGCGAACAGCAAGGCGTCCAGCGCGGGCAGGGTGCCGCGGACGCGCAGGGCCGGCTGCTTTCCCGAGTGGATGAGCTGCAGCGCCTGCACGAAGAACTCGATCTCGCGGATGCCGCCCTCGCCATTCTTGAGATCGAAGCCGAGCACGCGCGACGAGGCCGGCCGCACGAGCTCGCGCTTGATGCGACGGTTCAGCTCGCGGACGTCGTCGAGGACGGTCGGGCTCACGATGCGCGGGAAGACGAACGGCCGGAGCGTGGTCAGCGCCTCCGCGCCGAGGGCCAGGTCCCCCGCGCACGGTCGCGCCTTGATCCAGGCCTGCCGCTCCCACGGTCGACCGAACGTCTCGTAGTAGCGCTCCGTCTGCGCGAGCGACAGGGCGATGGAGCCACGCGCCCCCTCGGGGCGGAGCCGCAGGTCGACGCGAAACACCATGTCGTCCTCGGTGACCTCGGCGATCGCGGCCGTGACCTGCGTGCAGAGCTTCGCGAAGTACTCGTGCAGCGAGAGCTCGCCCGCGGAGCCATCCTCGGACGTGTAGATGTAGATGACGTCGACGTCCGACGAGAAGTTCAGCTCCTCGCCGCCGAGCTTGCCCATCCCGATGACGGTCAGCCGAGCCTCGCGTGGCGTGTCGCCGTCGCTGTAGAGCGGCACGCCGTAGCGATTTCGCAGCTCGCGGTCGTGAAAATCGATCGCCGCGTCGAAGCAGAGATCGGCCAGGCGCGCGAGCTCCCGGCCCACCTCGGTCGGGAGCCCCAGCTCGAGCTCGCGGACCCCGAGACGCACCAGCTCGTCGGCCCGAACGCGGCGCAGGGCCGCGCGCAGCTCCGCCGCCGTACGGGCCGGACCGACCTGGCTGGCCAGCTCCGCCGCCAGGACTTCGCGTGGCTTTTCCCGACGGAGATACGGGTCGGCCGCCACCCGCACGAGCCGGTACGGGTCCCGCCCGATCAGGGTGGCCAGGTAGGGCGCGGCCCCGCACGCGAGGGTCGCGATCCGGACCGCCGACTCGCCAAGCACGCCTGGCGACAGGCCAACCCCGGCGGCGGCCTCGAATAGCCGCTCCGCCCGGCGCAGTGCGTCGGCGGGGTCGGCGGCGTTCAGCGCGAGGTCAGCGGGCTCGAGCACGCTTGACACTCTACGCGCCGCGGCTTACCCAACGCTCTGATTTCCAAGCCATGCGCGATCTGTACGAAGTTCTCGGCGTCGAACGTTCGGCCAGCAGTGGCGAGCTCAAGAAGGCCTACTACAAGCTCGCGAAGCAGTACCACCCGGACCACAATCCGAACGACAAGGCGGCCGAGGACAAGTTCAAGGAAGCCTCGACCGCGTACCAGGTCCTCTCCGACGAGGAGCAGCGCGCCCGCTACGATCGCTTCGGCTTCGAGGGTCTGCGGGGCGGGGCGGGGCAGGGCGGTGGCTCTGGCTTCTCCAACGTCGAGGATATCTTCTCCGCGTTCGGCGACCTCTTCGGTGACTTCTTCGGTGGTCGTGGCGGCGGCGGCCGGCGGCAGGCCCGGGGCGCGGACCTCCGCGTCGACCTCACCCTCGCGTTCGCGGAGGCCGTGTGGGGCGTCACCAAGGATGTGAAGGTGACGCGCGAGCTCGCCTGCGGGACGTGCACCGGCACGGGCGCGGCCCCCGGCAGCAAGCCGGAAGTCTGCGAGACCTGCAAAGGTAAGGGCCAGGTGGTCCACGCCCAGGGCTTCTTCATGGTGCAGACCACCTGCCCGCAGTGCCGCGGCGCCGGAAAGCGCATCAAGGATCCCTGCCCCGATTGCCGCGGCCGCGGCACCAAGCCCGAGACCAGCACGCTCAGCGTCACGGTCCCCGCTGGCGTCGACGATGGCCAGACGCTGCGCCTCGCCGGCAAGGGTGAGGCGATTCCCAACGGCCAGACCGGCCACCTCTACGTCGTCCTCCACGTCCAGGGTGACGAGCGCTTCAAGCGCGAGGGCGCGGATGTCCTCACCGAGGTTCCCGTCAGCTTCGTGAAGGCCACGCTCGGCGGCGATCAGGAGATCTACACGCTCGACGACAACTGCACGGGCACCGCGACCATCAAGCTCGACCCGGGCACGCAGCCGGGTGAGGTCTTCGTCCGGCGGGGCCAGGGCATTCCGCGCGTCGGCGAGACCGGTCGCGGGGACCACGTCGTCCAGTTCGTCGTCGAGATTCCGACGAAGCTCACCGCTCGCCAGGAAGAGCTCATGCGCGAGCTCGCCAAAGAGATGGACGAGCCGGTTCGCGAGAAGCGCGGCTTGTTCGGCCGCAAGAAGAGCTGAGCGCCTCTCGCGTCCGCGCTTAGCGCGCGCTCAGCGGCACGTAGAGCTTGATCTCGACGCGGCGGTTCGCGAGGCGACCGCGCGGCTTGTCGTTGTCGGCCACCGGCTCCTCGGCGCCGCGGCCCTCGACGTCGATCTTGTTCGCGAGCGCACCGAGGCTGACCATGGCTTGCTTGACCGACTCGGCGCGGGCGCGCGACAGATCGAGCGACAGCGTGGCGAGGTCGGGGGGGGCCTGGCCCTCCACCGGCTCGGCGAACTGCTTCGCTTCCTGATCGTCGCTGTGACCGATCAAGACCACCTTGATCGACGGGTGCGCCTTCATGAGGTCGACGATCTTCTGAAGGTTGGGCTGCGCGGAGTCGCGCACGGCCGTTTCGCCGTCAGCATAGAGCAGCCCCTCGACGGTGCCGCGCAGGGCATCGACCTCGGGCGGCACGGTGTCGGGGCAGCCGTCGTCGTCCTCGAAGCCGTTGTAGGCCTCGGGGACACCGCTGCACTTGTCGGCCACATCGAGGACGCGGTCGAGATCGTTGTCGATGTCGGGGCAGCCGTCGAGATCCTCGTAGCCGTCGGCGTCCTCGGCGCGGTCGACGCACTTGTCGGTGGCGTCGGGGATGCCGTCGTCATCCTGATCGGCGGGCTTGGCCGCGACCAGCGTGCCCTTGCTCGTGGCCGGCTTCGCGCGTCCGAACTGGAGCTCGAGGCCGAACCCCACGTCGACCTCGACGGCGACCACCCGCTCGACGCCGGGCAGGAAGGCGACGCGGGCATCGGCGCGGATCGCGAAGCCCTTGCCCGTATCGAAGCGCACGCCTCCACCGACATAGCCATCGCCCGTGATGCCGGTACCGAACCGACCGGGGGCCGACGAGAGGGTGATCGGGGCGCCGCCGCCGATGACCAGGAACGGCAAGATGCGGCGGCCGGGGAACGGCTCGATGCGCAGGTGAATGCGCGGATTCATCCAGAAGACGTCGTCCGACATGGCGCCGCCGATCGGCTTCGTCTCGGTGGGCGCGACCGCGAGCTCGAACTCGGGGATGAGCCAGGGGAAGAACGGACGGGCCACGCGGAGGCCGAACGCCATGGAGTTATCGAGGGTCGGATGGAAGACCTCGTTCTCGAGATAGCCGAGCCGCGAGTCATCGGAGTAGACCCGCGGGCCGAGCCAGAAGCCGGCCTGGATTTCGTCGGCGGCCGCCTCGGTGGACGCGCCCGCCAGCAGGGCGAGCGCCACGAGCGCGCGTACTCCGGTTCCCATCGCGGGAAATACTATCACTGCATGAGGACACCATCGCCGGGGAGGCCCGTGAACTCGTCGCGCGGCAGGAGGTTCAGCCACGGGTCGGACTTCGGCGTGAAGAACACCGACTCGTAGACCATCGCATTCAGTGTCTCGAAGTCGACGGTGCCCGTGGAAGCGATGTACGAGCTGATCTGGGGGCGGAGGACGAGCTCGTTGATCGCGGTGTCGGCGACGATCGACTGCTCGTAGCGCGCCACGATGCCCATCAGCTCAGCCTTCGATGGCTTGCGCACACCCGCAGGCACCGCGGACTGGAGCGTCATGACGAGGGCGCGGCTCTGCTCGTCGAGGATCTGGGGTGGGCTCGTCGGCGTGCCCTCCAGCTTCCACACGGCCTGGCCGATCGCCGCCCACGCGGCGCGGTCGTCCCGAGCCGATTGGGTCGAGGCCACGCCGAGCGCCACGAAGTCGGGCACCTCGACGGCCGCCTTCGAGACGGTGACCCGCTGCGCCATCATCGCCGCCTTCTCGATCGCTCCCAGCGCAAGGAGTGAAGGGGAACCGGGGACGTAGGGCAGGCTGAGATTGGCGCTGCGCTTCGAGCGGTCCGCGGCGAGGAGTCGGTGGTGCTCGACGATGGCGACCGTGTCGACCTTGTCCATGCGCTGCTCCGGAGCGCCATGGGCAACTCTGCGCCACAGCGCTTCGGCGGTCTCGAGCTCGGCGCGGAATACGCTCGGTGCATAGAGGCCGGGCAGCACGTCGATGACCGTGCCCGACTGGTCGAGAACGTAGTGCGCGCTGTTGCCGGTCGTGGTGCGGACGATGCGGCGGCCATCCCCGAAGTCGAAGGTCACGCGCGGCACCGGGCGCTCGCTCGACCAGTAGAGGACGAAGTGGTCGCGCAGGTAGTCGCTCACGCCCGTGTTCGCGTAGAGCGCGGTGCGGAAGAAGCGGCTGTTCGCGCAGGAGAGCTCCTCGTCGAGGCGACCGAGCATGCGCAGAGCGAGGATCGGCTTGTCCTGCGCCTTGGCCGCGGCCTCGGCGGCGGCGAGATCCGTGTACCAGTAGAGGCGCGAGACGGTCGCGTAGCGCTGCCCGGCGATGGCGTCGATCTGCTTCTCCATCGCGATGCGCTCCTCGCCCGGCGGGAGCTCGTCATAGCGCTGGAGCATGTGCTCGAGGCCAACTGGCCCCTGGGCACGCACGGCCGCCAGCTCGGGTGTCATCCCGGTCGTGGTCGTGATGGCCGGGGCGATGCCGGGATTGCCGGCGCCGGTCCAGCCCGTGGTGGAGGGCATGGGGGTGGCCGACGCGGCGGCACAGCCTGCGAGGACCGAGAGCGAGAGGGGTAGCGATGAGCGCATGCGATCACTCTGCCGATGCCGACGGCACGGCGCTGTCAGGCCCTCGTAAGCACTGCTCTTACACGGCCCTTACATGCGGCCGCGACGGGCGTGGCACGATGATGGCGTGCGGGTCCTCGTGGTCGAAGACGAAGCCAGCCTCCGGGAGGGGATCGTCGACTTGTTGCAGGGCGACGGCCATGACGTGGTCGCCGTGGGTGATGGCGTCGCGGGCGTGGAGTCGGGGCTGCGCACGGCCTTCGATCTGGTGGTGCTCGACCTCATGCTGCCGCGTCTCGATGGCATGGAGGTGTGTCGCAAGCTCCGGGCTGCGCGGCCGGGCATGCCGATCCTGATGCTGACGGCCCGCGGCTCCGAGGACGACAAGGTGCGGGGCCTCATGGAGGGCGCCGACGACTATGTGACGAAGCCGTTCTCGGCCCGCGAGCTCCTGGCGCGGGTGCGCGTGCTCGGTCGTCGTAACGCGGGCGCCGGCGATGCGGTCGACAGCGTCGATGCGGACGGCGCGACGCTCGATCTCGCTCGCATGATGGTGGTACGCGGCGAGGCGCGGGTGGCCTTGACGCCGCGCGAGGTGGGCATCGTGCGCTGGCTGCACAAGCACAAGGATCGCGTGGTGACGCGCGCCGAGCTGCTCGAGCACGTGTTCGGTCAACGCGGCGATCTGCAGACGCGCGCCGTCGACATGGCCATCGCCGTGCTGCGCAAGAAGGTCGAGTCCGATCCCGCGCACCCGCGCGTGATCGTCTCGGTGAAGGGCGCGGGCTACGCCTGGGGCTCGGTGGCATGAAGTTGTCGCGGACCGTCACGGCCGGAGCGGCGCTGTCGCTCGTCGTGGGCGTGCTGCTCGTGGGCTTCTTCCTCGCGGGCTGGTCCGACGTGCGCGCGCAGCAGCGAGCGGTCCTGGCGGCGCCGGCGCGCGATGCCGAGCTGCGCGGAGCCGCGCTGGCGCATGCGCTGCGCGCCGAGCTGGCGCGGGTGATCACGCGCGAGAGCGAGCGCCCGTACTTCCACTACCAGAACCTGTTCCACGATCCGCGCGTCGGTGACATTCGGGCCGTGGCGCCGTCGCCGCTGGCGGCGCTGCCGGCGGAGCCGATCGTGCTCGGCTACTTCCAGATCGACGCGGCAGGGCGAACGACGACGCCGACGGTCAACGACGACGAGCCGTCGCTGTCGGAGCAATCAGCCCTCGCGGGCAACCAGCGGTTTCGCGCCGATGTCGCGACGCACCTCGCGGGCGTGCTCGCCGCACCGCAGACGCCGGTGGTGGTCGCCGCGGCCGATCCGGTCCCGGTCCCCAGCGACGATCGCGGGGCCACGACCCGGACGAGACCTCCTGTCGTGGCCAGCGTGGATCCGCGGCCCGCCCCCTCCGCGCAGGTCCCGGCCGAGCCGAGCCCCACGATCGTCGCGTCGAACGACCCACCGCAGCAGATCCAGCAGCAGATCCAGATCGATCCGTCGAGCTACGTGCAGAACAACATGCCGACCGAGATCTACCGCGAGCAGAACTCGCCGCAATCCCGCAGTCGGGTGGCACCACAGCAGCGCTCGGTGAAGGCGACGCGAGGTAAGGGCTCGTCGTCCTCGAACGAGGACGAGCTCCAGCAGCAGCAGCAATCGATCGGCGAGCGCCCGGACCCCGCACCACCGCCGCCGCTGCCGGAAGCGCCGGCCCATCCGCCGTCGTCCCCCGTGGCGGTCCTGCCGTCCGAGCAGCGGCGTCAGGAGGAGGAGACCGCGCAAGAGGCGGCCGCGCCGGCGGTCGTCGACACCACCGTCACCGAGCCCACCAAGCCTCGGAAGCGCGGGCGCCGCAAGCCACCGCCCGTCGAGCCCGTGGCCGAGGTGCCGGCCGCCCCCATCACCATCACCATCTCGCCCCTCGAGCTCTCGACGCACTCCTTCCGGGGCGAGCCGACGCTCGTCGCGCTGCGCCACGTCGAGACGCCCGACGGCACCCTCGCCCAGGGCTTCGTCATCGATCGCACGGCACTCGCCCGGTGGGTCGACGGCCGTGCGACGGATCTCGACGCGGCGCTGCGCCCGGGCGACGAGGCCGGGGCGACGGCGATCGCGCCGGGCTGGCACCTCGAGGTCGCGCCCGCGCCGCTCGCGATGACCACGGCCACGACCGCGGCCTCGGAGCTCGTGCGCGAGTTCACGTGGCGGTTTGCCGGACTCGCCGCGCTCGCGATGCTGGCCGCGGCGTTCGTCGTGTGGCTCGTGGCGCGGGCCGAGCAGCTGGCCCGCGAGCGTAGCTCGTTCGCTGCCGCCGCCGCCCACGAGCTCCGCACCCCGCTCGCTGGACTCCAGCTCTACGGTGACATGCTCGCCGACGACCTCGGTGACCCGAACAAGCTACGTGACTACGCCCGGCGCATGAGCGAGGAGGCCGCACGCCTCGGCCGCGTCGTCTCCAACGTCCTCGGGTTCTCGCAGCTCGAGCGCGGCAACCTCGCCATCGACGTGCGCGAAGCGTCGCTCGGCGATGCGCTCCAGGAGCTCGCCACTCGTGCCGAGCCGGCTCTCGATCGCGCCGGCGCCATGCTCGCTCTCGACATCCCGCCGAACATCACCGCGCGCTTCGATCGCGACGCGCTCGCTCGGATCGTGGGCAACCTCGTCGACAACGCCGAGAAGTACAGCCGCGGCGCCGAGGATCGCACCATCGAGCTCGCCGTCCGGGCAGCGGACAACGGTGCCGCCGAGATCAGCGTCTCGGACCATGGGCCCGGCATCACCGCCGCGGCCCGGACGCGCCTGTTTCGACCGTTCTCGCGCGGCGTCACCAGTGATGGTCCGGCCGGTCTGGGCCTCGGGCTCGCGCTATCGCGATCGCTGGCCCGCGCGATGGGCGGCGACCTCGAGCACCGGCCGACGGCGACCGGGACGACGTTCGTGCTGCGGCTCCCCGCGAAGGTCTGAGCGCCTGCGCCCGGAGCAGCGTCGGCCCACGGTGATCTCGCATGACGCCGGCACGACGCTTCGGGTCGCCGGGCCCGCGGGCTTAGAACGTGTCCTTCCATGCCCGGAGGGCACGGAAGACCTCGTGCGGCTCGCGGGAGGCCGCGCCGTGGGCGAGCGCGGCCTCGATGACCGCGGGCTCGCTGCAGCGGAGGAACGGGTTGGTCGCGAGCTCGAGGTCCACGGTCGACGGTGTCGACGGCGCGGGGATCGCGGCGGCGCGGTCCGCCACCGCGCGGTTGGACGGCTCGACGGCGGCCGCGAACCGGAGATTGCTCTGCGTGTACTCGTGGCCGAAGTAGAGGCGCGTCTCGCCGGGGAGGGCGGCGAGCTTCATGAGCGAGGCGTGCATCATGGCCGGATCGCCTTCGAACATGCGGCCGCAGCCGGCGCCGAACAGCGTGTCTCCGGTGAAGACGGCGTCGGCGATGCGAAAGCTGATCGCCCCGAGCGTGTGGCCGGGGTTATCGATCGCGTAGGCGCGGAGGTTGGCGGTCTCGGTCCACTCCTCGTCGGCGAGCCGCTGGGTGACTCCCTTGATCTTCTCGCTGTCCTTCGCGCTGGCGACGACCGGCAGGCCGGGACGGGCCGTGGTGAGGTCGGGCACGCCGCCGACGTGGTCCCAGTGGTGATGCGTGAGCCAGATCGCGGCCAGCTCGACCCCCGCGCGCTCCAGCGCAGCCTCGACCGGCGCGGCCGCGCTGGGATCGACCACCGCCGCCTGCGTGCCCTCGATAACGAGGTAGGCGAAGTTGTCTTTGAGGCACGGCACGGCGACGACGCGCATGGGACGAACGTACAGTCCAGGCATGGGAATGCAAGCGATGGTTCTCCGCGAGCACGGCGGTCCCGACGTGCTGCGCATGGAGACGCTCTCGATCCCCGAGCCCGGACCGGGTGAGGCGCGGGTACGCGTGCGAGCGGTCGCGCTGAACCACATCGACATCTGGGTGCGCAAAGGCGGACCGGCGTTTCATCTCGAGTACCCGCATCGACTCGGCGCGGATATCGCGGGGACGATCGATGCGGTGGGCCCCGGCGTGACCGCCGAGGTCGGCGCGCGGTGTGTCGTGCAGCCCGGCGTGTCGTGTGGCCGGTGCGCGTCGTGCCTCGGTGGTCACGACAACCTGTGCCGGTACTACAAGATCCTCGGCGAGAACACGCAGGGCGGTTACGCGGAGTACATCGTCGTCCCGGCGGTGAACCTCGCGCCGTATCCCCACCCTGACTTCACCTTTCCGCAGGCCGCCTCCTGCCTCCTGCCGTTCCTCACCGCGTGGCAGATGGTGGTGCACAAGGCGCGTGTGCAGCCGGGCGACACGGTGCTGGTACATGGCGCGGGCTCCGGCATCGGCGTGGCCGCGATCCAGATCGCGAAGCTGCACGGCGCCCGGGTCATCACGACGGCGAGCAGCGCCGAGAAGCTGGCGCAGGCACAGCAGCTCGGTGCCGATCACGTGATCGACTACACGCAGGTCGACTTCGCGGCAGAGTGCCGCACGTTGACCGGCAAGCGTGGCGTCGACGCCGTGATCGAGCATGTCGGGGGCGACGTGTTCGCGAGCAGCATCAAGGCCACACGCAACGGCGGTCGCATCGTCACGTGCGGCGCGACGGCCGGTTTTCATCCGAGCATCGACCTGCGGCACATCTTCTTCCGGCAGATCGAGATCCTCGGCTCGACGATGGGGAGCAAGGCGGATCTCCTCGCGGTGCTCGGGCACGTCGCCGCCGGTCGGCTCGCGCCGGTCGTCTACCGGCAGCTGCCGCTCGCGGCCGCCGCCGATGCGCATCGCATCCTCGAGGAGCGCCGGGGCTTCGGCAAGGTGGTGCTCGAGCCATGACGACGGCGCTCTCACTGCGGGGGCTCGGCAAGGACTACGGCGCCCGGAAGGCGGTCCACGCCCTCGATCTCGATGTGGAGCGCGGGGAGTGTCTCGGCCTCCTCGGCCCGAACGGCGCGGGCAAGACGACGACCATCTCGATGGCCTGCGGCGTCGTCACGCCGACGCGCGGCACGATCGCCATCGGTGGGATCGAGCTCGCGCGCGATCCCCACGGCGCGAAGCGAAAGCTCGGGCTCGTGCCGCAGCAGCTCGCCGTCTACGACGAGCTGTCGGCGCTCCAGAACCTGCGCTACTTCGGCGCGCTCTACGGCCTGCGCGGCGACGAGCTGGCTCACCGCATCGACTGGGCCCTCGGCGTCGTCGGTCTGCGCGAGCGCGCGACGGACATCGTGAAGACCTACTCGGGGGGCATGCAGCGTCGGCTGAATCTCGCGTCGGGCATCGTGCACAAGCCGGAGGTCCTCGTGCTCGACGAGCCGACCGTGGGCGTCGATCCACAGAGCCGCAATCACATCTTCGAGACGGTGAAGGCGCTGCAGGGCGACGGCATGACGATCGTCTATACGTCGCACTACATGGAGGAGGTCGAGGCCCTCTGCGACCGCGTGGCGATCATCGACGGCGGCGCCATCGTAGCCGTCGGGACGATCGCGGAGCTGGTCGCCGAGCACTCGCAGCGCGGGGTGGCCGTCGACCTCGCAGGCACGCCCGAGCAAGTGGCCGCGGCCGAAGCGGCGGCCGCCGCACACGGAGTGGTCGAGCGGGTCGACGGCGAGCTCCGCATCGTCCCCACCGCGGGGTTGGCCCCGGTCGTGGCGGCCCTCGAGAGTACGGGGGCCACCATCGAGCGCATCGAGTCGCACCGCGCGAGCCTCGAGACCGCGTTCCTCGCCCTCACGGGCAAGACGTTGCGAGACGACGCATGATCATCGCCTCCATTCGCAAGGACTGCTGGTTGCTGCTCCGCGATCGCGGCGCGCTGCTCTCGCTGTTCCTCCTGCCGATCGTGTTCATCCTGACCTTCGGCCTGATGTTCAGCGGCGGGGGTGGCGAACCGGGCAAGGGGCTGCCCATCACGAGCTTCCAGATCACGGTCCCCGGCAACGCGGTGCTGTTCGGCTTCTACATCGCGCTCACCGTCGCGGTCACGTTCGCCACCGAGCGTCGGACCGGCACGTGGCGCCGCCTGCTCGCCGCCCCGGTACCGCGTTCACACGCCTTGCTCGCCACGCTGGTGCCCTACTTCCTGATCGGCTGCGCTCAGCTCGCGTTCCTGTTCGGGCTGGGCGCCGGCGTGTTCGGCATGGAGGTGCGCGGCTCGGTGCTCGCGCTCGTCGTGCTGTCGCTGTGCGTGGTCCTGTGCGCCGTATGCCTGGGGCTGCTCTTCGCCGCCTTCGGCGGAACGGAACGGCAGCTCGGCGCGATGGGCTCGGTCACGCTGCTCGTGATGGGGCTCCTCGGCGGCTGCATGATGCCGCGGGTCGTCATGCCGGTAGCGATGCAGAAGGTCGGGCTGACCATGCCGCACGCGTGGGCGCTCGACGGCTACTACGCCGCCCTCGTCGAACCGTCGACGACGCTCATGGACGTGATGCCGTCGATCGGCGCGCTGCTCGGGTTCTCCGCGATCTTCGCGTTCGCCGGCCTCTCGCTGTTCAAGTTCGAGCGCTAGCTCGCAACGCGCCGCAGGGCGTTGCCGCAGGACGTTGTCCACGCCGGTGCCGCACGCTGGTGCCCCAGGACGGTGCCGCACGCCGGTGCCCCAGATTCTCAACGCCAAGACGCCATAGACGCCAAGGTAAGAGGGTTCGAAGGCCCTTCGGGCCGGACGTCCGCGATGGTGCCGATTCAAGTTCGCGCGCATGCGCGATCGCCTCATCACGGGCATCGTCGTGGGGTTCTGCACGCCGGTGCCCCAGATTCTCAACGCCAAGACGCCATAGACGCCAAGGTAAGAGGGTTCGAAGGCCCTTCGGGCCGGACGTCCGCGATGGTGCCGATTCAAGTTCGCGCGCATGCGC
>JALHPV010000049.1 GCA_022842285.1 Kofleriaceae bacterium
TGTTGGTCTCGGCGTCGGGTCGCAGCAGGAACTGGCGCTGCGTGCAGCGACGGGTGATGAACAGGAACTGACCCGGGAACACGGGCCTCGCTGCCGTCATGGCGTGACACGCAGCAAGCCGCTGGCCACGCGCAACCTATCGACATCACGCGCAGCGAGCCGCGTTTCGTCCGATGGCGGGACGCGCTGTCCGGTACGCGGACATGTCCGCCGGACACGTATAGACCGTGCGAACCGCGCCCAGAATCAACTCCGGTGCGGGTTCCCCCGGTTCCCCCCGAGATCACCATCGTCATCGCTGTACTTCCATTCATGCAGGTGCGGGGGAACCAGGGCCGGCTCGGGCCCGTCGAGGCGAATGCCGCCGTCGTGCACCCATGGCAGGTACTCGGAGTTGATGACTCCGTCCTCGTTGTCGAGCACGAGCTGCGCGCGCGAGTCGCGAAGGGCAGCTGCGATATCCGATAAGAAGGTGTTGAAGCGTGGTGTGTGACTCGTCGCGAGCTCGGTGTTGTCGAAGTAGGCGTTCTCTGTGTAGTTCGGGTGCGCCAGTCCCTTTACGTAGGGCATCCAAATGTCCGAGTAGAGGGACACGAAGAGGGTCAGGTGCTCGCGAGGATCATCGTGGTCCACCAACGAGCCCCAGATGTTAACGGGGGAGTGCCCCTCGGCCCGATAGTCCGGGTCTATTTTTTGTGCGCCCTCGGGAAGTGCCTCGAGCAGCGCACCAAGGTCTCGCACCAGGCCATGCACCTTCGCGTCCGATGATCCGTACCACCAAAGGTCGGCAGCCGCGTCCGCATCCTCCAGCGACAGACGCAACTGATTATCGCGAGCCCACGCGGCGCGCACGTAGTCCACCGGATCGGTGTCGCAGACAAACATCCCGTGGCGTCGACCGGCATCGGCGCAGCGTTCTAGCAGTCGCAGCGCGACTTCTGGAGTTGCGACGTCCCGCTGAATTCGGGCTCGCCACTGGACGATCGCGGTCCCGCGCTGAACCCACAGATTGCGCGTCATGGTGACTCCGGCGGCGTGAACGTGTGAGAACCTTCTGCGTTACGGATCACAAGTGACTCTCCCGGCGCGAGCCGCCGGATCTCCTGCGCAAAACGGCGCGCGAGTGTCGCTTCGTCAGCGTGGTAGAGCGGGTTTGCGGGATTCGCCACGGTCACTTGAGCGATGCGCTTTGCGCCGTCAGGGGCAACTTCGGTCTTGCTGGTCAGCTGCGCGATTGCCTCCTTTGCGTTGGCTCGCACCTGGTCGGGGTCAGCCGTGGTTACGTGTTTGATTTGATAGCTCTCCACCGCTTTGCCGTCCCCCCGAGTTCACTCTTCGCGGTAGCGGAGCGGCCAGTCCACGTGAACCAGCTCTGAAGGCATAAGCCGAGGGAGAGGACCGTCGAGCCGGATCCCAGCGTCATGGACCCAAGCCTGATAGTTCCGTATGTAGCCGATGTTCTTCTCGACTTGCACGAGACGTGCGCCGACGTCCCGCACCATCGCCGCGACCTCCGCCAGGAACTCATTCAGCCGCGGCGTGTGACGAGTAGCCAGCTCGACGTTGTCGAAGAAGTATCCGTCACGACAATTTGGGTGCGCAAGTCCCCGCACGTAGGGGAACCAGATGTCCGAGCACAGTTGAATAGTGACGTTCACTCCGTCCAGCCCCGCTTGCCACGCTCCATCTCGGAACCTGAGGGTGCTGCCTAGCACGCGTACCGGAGCCCTCCCGAGTTCGCGGTAGCCGCCGTTGATCTTGTCCTCCCCAAGCGGCAACTCGGCAAGTAGCGCGCCGAGGTCGTCGACCTCGCCACACTCGACTGTATCGTCAGCGCCGAAACCAGCACATGTGAGCGGCAGCCTCGCCGAGTCCGAGCCGCAGAAAGGCAGGGACGGCCAACTGTTCGCGCAAACGTCTAATAGGGTCTTCGTGGAACAGCATCATCGCCGTCCGCGTGCCCGCATCGGCGATCCTCTGCATCAGACTCAGCATGCGCTCTGGAGACGGGCCTACTCCGTCGAGTCGCGCCCCCCATTCGACGATCGGATGTTCGTGCTGCGTCCAGAGGTTCTTGGTCATGGTCCCTCTCCGCCCGCGCGCCTCCGGGCGGAGGTCTTCCGCACCCAGAGGTCGATCGACATGCCCGCCGCCATCATGCTCGGTCCGATCGAATACGAGCCCATACAGTTCTCGCAGGAAACCGCCGTCCTTGTGTCGCGGTGGTAAGTGCCAAGAGCGCCGCGCTGCACGCTTCGACGTCCGGGTCAGGTGCGGCCTCGGACCTTCGTTCGAGCCTGAGGAATGCGCGGCCAGACAGGTGTACGTTGTTGCAGGTCATGCTTCGCCGAATTGCCCTGGTGATCGCGCTGGGTGCGGGCTGCTCGGGCGGTCCCGGCACCAACGATCCAGTCGCGCCAGGCCCGCAGGCGCCCGATGTGCTGGCGCCAACGAAGAGCCTCGCGGAGACCGGGACGCCCGAGGTGCGCTCGCTCGTGCTGGCGGTGCAAGCGGTGGACGCGGACGCCGAGGCGGGCGCGTGGCTCGACGAGGCCAATGCGAGCTTTCCGACCGCGATGGAGGGGCGACCACCGGCGAGCGTGGAGCGGGCGTGGGACGCGCTGGTCGCGTGGGATGCGGGCGGCGGCGAGCTCGCCCTGCCCTGCAATCACGTCGACATCCCGATCGCGATGGCGCTCTTTCCGATCGTGCGGACGGCGCTCGCGGACGCCAAGGATGAGAGGGATCCGCTGCTGCGGGCGGCCGTGCACCTCGCGGGCGAGCTGGTGGCGCCGTCGAACGCGCTCATCGTGGTCGCGGTGGGCACGAACATCTGGAAGGCGGCCGAGGACTGGCGAGCACTCCACGGTCGGGCGGCCGGCGCTGCGCTCGCGCGGTATGCGCCAACCGCGCAGTCACTGCTCGAGGCGGGACGCACCGACCTGCGGTGCACGATCGCGATGGGTCGGGCGGCGACGCGCGATGCGAAGGAGTGGACGAAGGAGCGCGCCGAGCTCGAAGAGAAGCGCCGCGAGCTACAGATGCCGCTCGGCGACGACTGGTTCGAGGACGACCTCGCGCAGTACGCCGGGTTCTGGGCGGAGACCGAGGAGCTGCTGGGCACCGTAACGGACCTCGATGCGCTCCGAGCGCTGTACACCGAGCGCCGGCGGAGCGCGCTCGCTCACATGGGGTCGGCGCTCGTGCGGATGATTGGCGACCTGCTCATCGCCGAGCGCATCCCGCGCATCCTGACGGATCTCGAGGCCGTGGTCGCGGCGCCGCGCTGACGCCGACGCGCCAAATGAAAAAGCCGCCCCGGGTGGAGCGGCTTGTTCCCGTCATCGGGTGACGACGGTACTACGACTTACTGCGCATCCTTGGCGCCCGACTTCAGCTTGTCGAGCTTGCCGCGGAACTTGTCGCCGAGGGTCGCGCCACCGGCGTTGGCCGAGTTGAAGCCCTGGGCTTCGGCGGAGTCCTTGGCGCGGTTCGCCGACTTGATGGACAGGCCGATCTTGCGCTCGGCGCCGTCCGCGTGGAGGACCTGCACCTTGACGACCGAGCCCGGGGTCAGGACCGTGCGCGGATCCTCGACGTGCTCGTCGGAGATCTCGGACACGTGGACCAGACCCTCGACGCCACGCTCCAGCTCCACGAAGGCGCCGAAGTCGAGGACCTTGAGGATCTTGCCGTCCACGACCTTACCGGCCGGGTAGTCGTGCGGGATGCGATCCCACGGATCGGGGACGAGCTGCTTGATGCCGAGCGAGATCTTCGGCTTGTCGCCGTCGCCGGTATCGATGTTGAGCAGCACGGCCTCGACTTCCTCGCCCTTCTGGAAGAGCTCGGAGGGGTGCTTCACGCGCTGGGTCCAGGACATGTCGCTGATGTGGACGAGGCCGTCGATGCCCTCCTCGATTTCCACGAAGATGCCGAAGTCCGCGATGTTGCGGACGTGGCCCTTCACGACCGTACCCGGCGGGTACTTCTCGGTGAGCTGCTCGTACGGGTTCGGCTCGAGCTGCTTCATGCCGAGCGAGATGCGGTTCTGCTTCACGTCGACGTCGAGGACCACGGCCTCGACCATGTCACCAACGGCGACCATCTTCGACGGGTGCTTCACGCGGCGCGTCCACGACATCTCGGAGATGTGGACGAGACCCTCGATGCCCTCTTCGAGCTCGATGAAGGCGCCGTAGTCCTTGAGCGAGACGACCTTGCCGCGCACGACGGTGCCCGGCACGTACTTCTCGGCCGCGCGGCTCCACGGATCCTCGCTGATCTGCTTGAGACCGAGCGAGACGCGCTCGGTGTCGGCGTTGAACTTCAACACCTTCACGCGAACGTGATCACCGACCTGGAAGAGCTCGGACGGGTGATTGACCCGGCCCCAGCTCATGTCGGTGATGTGGAGGAGGCCGTCGATGCCACCGAGGTCGATGAAGGCGCCGTACTCGGTGAGGTTCTTGACGATACCCTCCACGATCTGGTTCTCCTTCAGGCGCTCGAGCGTCGACTCCTTCAATGCAGCGCGCTCCTTCTCGAGGAGGACGCGGCGCGACAACACGATGTTGCCGCGCTTCTTGTTGAACTTGATGACCTTGAACTTGAAGTTCTGGTTGAGGAACGCGTCGAGGTTCCGCACGGGGCGGAGGTCGACCTGCGAACCCGGGAGGAACGCCTTCACGCCGCCGCGGATCGTGACCGAGAGGCCACCCTTCACGCGCGTGGTGATGACGCCTTCGATCAGCTCGTCGCGCTCGCACGCGGCGCTGATCTCGTCCCACACCTTGAAGCGATCCGCCTTCTCCTTGGAGAGGACGCACATACCGGCGTCGTTCTCGCGGGATTCGAGGAGGACATCAACTTCATCACCGGGCTTCACGGTGATGGTTCCGTCGGCGCCGCGGAACTCTTCGAGCGGGACTTGTCCTTCGGACTTGTAGCCCACGTCGACGATCGCGAAGTCCTTACCGACTGCGATCACTGTGCCGCGGAGGATTTCGCCTTCTTTGACGCTATCCTGGCCGAAGCTTTCCGCGAGCATTGCGGCGAAGTCTTCATCGCCGTCTTGGCCGTCCTGGCCGGTTTGAGTAACCATAAAAAGAGAAGATCTCCTGACGTGCCGTCGAGTTGGATTAGCTACCGAGGCAGCCTCGACGCAGGGCGGTGTTAGTACCTTCCCGCCCTGATCGTGTCAACGAGTCATCTCTTGCTTTGCCCGACCACCTGCTGGGCAAGGGATTCGACAACTTCTTCGAGGGTTTGGGTCGAGCTGTCGACCATCACCGCGTCCGCGGCGGGCACCATCGGCGCCACGTCCCGGCTCGCATCGCGGGTGTCCCGCTCGCGGATCTCGGCGAGGGTCTGGTCGAAATCCACGGACTTACCGGCCCGGGTAAGCTCGTCGACGCGACGGCGAGCCCGCTCCGTCTCGGTGGCCGTCAGGAAGAACTTCATGCCGGCGTCGGGGAACACCACCGTCCCGGTGTCGCGGCCCTCGACGACGACCCCGCCACCCGCGCCGAGCCGGCGCTGGAGATCGAGGAGGGCGGCCCGGACGGGCGGGTGCGCCGAGACCTGGGAGGCGCCCTGCGAGACCTCGGGCGTCCGGATGTCGGCGCTGCGGTCGATATTCCCGAGGAAGACGTGGTTGGTCTCGTCGACGAAGTCGAAGTGGATGTCCAGGTCACGCGCGATCTGGGCGCAGGCCTCGCCGTCGGTCCAGGGGATGCCGCGCTCGCGGGCCGTGAACGCGACCGCTCTATAGATCGCCCCGGTGTCGAGGAGCCGGTAGCCGAGCCGGCGGGCCAGGAGCTTGGCGACGCTCGATTTGCCGGCGCCCGCGGGTCCATCGATCGTGACGACGAGCTGCCTCTCCACGGCGCGCGTTGTACATTGAAGCCGCGTGGAGGTCACCACTACCGCCGTGGATCCGCAGCCGCGTTCTGGGCGCTGGCGCACGTTCGCCGACGTCGTGGCGTTCGCGCTGGGCACCAACGTGTGGGTCTCGATCGTGATCCTCCCCGCGATGTTCATCGGCGCCTTCAACAGCAAGCAAGCGATGGCGGCGGCCGCGCTGCCGCTGGTGGTGTTGCTGTTCGGGCTCGTGCGTCGCTCCGAGGTCGTGCTGCTCGGCCTCTTCCCCGCGGCGCTGCTCGTGCCGGTCGCGCTGACGCCCGAGCTCGCCTCGTCGCATGTCTATGGCCCGGTCCGCTTCACCCTCGTGGCGCTTGGCGTGATCGCGTACCTGTTCGGCGTTTCGTTCTTCACGACCTTCCACGAACCCCCGGCGCCGCGCTCCGTGCGCGGCCTCTCGTCGGCGGCGCAGGGGCCTTCGGAGCGATGGCTGCGTCGCGAGCGCGTGTACTGGATCCTCGTCGGCGGTGCGATCCTGATCCCCTCGGTGCTGATCGCGTGGGTCAACTTCGACCCGGCGATCGCGGACTACCTCGGCGAGATGTACCCCGGCCGGGTGGCCCTCATGACGACCGCGCTCACCGTGGGTGCCATCGTCCTCTGGCTCGTCATCTATCATTACGCGTTCCTTGGCGCCCTGCGGCCCCACCGCACGGGCGACAAGGATCTGGTCGCGGCCATCGCGAAGGCGCGCGGGGATGCGAAGCTCGGCAAGCCCCGCTCTCGGTTCTACCTGTCCGTCACCATCGCGCTCGCGGCCATGGCGGCGCTCATCCTCCTCCGGCACGTCAAAGGATAAATGCGTCGCTATTTCTTCGAAGCCCTGGCCGTCGCGCTGATCGGCGGCAGCCTGTTCTTCTTCAAGGAGACGCTCGACTACCTCGCGCGGCGCGACTACGTGGCGGCGCTCCTGGTGATGGTGATCGGGATCGCGGTCATCTCTGTCGGCAAGGAGATGGCACGGCTCGCTCTGGTCCAGCGCGACTGACCTCTCATGCGGCGTGCGATCGTGCTCTTCGCCCTCGGGGCGTGCAGTGATGACGGCAGCGTCGTCGAGACCACCGGCGCGCGCTCGCAGCCCGTGACGAACCTCGCCGCCACACCCGCGAGTCCCACGGATGTCATCGTCGCGCGCGTGGCGGGTCGGCCGATCTACAGCTCGTGCGTCCAGGCGCAGGCGGTGCACGCGGGGACGGCCCGGGCCGCGCTCGACGAGTGCATCGCCTTCGAGCTGCTGGCGCAGGCCGCCGAGGCGCGTGGCTACGGCGAGGACGACGAGGTGATCGAGGCCACGCGCACCGCCCTCGCGAGCCGGCTCGTCGAGACCGGCTTCGAAGCGACGCATCAGCGCGCCGAGAGTCTCGAGCCCTATCTCTCGCAAGTGCTGCAGCGCGACCGCCGCCCGGAGGCGATGCCCGAGCTGCGGGCGTCGTCCTATGCACGTGTGAATCTCGAGAGGACGGCCACCCCCGCCGAGGATGCGGCGGCGAAGGGGATCGTGGGGGCGATCGCCGCCGAGCTGGCGGGCCAGGACGGTCTCATGCCGGCGGATCTCGCGACCGCGGCCGCGCGTCGCCCCGGGCCCCCCGCCGTGGTGTACGCCGACGTGAAGCCCTTGCCGGTGCAGGGCCTCGATGCCCCCTATGCGCAGGCGCTGTTCTCGATCGATCAGGTGGGACACATCGCCGGGCCCGTGCGGACGGCGTATGGCTACGACGTGGTGCTCCTCACCGCGATCGAGCCGGCGTACACGCTGACGCGCGAGCGACGCGAGGCGGGCGTGGTTCCCGAGCTCCGGCGCCAGGTATTCGATCGCTGGGTCAAGGAGATCGAGAAGACGTCAGGCACCCAGGTCGAGATGGACCCGCAGCGCGTGATCGCCATCCTCGCGGAGGATCCCTCGTGAGCGACGCGACGCCGTTTGGCGCGATCCTGCGGCACGCCGTCGAGTCGACGCCCGGCGCGGTCGGCGGGGCGTTCGCGGACTCGCAGGGCGAGATGGTCGACTGCTTCGCGATCCTCGACAAGACCGACTGGATGATCCTGACGGCGCACTACGGCGTCGTGATGAATCACCTGAGCTCGTGCTTCGGTACGTGGCACTACGGCGGCCCCGAGTACTTCATCGCGCAACACAAGACGCTCGACGTGGTCTGCTGCCACGTCGACAACGGGTACTTCGCGTTGCTTGCGGTCGAAGAACCGGCCGCCCCCCTCGCCATGGCGCTCGCGAGCATCACCAAGGCGGCGAACGCGTTGAAGAAGGAGATGGCGTGAAGGGCTTCCGACGACGGGCGACGGGCTACGGGCGAATCATCGTCGCCCTCCTCGTCGTGCTCGCCGCCGGGACTGCGTTCGGCCAGGCCAGTCGCCGTCCGGCCGAGGCCGCGCGCGGTGCCGAATACGATCCGTACTCGGGACTGTGGAACGGCATGGCCCGGTTCGTCGCGCTCGCCGAGGGGATGGGCTTCGAGGTCCAGGTCGTCTCCGAGCTCGAGTGGGGCGATCTCGGCGCGGAGGACATGCTGTTCCTCGTGTATCCGCTCCAGCGCGTCGATCCCGGGCGGCTCGGAGCATTCGTGCAGGCGGGCGGCCACGCGGTCATCGCCGATGACTTCGGCGCCGGTCGCGAAGCGATGCGCGGGCTCGGGCTCCTCCGCGCCGACACGACGGCGCCCGTCGCCAGTCGTTACGAGGACAACCAGCCGTGGGCGCCGGTCGCGACGTCACGCGGTGACCATCCGGTGGCGCGAGATGTCGGCGAGGTCGTCGCGAATCACCCCGCGGCCCTGACGCGCGTCGAGGGCGCCGAGGTCGTGGTGGCATTCAAAGAAGGCGCGCTGGTCGTGGCCGGCGAGCGCGGCAGTGGTCGCTTCGTCGCGACGAGCGACCCGAGCCTCTTCATCAATCACATGCAGCTGCACTTCCGCGGCAACGTGCAGCTCGCGATCAACATCCTGCGCTGGCTCGATCGCGGGGGGCGCGTGAAGCGCATCGTGCTCCTGCGCGGCGACGTCCCGATGTATGGCGATCCGCGCGCGTTCATCGACGATCCGCGCGGCGGCGACCTCGGGCGCACCGTGGCCGACCTCAACTACTGGCTGTCGAAGCGCGACGAGTGGCTGCTGACGCCGGGGGCCATGAAGGCGCTCGCGGCCGTGCTCGCGGCCCTCCTGCTCCTGCTTGCCCTCATCGCCCTGCCCGTCCGGCCCGGCCCGAAGGTCGATGGCGCCTGGCTCCGCTTCGGACGCCCCGTTCGCCGTGACGAGCCCCACTCGCTCGTCGCGACGGCCGATCGCGGAGGGAGCTCGAACCTCGTGCTGGCCTGCATCCTGCGCGACCAGGTGCAGGTCCTGCTCGCGGGCATCACCGCGCGGGCCGAACCGCTGTACGCGCTCTCCGAACCGCAGCTGGTCGCCGAGGTCACGAAGGCGAAGGGCCACCCTGCTGGCCTCGCGCTGACGACCGTGTATCGCCGCCTGCGTGCGTTACCGAGCCGCGGTCAGGCCGCTGCGCCCTGGAGCACGGGGCAGCTCTCGCGACGCGATTTCGACGCGCTCTACCAGGACGTCAGCGCCCTGTGTCGTACTCTGGGCACCGAGCTTCCGGCCTAGCCACATGCCTTCCACGATCGCTCCCGACCGCCTCTCTCGCGTCAACCAGCTCTGCCGGGCGATCACCGATGAAGTCGGCCGCGCCTTCATCGGAGCGCCCGCCATCACGGAGGCCCTGCTCGTCGCGTTGATCGCGCGCGGCCACGTGCTCATCGAGGGCTATCCGGGCGTGGCGAAGACGACGCTCGTGAAGGCGTTCAGCTCGACCCTCGGCTGCAACTTCAAGCGCGTGCAGTTCACGCCCGACCTCCTGCCGTCGGACATCACGGGCACGTACATCCTCGACATGCGCACGAGCCAGTTCGTGCTGCGCGAGGGCCCGGTGTTCACGAACGTCCTGCTCGGCGACGAGATCAACCGTGCGCCGGCGAAGACGCAGAGTGCGCTGCTCGAGGCGATGCAGGAGCACCAGGTCACCATCGAAGGCGAGACCCGCCCGCTGACCGAGCCGTTCATCGTCCTCGCGACGCAGAATCCGATCGAGCAGGAGGGCACCTACCCGCTGCCCGAGGCGCAGGTCGACCGCTTTCTCATCAAGCTGCGCATGGGCTACCCGGCGGCCGCCGACGAGAAGCGCATGCTCGCGACGTATGACAAGCCACCACCGGCGGTGCGCCCGGTGATGGGACCGCACGACGTGCTCGAGATGCAGGCGCTCGCGCAGGAGGTCTTCGTAGCCGAGGAGCTCCTCGACTACGTGCTCGGCCTCGTGCAGTTCACACGGGCCCACGCGAAGATCTATCTCGGTGCGTCGCCGCGTGCCGCGCTCGCCCTCGTGCACGCCTCGAAGGCGGTCGCGCTCATCAAGGGGCGAGACTACGTGTTGCCCGATGACGTGCGCGGCCTGGCGCCACTCGTCCTCGCGCACCGCATTCTGCTCACGCCGGAAGCGGAGCTCGAAGGTGGTTCGGGGGCCGCGGTCGTCGCCGAGGGCGTCGACAAGGTCGGCTACAAGATGCCCCGCAAATGATCCCCCGCCTCGCGCTGCGCGGAAAGCTGGTGCTGGTCACGGCACTGCTGTTCCTCGTCGTCGGGGCGGTGAATGCGACGCCGCCGATCGTCGGCATGGCGGGGATGACGCTCTCGATCCTGCTCGCGCTGTACCTCGCGTTCTATCCGACCGCGATCTTGTTGCGGCGGAAGAAGATCGAGCTCTCGTGGTGGGTGCCGCCCGGTGATCAGCCTGGTGGCGCGCTCGCCGCGGACCGCCCGTTCAACCTGCACCTCGCCTTTCGCAATCACGGCAGCCGCAAGCTGCGCATCCTGTCCACGCAGATCCTCGCCGCCTCGAACCTCGCCATCGACGAGAAGCCGCAGGCCACGGTGAAGCGCGGCCAGCAGGTCGAGATCGTGACGAGCGTGAAGCCGCTGTCCGCCGGCTACCAGGTGCTGCACGGCGCGGCCCTGCGCTTCGGCGACGTGCTCGCGCTGTTCGAGATCGAGGCCTACTTTCCGAACCCCATCGCGGTCAAAGTCTTCCCACGGACGATTCCGCTCCGCGGTCAGCCGGTGAAGGCGATCGGCGGCGCGCTCCACGAGCAGGTGGGTCTCCACCACGTGCGGCGGCGCGGACTTTCCGGTGAGCTCCGCGAGCTCCGCGAGCACTCGCACGGCGACCCCTTCAAGTTCATCGCCTGGAAGGCCACCGCGCGCCGCGGCCAGCTGATGGTGCGCGACCTCGAGAATGAGGTGGTCACCACACACGTCGCGCTGTTCGATATCGGCAGCGGCATGCGCCAGGGCACGCCCGGCAAGACGCCGCTCGACTGGGCGTGCGACGGCGTGGCCGCGCTGGGCAAGGCCGCCATCGCGAACGGCGATCGGATCGGCCTCGTCGGCTACGACACGCGGCCCGTGATCGAGCTCAAGCCCGACACGGGACATCACCACTACCTGCAACTGGTCGATCGCCTCCTCGATGCGCGGTCGATCGTCGACGAAGACTTGACCGACGTGACGGCCGGCGAGCTGGTCGCACTCGTGGCGCGCTACCTGGCGCACCAGGAAGCGATCGATGTGCGGGTCAAGGTCGCGCCGCCCCTCGACGATCCGCGCTGGCAGGCGATCCAGGCCGGCCCCGACGGCCAGCTCTACGACACGGCCGCGGCCGGCCGCATCTGCAAGCGCCTCGTCGATCAGATGCTCGGTCGCGACGAGAAGCGCGCGAAGGCGCCCGTCATCGAGAGTGATCCGCAACTCGCGCCCCTCCGCCTCCTGTGTCGTCTGCGTGGCATCGAGCTGCCCTACCGCACTGCGTGGGAGCATGGACGACGGGCCGCGGGTCTCGCGAAGGCGGTCGAACGCGTGGTCGCCGGTGGCCGGCCAGATGTCGTCGTGCTGTTCACGGACCTCGCGGGTCTCACCGAAGACGAGCCGCGCACGGTGAAAGCGCTCGCCCGCCTCCGCAAAGCCGCGGGGAGTGTCGTCGCGATCGTGCCGAACCCGCAGGCCTTCATGCCCGTCGCCACCACCCAGCATGGCATCCGCGTCCGCGAGCTGGTGGTACGTGACCAGCGGGCGGTCTTCGAGCCGGGGCGTCGGCTACTCGCACGCCATGGCATTCGGGTGGTGGAGGGCTCCGCCCTCGACAGCCTCGATCGGTTGATCGGCGGCGGTCGCCTGCGACGCGCCGGCTGACCGACACACGTCGCGGCAGTGCGCGGCTATTTCGCCAGGCTCAGGTCGGCGTCCTGGACGACGACGCTGCCTTGCCACTTGTGCGGGCTCGTGGTGCCTGCGGCCCGCGAGGTCACCGACCCGATCGCCAACATCGTCATCAACACGGCCAGCGCGATGAAGCCCGCGTCCTTGTACCGATCGAGTCCGTGGCGCTGAACGACTTCCTTCAGGTTGTTGCTCATACCGTTTCCTCCGGTCGAAAAGGTCCCAACCTAGAAATACCAAGTTGGTCATGGGAAATCACCTATTCGCACCGGTTTCTCGACGAGAACGCCGCAGCGTGTGCCGCCGTGGACTGACGACACCTACAGCGGAATCCGTGTCGGCATCACGCGCCGTGATCGTGATCGAGCTGCTCTTCGGCCTCGAGTCGATCCGCTAGTCGCGCGATATCACCGCGCATCGCTGCGCCGCAGTGGACGCACGAGCTCGAAGCCATCGGGAGCGTCCTCACACACGCGCTGCACCGCGCCACCGGGATCCGACGTCCCGCGACATGACCGATCCCCGCTCCCGCCACGACGACGAGTGGGGCCGCGACCCCTGGCATGGCGAGGGCGACCGCCGTCGCACCGCCGAGGGCGAGGCCCGCGAGAAACCCGATGCCGCCGCGATTGCTACGCCAGCGAAACGCGACGCGCCTGCCATGCTCGCGGGTCGCTTCGATCGCGGGCGCATCGGCGAACGGCTCCGCCTTGGGGCGCTCGCTGGCGCCGACCCCATTCGTGCCGAAGCGCGCACACAGGTCGTCGCGTTGCGACTTGAGCACCGCGATCCACGCGGCGGTCTCGTCGCGCTGCGGGGCCCCGAGTCCGGCCGGCGGCCCGCTCTGCCCCCGTATCACCGCCTGCACGGCCAGGAGGAACGCGAGCTCGGACATCGGCACCGCGCCCGCCCGCACGACATCGTACTCGAGCGGGACGTACGCCCCGTTGAAGCGACCGGACGCGCTGTACTGCTGATATGCGGCATTCGCCGCGATCACCCCGAGACCGAGATACACGGTCGCGATCGAGCCCCGCTCCAGATCACGTTCCGGCTCGATCTCGATCACGTCGGGTGCGGCCGTGCGATACGGCTCCGCCGTTTCGATGCGCGTGAGCGCCGCATAGATGACACCGATCTCGTGCGCGAGCGTGCCGACTACGTCGTCCTCCCCCACGAGCTGCAAGGTCACCACCGCCTCGGTCCTCGTGACCCGCTCCGCCGTCGCGATCGTCTCGGGTTTGCGCGCGGTCGGAGGCGCCCCGATGCGCTGGTCACGCACCACGATGCGCCGCACCGCTCGCACACCGCTGTCACCCGCGCCGTGCCCGGCGACCTCTCCCTCGCCTCGCAACCTCCTGTCACCGGCCTCGTCGATCTGCGCGTGCCAGGCGAGTCGCCGCAGCACCTGCGCGACCCCCTCCGCGGTGGATGCCCAGCGATCGGGAAACGCCTCGGGCCCGGGGGCTACCGGTGGCGCGAGAACGCGCGCCGAGCCACCGCGCTCGATGAGATCGCCCAGCGCTGCCAGCAGCGCCTCGCGACGCGCTTCATCGGGCACCGAGGGCACCGTGGCCACGCTCCATCATGGCACGGCCATCGCACTTCGCTCCCCTCATTAGGCACGGCCGGTCCGACAAGTTGGCTCGACCAACCCGACGAGCTCCGCACGGTGGTGGTTGGCCACGGCGGAGCTCTTGCCGTTTCGGCGCGCCGTGCATGTTCGCGCTCTGCGCGCGAGCGCACGGCCCCTCAGCGTTTCACCGTCGAATCCGGGCCGCCCGCACACCCGATCCCCACGGCACACCCGATGCAAAACCCAGCTCCATCATGCTGAACACCGTGAAGAACGTCCTCGAAACCCTCGGCACCGGTTCATCGGGCATCGCCAGGACGGTCGGCGCGACCTCGATGTCCGCGGCTCGGACTGCGGGCCACGCGACGGCCGACACGGCGAAGCTCGTCGGTGGTGCGGCGGTTGCCGCCGTGAAGGCCATCGGCCCGCGTCGCCTCGCCGGAATCGCCGCGATCGCAGCGGGTGTCGTCGGAACCATCTATCTCGTGCGCTATCTGAAGGCGCGCGGCCTCTCCGCGCAGGAGGCCAAGCAGGCCGGCAAGGACGTCGCCAAGGATGCCAAGCAGGCCGCGACGAAGACGGCGAAGCAGGCCAAGCAGGCCAAGCAGGCCGCTCGCCGCACCGCTCACGCCAACTGATCCATCATCAGGTCCAACCCGCGACCTGATGACGCGTCACCGCAAGGGCGTGGGCGGGGGCGATACGACGCCCACCACATTCACGGTCGACGCGAGGAAGACGACAAAGCCTGCACCACCGCCGCCACCGCCCCCGGCGGTCGGCGCGCGCACGCCGGGCGACCCGCCTTCGATGTCGTCGCGGCTGGAGCCCATGCCGCCAGCGCCGGCGTTAGGAGCAGACGCGGTGCCACCAACCGCGGCGACGCCCGACGTCCGTCCATCCTCACCGCGGCGGGCCATGCCGGAGGATCCGGCGCCGCCGCCGCCCCCGCCCCCATTCGCCGCCACCGTGCCCCTGATGTCGAGCGTGCCGCCGGCTTCGAGGAAGATCATGCCTCCCGAGCCACCGCCACCACCGCCCCCACCTGTGACCGTGCCGCCCGCTCCGCCCGCTCCGCCTGCGTAGATCAGGTCCGTGACCTCGAGGCTTTCCCGCGCGGCGACGTAGACCGCTCCGCCGCCGGCGCCGCCGGCGCCGCCATCGCCGCCCGTGTTGGCCTGGCTGCCTCCCCTGCCGCCCCGGCAACCACCGAGGAAATCGAGGGGCCCCGTCTGCACACGACCCCCGCGTCCACCCTCGCCGGGATTCACGCTCGTGTCAGAGTTTTGGCCATCGCCGCCCCGGCCGCCGAGGGCGCCGCCGCCTCCACCGGGGGCGCCGACGCCCGCCCCTCGTGTGGGGCCTGCGCGACCGGCCGCATCGCCGCAGAGGTTCTCGGATCGGGCTCCGGCGCCTGCGACACGATCGTCACTGTGGAGGTCGAGGACTCCCTGGATCGACACGGCACCATCCACGATGAGCGCGAGTGGCTTCGAGCCGGTGACGCGGAGCGAAGCGTTCGGGCGCATTGCGAAGCCCGTGAGTACGAGGGCGTTCACGATCGTCTCGCCGGTCGTCACGTCGACCGAGATCGTGGGATCGAGCGGAAACGGTTCCGATCCGGACTCGGAGACGAGCGTGCGCGTGTCCGTGTTGTAGGTGGCAACCGTTGCGATCTCGAGGGCGCTCGTGAAGGTCAGCGCGCACGTGTCGAACAGTGTGGAGAAGGACTGACAAGGGCCCGTATCCGGCTCGATGCTCGAGGCGTCGCTGGCCGCGTCGGGGAGCGTGCTGTCGGGCACCGCGCCGGCGCTGACGCAGACGTTGCCCTGACAGGTCTGCGTCCCCGGGCACTCCGCGGTCGTGTTGCATGGAGCGCCGTCCTGGAGGACGGGATTGTAGCAACCGGCGATCGAACCCAGCGCAGCCGCCGCGCCCACGACCGACACCGCCATGCGAACGACACACCGCACCCGCCCAGTGTACCGCTACTGGGCGGCCGCTGTGCGGTCGCGCTACGCCGAGGCCGGCGCGGACTGGCGATTCGTCGCGGTGCCCGCCCGCTGGCCCATGCGCGACAGGTTCACCGAGACGAGCTTCGAGACGCCGGGCTCCTGCATGGTGACGCCGTACAGGTTGTCGGCCGCCTCCATCGTGCGCTTGTTGTGCGTGATGACGATGAACTGCGAGCGGTCCGTCATCTCGCGGACGATCTCGTTGTAGCGATCGACGTTCGCTTCGTCGAGCGGCGCGTCGACCTCGTCCAGGATGCAGAAGGGCGACGGCTTGATAAGGAAGATGGAGAAGACGAGCGCGACGGCCGTGAGCGCCTTCTCGCCGCCGGAGAGCTGCTCGACCGTCGAGTTCTTCTTGCCCGGCGGCTGCGCCATGATCTCGATGCCGGCCTCGAGCAGGTCGACCTCGCGCTGCTTGCGCGCGACGGGCGCCCCGTCCTCGCCGACCTCGCCCTCGCCTGCGTCCTTGTTCCCGCGCTCCGGCTGCATCGTCAGCGACAGCGACGCCTGACCACCGCGGAAGAGCCGCGGGTAGACCTGCTTGAACGTCGCGTTCACCGCGTCGAACGTGTCCTTGAAGAGCTTGCGCGAGGTTGCGTTGATCTTGTCGATCGCGCGCTGGAGCTGATCGACCGCGCGTTCGAGGTCGTTCTTCTGCGCGGAGAGGAACTCGAAGCGGGTGGAGACCTCGGCGAACTCCTCGATCGCCGTCAGGTTGATATCGGCGCCCATCCGCTCGATGAGCTCGCGCAACTCGGCGAGCCGCGCCTCCTCGGCGTCGGTGATGAGCGCACGCTGGTGGTAGTCCTGCACGACGGTCGGCATGTCGAGCTGGTAGCGCTCGTCGATCTGCTCTTCGACCACGCGCCGGGTCAGGTCGATCTGCCCGCGTCGCACGTCGAGCGTGCTCGACTCGGTCGCGAGTTCGTCGGAGCGGCGGCGCAGCTCACGAACTGCCATCTCGACATCGACGAGCGAGGTCGTGCGATCCTGGTACGCTTGCCGGCCTTCGTCGAGGGCCTTCACCTGCTCGTCGCGGTCGGTACGGACGGCGGCGAGCTCGGTGGCCAGCGCCTCGCACGCGGTGCGCAGCGCGTCCGCGCGCTGCTCGGAGTCCGCGATCTCGGCGATGAGACGCTCGGCGCGCGCGGCGAGGTCCGCATCGGCCCGCTGCAGGCGCAGCGTGGCGCTCTCGGCGGCGGCGCGCTGGGCTCCGAGCTGGGCCGCCCGGATGCGCGCTTCGGTGAGAACAGCCTGCACGGACTCGAGGCGCTCGCGGTGCATGTGCGCATCGGAGATCCGATCGAGCTGGATCCGCTCGAGCTCCCCGATGCGATCCTCGGCGGCCGCCTTGCGCTCGCGCGTCGCCTGCTCGTCGGACGCGATCACCCGGAGTCGCTCCTCGAGCTCGAGCTGCTCGGCATTGAGCTGGGTGAGCCGGTCGCGCGCGCGGTCGAGGTCGGCGCGAACGCGCACCTCGTCCTTCTCGTGCGACATGATCGCGATGTCGCCCTCGTGGGCCTGCTTGCGCAGACCTTCGAGCGCCATCTGTACCTGCTTGAGCTCCTGCTTCGCGGTGTGCAGGCGGGCCTGGGCCTCCGCGAGCTCGTGCTCGAGGGCCCCGACCATCTCCTCGAGGTCGCGGATCTCGCGCTTCTGCGCGAGCACACCGGCCCCCGACGCGTCGCGCGAGCCACCGGCCACGACACCGTCGCCGTGGACCACATCACCTTCGAGGGTAACGAGCTTGTCGGTGGCGCCAGCGGCCTGCGCGGCGATGGCATTGGCGAGCGTGTCGACGACGATGATGTGCTCGACGAGGCGCCGACCGACGGTCTCGAAGCCATCGGCGAACGAGACGAGGTCGGCCATCCAGCCGAGGACGCCCTCGCCCACCGGCAGCACGTGCGGAACCTCGGCGACCATGGCCGGCAGCGGCGCGGCCAGAACGGGCGCGACGCCCGGGGTCGCGCGCTCGCCGTCCCACGCCTGCGAGACCCAGCTCGACGGGCCGGATTCGCCTTCGAAGCCCGCATCGGTGGGCGCGCCTTCGGGAAGCGTGGTCGCGGGGACGGACTCCGACGCGACGGCGGACCCCGACGAATCGACGGACTCCGACGAATCGACGGACCCCGACGAATCGACGGACTCCGACGAATCGACGGGCTCCGCAGGGGCGCCTTCCGACCAGGAAGCGTCGGCTGCGGCTGCGACGTCCGTCTTTGTCCCCTGATCCTTGGCGTCCTCCCCGCCTTGGCGGTGGACCTCCGGCAACGCAGTGGTATCCGCAGCCACGGTGGTGACGCCCCGCGTGACGGGCACGAACGAGCTGCGTCCGCCGGCGCCCCGCTTCAGGAACGACACCGCGTCGACAGCGACGAGCGAGTCGCGCACGATGACGCCGCCGAGGCGGTCGCCGAGGGCCGTCTCGACGGCGACCTCGTAACGCTCGGACGCGCGCACGACATCGGCCACGATGCCGCGGATGGCGCCCGGCTCTCCGGGAGCGATGGCGGAGGCTCCTTCCATCACGGCGCGGGTGCCGCGGGCGAGGCCCTCGAAGCGCGCCTGGATCTCCTGGAGCGAGGTCAGGCGTGAGGTCCGCTGGACGAGCTCGGACTTGAGGCGCGAGACGTCGGCTTCGCCGCTGGTGGCCTCCTCGGCGAGGAGCTCGCGGCGGGCCTCGAAGTTCTCCCGCTGGCTGCCGAGGTCGAGGCGGGTCTGACGCAGCTCGACGAGCGAGTCGCTGACGCGCCGGAACTCCTTGTCGAGCTCCTTCGTGCGACCGGCATGCTGCTCGGTCTCGCCAAGGACGCGCTCGAGGCGACGCTGGGCTTCCTCGCGGCGACGGCTCTGGGACTCGAGCTGCGCGTCAGCGGTGGCAATCTCCATGCGGCGACCGCCCAGCTCGGCGCGGGCCGCATCGAGCTGGGTCTGGGCCTCGGCCATCGCCGTGCGGGCCTCGGCGGCAGCGCCCTCCCGATTGGCGACCTCGGCGGTCTCGCGAGCGACATCCTCTTCGAGGGTGGCGAGCTCGGCCGCACGGGTGGCGAGCTCCTCGGCGCCGGCCGCGCGCTGCGCCGCCAGGTCGTCGATCTCGGTGCGAGCACCGGCGACGCGGCCATCGAGCTCTTCGGCCTCGCGACGCTCGAAGCCGATCTTCGATTCACCGAGCCGGATCCGGTTGTCGAGCTCGTAGACGACTTCCTGGATCCCGTGCAGGCGCCGCTCTTCGAGGCCGAGCTCGGCGCGCTCCGCGATGAGGTGCGCATCCTTGGTGGTCCATGCGGTGCGGGCCTCCTCGAGCTCGAGGCGGGCCTCGTCGAGGCGGCCGGTGACGAGCTGCTGCTCGGAGGAGAGCTCGAGCCAGCGGTGCGAGGCCTTCCACAGCTCGATGTCGCGGACCTCCGCCTTGTACTTGCGGTAGCGCTCGGCCTTCTGGGCCTGGCGGCGCAGCGAGCCCATGCGCTTGTCGAGCTCCGTGACGATGTCGGAGACGCGCATCAGGTTCTGGCGCGTCTGCTCGAGCTTCTTCTCGGCCGCCTTCTTCTTGGCCTTGAACTTCGTGATGCCGGCCGCTTCCTCGATGATCGCGCGGCGATCCTGCGGGCGCGAGCTGACGATCTGGCCGATGCGACCCTGCTCGATGATGGCGTACGCCTTCGTGCCGACGCCGGTACCGAGGAAGAAGTCCGTGATATCGCGGAGGCGACACGGCGTCTTGTTGATGAAGTACTGCGAGATACCGTCGCGGAAGAGGCGGCGCGTGATGGTGACTTCGGTGTAGCGAGAGAAGTCGATGGCCGGCGGCGCATCGTCGAGGATCGCGGCTACCTGCTCCTGCGGCGAGGCGATCGGGTTGCCCTCGGCATCGACCCACACGTTCGGCTTGGCGACTTCTTCGGGCGCGGCCTCGATGGCGACGATGGCCTCGGCCGCGGCGTCGATTGGACCGCGCCGCCCGTCGGCCCCGCTGCCGTCGCTGGGGCCGCCGTCGAGGGCGGCCGCATCGATGCCGGGTGGGTCCTCGGTGGAGATCGCTTCGATCGCGCGCTCGGTCTCGGCCTCGTCGCTGTTGCGCGCGAGCTCGAGGGTCTCGGCGGAGAAGCCGACCTCGTCGAACGTCAGCGAGACCTCGGCCATCGGCGCCGGACCACGCGTCTCGCTCCCGGCGAAGATGACGTCTTCCATCGCCTTGCCGCGGAGATGCTTGGCGCTCTGCTCGCCCATGCACCACCGGATGGCATCGACGATGTTCGACTTGCCGCAGCCATTCGGCCCGACCACGCCCGTGATCGACTCACCGATCTGTACGACCGCTCGGTCGCAGAACGACTTGAAGCCGATGATCTCGACGCGCTTGATCTTCATGTCCGGGCGGCAGGGTGGCCGATCCCTCTGACATCTGGCCGTGCTATCACGTGCCAGGTGCGGTGGCTGACCCTGATTCTCGTCGGGATTCTCGCCACTAGTGCCGCCTCTGCCGTCCGCGGCGCCCCCGAGGTCCAGATCCGGGGGAAGACCCGGATCGCGATCGAGAAGGTCCGCAAGACCAGTGGCAATCAGATCGAGGTCATCGGCCAGCTGGTGGACCTGATGACGGGCGAAGGCGTCCCCCACCAGGCCATCACGATCCGGCTAGGAGGCCTGACCGCGGAGACGGTCACGTCGAAGGACGGTCACTTCGAGACCTACTTCCCCGTGGTCCCCGGGCAGCAGCCGATCGAGATTCTCTTCACGGGCGGGACCTTCCTCGACCCCGCCACCCACAGCGAGGTGATCGATCCGGCCCGCCAGCAGGTGGCCCTCATCATCCGGTCCGACCCGAGCGCGAACGGCATCACGCTCACCGTCGCGGCCACGGTGGATGACGCGCCGGCGACGCTCCCGCTCACGCTGATGATGGGCGAGCCCGATGCGCCGAACCTCGAGCCCCTGGCCACGCTCGCGAGTGGCGCGCCCTTCGAGGTGACGCGTCAGAACGCGAAGGGCACGGGCTCGCGCCGGGTCCGCGCCGTCTTTGCGGGCGACTCCCTGCGCCAGTCCGCCGCTGCAGAGCTCACCTTCGATCTGACCGCGGCGACCACCACGACGATGACCCTCTCCGATACCGACCTCGCCTACGAGGATGAGCTGGTCATCTCGGGGCGGGTCACCGACGAGGACAACCAGCCGGTCGCCCGCGCTGCCATCACCCTCGCGTCGGGCGAGCGCCGCCTCGCACAATCCGCCACCGACGAGACCGGCGCCTATCGCTTCGAGATCGAAGGCGAAGTCCTCGGCGCCGGCGACATCGGCCTGCAGGTCTCCGCCGATCCGAGCACCCCCTATCTCCGCCCCAGCCGAGCGGCCCCCGCCGCCGTGCACGTGAACGCGCCGCAGCCGGTGCCCATCGCGTACACGCTCGCGGCGGCCCTCGCGACGGCGCTCGCGATCGTCGGCTTCTTCGTCGCGCGCGCGAAGCCGTGGGAGCGCTTCCGGCGGAAGCCGCAGGCCGCCGATGCCCCGGACGGGGCTGGCGAAGGCGATCACACGGCGGGGGGGCTCGTCACGAATCGCCCCGGCATCGTCTCGACGTTGCGCCGCGCCTACGACGACGGCTTCTCGGGGGCCGTCCGCGACACCGTCCGGGCGCGGCCAGTCGCGGGCGCCATCGTGCGCCTCACGTTCGGCGAGGACACCCGCGAGGCCGAGACCGCCCCCGACGGGACGTTCACTTTCGACAAGCTCGCGGTCGGCGACTGGAAGTGCGAGGTCCTCGCGCCGGGCCACATCACCGAGCGCTTCGCCGTCTCCATCCCCCACCGCGGCGAGCTGCGCGGCGTGCGCGTCGATCTGGTGCCCGTCCGCGAGCGCGTGTTCCAGCTCTACCGCCGGGCCGCCGAGCCGGTCCTCCCCGAGACGCGCCTGTGGGGCATCTGGTCGCCGCGCCAGATCGTCGACCACGTCCGCACCAAGCAGCCCTCGCCGGCCCTCGCCGAGCTCACCGACTTCGTCGAGGAGGTCTACTTCTCGCCGCGCCTCGCCCCCGAGACCGTGCTCCCGACCGCCTCCGAACGCGTCGACCGTGCCGTGCGCGAGCGGCGCCCGGGGCGCCCCCCGGCTCCGCCTGCCTGAATGTGATAAGGAGGCGGCATGAGTAGCGACCTGATGGGCGAGCTGTGGAAGCTCGGCATCGCGATCGTCGTGATCGTCCTCGTCGTGGGGTTCATGCGGCGCCTCGCGCTGAAGTCCCGCGCCCAGGCCCAGACCGCCCGTGAGCGCCTCGGTGCCGAGCCGAAGCAGATGGGCAAGCCGCGGCGCCAGAAGCCTGGCCGGGGCGGGTCTGTCGAACCCAAGCACGAGGAGCCCGAAGAGGAAGCAGCCGATGAGCCGGCCCTGGTCGATGCCGAGACCAAGGACGCCTTCAAGGCGGGCCTCGCCAAGACGCGCGGGGGCTTCGTCGCCAAGCTCGGCAAGCTGTTCGGTCGCAAGAAGATCGACGCCGCCACCGTCGACGAGCTCGAGGAGGTCCTCTTCACCGCCGACATCGGCCCCCGCGCCGCGGACCGCATCTTTCAGTCCGTGAAGAGCGGACTGTCGAAGGCGGACCTCGAGAACAGCGACAAGATCTGGAAGCAGATCAAGAAGACGTCCAAGCAGATTCTCGCCGTCGACGCCCCGGCCCTCGATCTCGAGCGCGCGAAGCCGTTCGTGCTGCTCGTCCTCGGTGTGAACGGCGTCGGCAAGACGACCACGATCGGCAAGCTCGCGAAGAAGTGGACCGACGAGGGCAAGAAGGTCGTCCTCGGCGCCGGCGACACGTTCCGCGCCGCCGCCACCGAGCAGCTCGAAGAGTGGGGCAAGCGCGCCGACGTCCCGGTCGTGAAGGGCAAGTCGGGCGGCGACCCGTCGTCGGTCATCTTCGATGCCATCAAGCGTGGCGTGGAGGATCAGGCCGACATCGTCATCCTCGATACCGCCGGTCGCCTGCACTCGAATGCGGGCCTGATGGACGAGCTGAAGAAGGTCCGGCGCGTCTGCGAGAAGGCCATGTCTGGCTCGCCGCACGAGGTCTGGATGGTCCTGGACTCGACCACGGGTCAGAACGCCATCGCCCAGGCCAAGACTTTCAAGTCCGACATGGACATCACCGGTATCGTCCTCACCAAGCTGGACGGGTCGTCGAAGGGCGGCGTCGTCCTTGGCATCTGCGACGAGCTCAAGGTGCCCGTTCGTTATATAGGTGTCGGCGAGAAGATCGGCGACCTGCGTCCGTTCGACCCCGATGCGTTCGTCGAGGCCCTGTTCGAGGGCGCCCAGGACAGCGACGCCGCCTGAGCCAGGGCGTCCAAGCGGTGGACGTGCTTGGTGCAGGGAGCCCACCTGGTCCGTCACGGGGTGCGCAACCTGTGCAAGGGATCCGGTGTCGGGCGCGACCCCTGGGGAATTCACTCGGGCAGGTTCTTGAGTATGCGAAAAGACGCGTGTTATGAACCGCCTACGAATGCGGGCATTTCACCGTAACGTCACGGTCTTCGTCGGGCTCGCCTTGATGGCGGCCACGGCAAGCGCTGCTCCCAAGGACAAGAAGGCGCCCGAGCCGGAGCCCGAGATCGAGATCGATCCGACGGCGGAGGGCGGCGGCGCCGACGGTGGCGAAGGCGGCGGTGAAGGTGGTGGTGACGGCGAGGAGATCGACATGGGCGCCGAGGAGACCGCGCCTCCGTCGGACCTGTCGGCCGACCTCGCAGCGTCGGAGGCCTCGGGCCCCGTGGTGCAGACGGGCGAGCTGAAGCGCACGCCGCTCTCGTGGCAGGACATCCTCGTCGTCGTGCGCAAGCCGTTCTTGAAGGCGCGCCGCACCGAGCTCCGCCCGTTCGTCGGCACGACGATGAACGACAACATGGTCCGCCACAACGTGATCGGTGGCGAGCTCGCGTACTACCTCACCGACGTCCTCGCGATCGGCGTCGAGGGCATGTACTACCAGGCCGGCTTCCGCGAGCCGTTCGATCTCATCGCCCGCCAGGCGCGCCGCCTGCCGACGGTGAACGAGTACAAGTGGAGCGCCGCGCTCAACTTCCACTACGTCCCGGTCTACGGAAAGTTCGCCGTGCTCGACAAGAGCCTGGTGACCTGGGAAGTGGCCTTCACGGCCGGCATCGGCGCCGGTCAGTCCGAGGTCGTGCCCCGCGATACGAAGTTCCCCGGGTTCACGAACCTCCTCATCATGCCGAACATCGGCGCGAACATGCGCTTCTTCCTCACGAAGTGGCTCACGGTCAACGTCGGCATCCGCGACTACATCTTCATCGACAAGTTCGAGTCGCTCGACCGCGAGATGTACGGCACCGACATCGACATGGCGAAGCAGAACGGCGAGAGCACGCTGATCAACAACGTGATGTTCCAGCTGGGCATCTCGTTCTGGCTCCCGACCTCGTTCGAGTACACCACCTTCCGGTAAGGCCCACCCACGATGACCAAGCTTCTGTTTGCTTCTCTTGTCGTCGGCGGTTTGCTCGCGCAGGCCGGGACCGTTCGCGCGGATGACGCCGCCGCCTCCAGCAACAACACTGCCTCCAGCGGCGGTCGGCGCACGAGCGGTCTCGCCGACGATGTCGCGGTTCGTCATCGCAAGCTGCTCGTCGCGGGCCGCTTCGAGCTGACCCCGCTCTTCGAGTCGACCATCAACGCCGACTTCCGCCACATCATCGGCGGCGGCGCGAAGCTCGAGTACCACATCGGCGACATGCTCTCGTTCGGCGCCATCGGCGTCTTCTCGACCGGGCTCAATACGAAGCTCGTCGACAAGGTGATCGACACGCTCGAGGCCGACGTCGACGACGGCACGCGTGAGCCCTCCCGGCAGGAGTTCGAGTCGCGCCTCAACTCGATGCCGATCCACGGCGCGGCGTACATCAGCCTCACCCCCTGGTACGGCAAGCTCGCGGCCTTCGGCGCGGCCTACGTCGCCTTCGACTTCTACTTCCAGGCCGGTGTTGCGTTCGCGCAGCTCAAGTCGGACTGTCCCGACAACATCTGTAACGACCCCGCGCCCGGCCAGTCGCGCCCCGGCCCTCGTCCCGGCGACGAGCCGATTCCGCCCGACAACAACCCGAACAACGACGCCCCGCTCAACAGCGGCCAGCGCCTCGGTCTGTACCTCGGCGGCGGTGTCCACGTCTTCCTCTCCGACTTCATCGCGCTCGACCTGACGGTCCGTGACTACGCGTTCTCCGACAACCCGTCGGGCGCCGACTTCAACGCCGACCTCGCCGTCACGTCGGACGATAGCCGCTTCATTCACCACCTCTTCTTCGGTGCTGGCCTCTCGATCTTCTTCCCGACGAAGGTCAAGCGCACGAACTAGCTCGTCCGGTTCTCGGATAGCAACGCCGGCCCTCGGGTCGGCGTTCGTCGTTTCGGCTGCGCGCAAACCCCGATAGCCGGTTCGCGTCACCGCCCGAGACTGGAGAGCGGCAGCTGTAACAGGTCGACCGACAGGTCCACGCGGGCATCCGCGTTGGTCCACACGAACCGGACGATACTCGCGAGCGCCGTAAGCGCCCCCTCATCACCGAGCCGCACCGCCCGGCCCACGCCAAGGCCAAGCACGAGCCCCGCCCCATCCTCGCCGAGCACCCCACCCACCTCGACGATCGGGCTCCACCGGCTCCGCGCTCCGCTATCCGAAGGCAGCAGGCTCGCGCGCTCGACGGCGAGCCCGCGGTGCACGCTGCGACCGAGGGCGAGTTGGTACTCGAGCGTGTGGGTCAGCGCCAGATGCGCTCCTCGGAGCGACACTGTATCGACACGCAGCGGCAGCGGCCACGCGAGCACCCAGCCGCGGTCGTCCGACGTAAGGCCCTGCTCGATCCGCAGATCCGGGACCGCGAGCTCGCCGAGAACCGCGAGCCCACCGACCGCGGCTCCGAGGTTGTCGGGGCCGTCGGCATGCGCCGGCATCGCCGCAACCAAGACCAGCAAGCAGGCGACTCGCACCGATGCAAGGTAGCCCGGCGTGATGCCGCAACCACGCGTCGCGAGACGGCACACCGTGGCACCGGGCGGTCCCTCTCACCGACGGCCGTGCGCCGCTAGATGTCGCAGTAGGCGGTCGGGTCCTGGGCGCCCTCGCGGACGCGGACGCAGGTCGACACCGAGTACTCCTCGAGCTGGAACGTGACGCTGATCTGCTCGCCGCCGAGCGCGGGAACGGGCGCCGTCGGACCGACCGAGCCGTCCGGCCGCGCGGCCTCGATGATGCCGACGCCGCGATCCCGGTTGTAGATGAACACCACGCCGTCCTCGAAGTTGGACGTCGGGGGGTACTCGAACACCGCTTCCTCCGCCGTCACGTCGATCACGAACCGCATCTGGGCGGGGTCCGGCGGCGGGATCGGGATCGAGGGCGTGATGCAGCCCGCGAGTCCAATCACGGCGAGGAGGCAGGCGATGCGGCGCATATCGACCATCCGTGCTGCAGCAAGGCCCGATCCGTCATCGGGGACGTGCTTTTCACAGGATAGCGCAGGCCCCTGCCAACAGGGTTGGCAAAGTGCCAACGCCTGCGGGGGCCTGGCCCATTACGGCGCCAGCGGGGGCCTGGCCCATTACGGGGCCTGGCCCATTAACGCCCAGCGGGGGCCTGGCCCATTGCAGCGGGGCCTGGCCCATTACAGCGGGGCCTGGCCCATTAAACGGGCGCAGCGCGGCGTCAGTACTGGATGATCGGACGCGACATGAGCATCGGGCGGACCGTCTCGGTGTGGCCGCTCTTCCGCTTCACGAGGATCGCCGGGCGCGTGCCGGGCTGGGCCGAGCGGATCCGCTCTTCCATCTCGTCCATCGAGTCCACGCGGTCACCTTCGATCGCGATCACGCGATCTCCGGCAGTGAGGCCCACAGCCGCGGCCGGGGTGCCCACGAGGACGCTGTCGATGCGAATCGAGCCGCCCTGGTAGACGTACCGGACGCCGAGGAAGCCCTCGTCGCTGTAGGTCGTCATCGTCGCGCGGTGAGGACACTGCCGCGTCGACATCGTGTCCGCGACCTGCATCGCCATCAGGGTCGTCGCGAGAGCGAGGCCAGAGGCGACACCGGCCATCGTGCACACAACCGCTACCGTCCCCAGCCCGCGGTTCCGTTCAGTCGGTAGCAGGGCTTCGCGCCGTAGGAGGGCGGGACGATCATTCTCAGACATCGAAGTGCCTCGCTTTCAGGTTGCAGTTCGTTAAGGCGATGGGGTCCAGCGTGATTCAAGGATAGCGAACCTCGTCGGGGCTGCCTATGAAGAAATTTCGTCGTGATACGTTCTCCACCCTCAGCGGTGAGACCGAGATCCCGAAGGGTGATCCGTTGGCTCAGTGTCATCGGGATCGTGCTCGTGGTGCTGCTTGGAAGCGCTTACGCGGTCTTGCGCGTCGCGTTCGAGGGCGAGGGGCTCGCGGACAACATCGCGGACGTATTGAACAAGCGGATGCGTGGCCGGATCGCGATCAAGGCCATCCACTGGGAGCCGAGCGCCCTGAAGACAGTGGTCACGGGGGGGTGGGTCCCGGTCGAGCTCGTGGGGGTGACCATCTGGGACGACTGCGCACTGTCGGCCAGTGTCGCCGCGGCCTTCAACGACGAGGTCCGGACGGGCGATCCGAACGAGGACTGCACTCCGGACGACCAGCCGGACCCGACCGGCAAGCGCCTGCCGCGCAAGCGCCTGGTGACCGCGCCCCGGATCACGGCCGAGGTCGACATCCATGCGCTCATGTTCGGGAACCACGACTTCGTGTTCCGCAACGTGTGGCTACACCCGGGTGCGGAGGCGCTCATCGAGCAGGCTGATGAGCCCTACCCGCTCCACGCCTACGACCAGACCATCGTGAGCATCGTCACGGCGTTCTATCCGCGGCAGAAGCCGGGGTTCCGCGCGGGCATCTATGCCGACTCGCCGCCGCCGATCTTCGATGTGCGCGACATCCACATCGAGGGCCTGAACCTCACCGTGCACATGGCCCCGCTGCCGGTCGACAACGGGCGCATCGAGTACGCGACGACCATGCGCCTCGAGAACGTGAACGTCGACTCGAATCGCAGCGCGCTGAAGAACGACTCGTACCTCTACATGGACGCGAGCGATCCGCTCGTCGCGAAGTTCTACGTGCGGCTCGGCGTACACGCGGAGCGCGGGGTGCTGCGCGCGCGCGATACGGGGCCGCGCACGGCGTTTCGGATCCCGGACCATACCGAGCGAGGCACGGTCTATCCGCCCCCCGGCCGCACCGCCGAGTACACGATCGGGCTGACGGACATCGTCGTGGATCGGCTCGCGCAGTTGCCCACGGACTGGACGCGGCACGACGTCGTCGCGAACACCCTCGAGCTCGACCTGCACGCACGCACCCTGCCCTGCACGACCCCGAACGGGCCGCCCGTCGACCCGGCCCAGGGCGCGCTGCTCCATTTTGGCGGTCAGCTGCACGACTACTGGGACCGTCCGTACGACGGCTCGTGGGACCTCACGCTCGAGGCGAAGAACCTCGGACCGACGATGAAGACGTGCATCGACTCGCGCGTCAGCGGCAATGCGCTCGACGGCACGATCACGCTGGCCGGTCCGTTCGTCGCGCTGCCCGCGGTGAGCCTGGATCTCCAGAACCTCGACATCGACGTGCCGCTGCGCGCGGACGAGGCCCCGCTACCGCTCACGCTCGCCGAGATCCACGGCAAGATCGATCTCGTCAACGAGCAGGGCTACATCGACCAGACCAAGGCCCTCGTACGTGGCGGCAAGGAGCCCGGCGAGATCGACCTGTCGGCCACGTTCGCGCTGGACCCGTACAACGCGAACGCGCACGTCGAGATCAGCAAGGCCATCGACATGGCGCGCTTCCTCCCGCCCAAGGTCGTGGCGGCCGCCGGCAAGTTCCTCCACGGCAAGCTCTCGGCGCGCGGTGACGTGGCCGAGGGCTTCTCCCTCGAGGACTTCGACCTGAAGCTGGGCCCTACGCCCACGACGGCGGCCATCCGCGTGCACGAGGGGACGCTCTACACGGGCGACGAGTTCGACAGCGTCGAGATCAACCACGTGCGTATCGAGGCGGGCCGAACGCGCGCGTACGTCGACGGCGTGATCTATCCCGACGACGATCAGGACAGCGAGATCCGCATCGAGGGCACGGCTCCGGATCTGGGCATCTGGATGGACCGCTTCGGGATTCCCGGCTTCCTCGGCCTCTCGGCAGGCGGCGGGTCCGTCATCGTCATCAAGGGCAAGCTCTCGAACCCGACGGTGAACGTCGCCACCGAGCTCGGCGGCGTGCCGTGTCTCGACAAGGTGAAGATCGTGAATGCCACCGTCGCCAACGGCGTCGCCGACGGCAAGTTCCAGTCGGCGGGGCTCGGCGGCTCGCTCGACGGCAACGTGCGCTTCGCGATCGGCGCCCAGAAGATCGAGAAGCTCACCGTCCTCGGCAAGCGGCTCGATGCCGGTAAGTTCTGCGGGCTCGCCGAGACGGTGAAGGTCAAGGGCACGATCGATCACGTCGAGGTCGCCATGACCAACACGACGATCGATGCCAAGCGGTCGGCCATGGACTGGTTATCGAAGGTCGATGCGTTCGCGACCACGAGCAAGCTCTCCGTCGAGGGCGACCGCTACACCGACATCGGCCTCTGCCTGAACCACAGCAACGAGAAGGTGTGCCGCCCCCGCGGCAGCCAGTATCTCGACGAGGATGACGCGAAGCAGTGCACGCAGGCCCAGCGGGGCGGCTTCTGTCTCGTGGCGACGGCGACGCGCGAGGCCGGCGGCCGTGTCGATGCCACGGTGGCCCGCATCCCGGCGACCAAGACCGGCAAGACCACGACGCCCGAGCAGCTGGGGGGCACCATCTCCGTGAACGATCTGCCGCTCACGATCATCAAGTCGCTCACGGGCGGTGATGTCGTCGGCGGGCTCGCGTCATTGACGTTGCACCTCGAAGGCTCGCCGAAGGCGCCCCAGGCGCTCGGCGCCATCAACCTGTTGCGCACCTGGGTGATGGACGAGTTCTCGGGCGACGCGCAGCTCTCCGTCGAGCCAGCGAAGATCGGGACCATGCCCGGGCTCTCCGTGCGGGGCTCGGCCCTCGCCGGCCGCGTGATCATCGCGGCCACCATCGGCACCGCCGAGCCCTACCCCGTCGAGCTGAAGATCGTCGCGCGCCGCCTCGAGCTCGACGTGCTCCTCGATCTGCAGAAGCGCTTCGACCTGCCGGTGCTCCCCGGCCCCGTCCAGGGCTGGGTGACGGGCACCATCACCGTGAAGACCGAGCTCGCCCCCAAGATCGCGCAGGCCCCCGAGGCCTGGGTCGAGCTGTCGGAGGCCGAGGTCCTCTACACGCACGAGACGACGGAGGGCCAGCTCGTGCCGCTGCGCCTCCGCGTGCTGTCGCCGTCCGATCGGTCGCGGGATACGGCCGTCTCGCTGCGCGTCACGCCGACCACGGTGGAGCTCGCCTGCCGCGATCCGAAGGCGACCGGGGGGCGGGTGCCCTGCTCCATGCGCCTCGGAACGCCAGCCGGCATCGTCGACGTGCGCGGCTACGCGACGCAGAGCGCGATCGCCATCACGGCCGGCGGCGACCTGGATCTGTCGTTGATCGCGCCGCTCGTCGACCGCCAGTTCGACGCGTTGCAGGGTCAGGCGCGCCTCGACGCGTCGATCGCGGGCTCGTTCGACAATCCGCGCTACGAGGCCGCACTCGAGCTGAAGAACGTCGTCGGCCGGCCCTTCGGTGGCGACACCGTGCTCGAGGCGCCGACGGGGCTCATCAAGCTCGCGAACGGTTCGCTCGGCTTCACCGACGTGAAGATCCAGGTGCGCGACGAGCACCGCGACGAGGCGGGCGAGCTCCACGTGAAGGGCAACATCGCGCTCGACGGCCTCACGCCGATCGGCTGGGGTGTCCTGGTCAGCGGCAAGATCGCCGGCAAGATGCTGCTCGTCGCGGCGCCGGAGCAGATCTCGCAGGCGAGCGGCCTCGCGCGCATCGACGGTGACCTCCTCCTCTCGGGCAAGGAGAAGTACCCGGTCGTCTCGGGCACCATCTCGTTCGACAGCGCCGCGGAATGCGACGGGGCGACCCTCGAGAACGAAGATGGCACCGAGTGTCGTCCGGCCGGTGACTCGGAGCGCCACCTGTCATTCATCCCGCGCGGCGTGCGGCGCGAGCTCGCCTTCACGAAGGGCAGCGTCGACATCGAGACCGTCGTCTCCGGTCAGAGCCAGGAGTTCTCGCTCTACCTGAACGGCGTCGAGGTCACGATCGACGGCGAGGGCCGCGTCCACGACATCTATGGCGACATCAAGCTCGAGGATGGCGTCCCGACCTTCGTGAAGACGACGCTGTCGGCGACGGCGATTCCGTTCCGGATCCCCGGCACGCTGGACGTCGTGCTCGGCGCGACGAACGTGCGGATCGACCGCACCGACGGCACCTCGCCGCCGTCGGTGAGCGGCGACATCAGCGTCGATGGCACCTACCGCCGGAACTTCAACCTGACGGACACCTTCGTCACGGCCGGCTCGACCACGCCACCGTCCCGTCCCTTCTGGGAGACGTACCCGGCGCTCGGCAGCGCCGATCTGCGGCTCGACGTGGCCGTCACGCAGTTCGCCGTGCGCAACAACATCGCCGAGCTGTACTTCACCGCGCCGCTCGTCGCGATCACGGGCACCCCGCGGTCACCCCAGCTCGACGGCGTCATCGACGTCTCGCGCGGCTCGTTCAAGATTCCCGGCACGCGGGCCCGCTTCGATCAGACGCGCGGCAACATCCAGTTCTCTCGCAACCGCCCCGCCAACAACCCGACGCTGGCCATCACGAGCGACTCGAACTTCCGCGACCTGTCGGGCCAGGAGCACCTGATCACGTTCGAGCTCACCGGCAACCTCGATCAGCTCCAGTGGGACCTGCGCACCGCCGCCGGTTACAACAAGTCGCAGACGATGTCGCTCTTGCTCCTCGGGCGTGGCCCCGAGGCCCTGCGTCGCTCGCTCGGCGACCAGTCCATCGGCGTCGATCCCACGCGCGGCGATCCGACGACCAACCCGAGCCAGGGCATCGGCGACCAGATCGTGAAGGACCTCTCGGGGGACTGGCTCTCCGGCGTCGCCGCGAGCTCTGTCA
>JALHPV010000050.1 GCA_022842285.1 Kofleriaceae bacterium
TCGATCGGATTCCGATGGAGCCCGGCGTCTACCTCTTCAAGGACGCCAAGGGGACCGTCGTGTACGTGGGCAAGGCCAAGAGCCTGCGGACCCGCGTGCGGCAGTACTTCCGGCCGGGCGGCGACGAGCGGTTCTTCGTGGCGGCGGGGTTCCTGGGGCGCGCGGTGGCTGATGTCGAGACGATCGTCGTCAACTCGGCCAAGGAAGCGCTGCTGCTCGAGAACCATCTCATCAAGAAGCACCAGCCGAAGTTCAACGTGAAGCTGCGCGACGACAAGCAGTACCTCGTGCTGCGCCTCGTCGATCCACCCGCACCCTCCGGCGCCAGCGGGAGCCCCAAGCGCGAGCTCTTTCCGCGCGTGGAGGTGGTGCGTCACATCCGCGACGACAAGGCGAACTACTTCGGCCCCTATCACTCCGCGAGCTCGGCGCGCGAGACGTTGCGCACGTTGAACCGCCACTTCCAGCTGCGCACGTGCACCGATCACGTCCTGGAGACGCGAGGGCGACCCTGCCTCCAGTACCAGATCAAGCGGTGCTCGGGTCCGTGCGCGATCGAGGTCGCACCCGAGACGTACGCCGAACAGATCGAGGACGTGAAGATGTTCCTCGGCAACAAGAACGCCGAGCTCGTGACCCGCCTGCGGGGGCGCATGGAGGCTCGGGCGCAGGACGAGGACTTCGAGACCGCCGCCGTCCTGCGCGACTCGCTGGCCGCCGTCGAGCGCACGCTCGCGAAGCAGAACATCGTCCAGGACGACTTCGTCGATCAGGATGTCTGGGGCATCTACCGCGAGGCCGACAGCGTCGAGGTGGTGGTGCTCTTCATCCGCGCGGGCAAGCTCGTCGGGCGCCGGGCCTTCCAGCAGAAGGATCAGGAGCTGCCCGACAGCCAGGTCATTGCCGAGTACCTGCAGCAGTACTACGGCACCGGGACGTTCATCCCCGATCAGGTCCTCGTGGGGGTGGAGCTCGAGGACGCCGACGTCATCGCCGAGTGGCTCGGCACCGCACGCGGCAAGAAGGTGAAGATCGTCGAGCCCCGGCGCGGCACGCGGGCCCGGCTCGTCGAGCTGGCCGATCGCAATGCGGCGGCCTCCGCGACCTCCCGGCGCAGCAAGGACGCCGATGCCGAGGCGCTCCTCGCCAAGGTCGCGACGCGGCTCGGCCTCAGCAAGCCGCCGCGGCGCATCGAGTGTTTCGACATCGCGCACATCCAGGGCTCGGAGACCGTCGCGTCGATGGTCACGTTCGTCGATGGGGTGCCCGCGAAGGGCCTCTACCGCAAGTTCAAGATTCGCTCCGTCGAGAACAACGACTTCGCGTCGATGTACGAGGTGCTCACCCGCCGCTTTAAGCGCGCGCAGACCAATGACAGCGCCTGGGGCGCGCCCGATCTGCTCGTCATCGACGGTGGCAAGGGCCAGCTCGGCATGGCCGTCGCCGCCCTCACCGACCTCGGAGTCAAGCTCGGCGGCGAGGATGGCATCGAGGTGATCGGCCTCGCCAAGGAGCGCGAGCTCGACGCGGGTAGCGCCCCCGATCGCATCTACCGTCGCAACCAGAAGGACTCGATCGCGCTCCGGGCCAACTCCCCCGAGCTCTACGTCCTCGCGCGGATCCGCGACGAAGCGCACCGCTTCGCGAACACGTTCCATCGTGATCGGCGCAGCAAGGCCACGCTGAAGAGCGAGCTCGACTCCATCCCCGGCGTGGGTGCGACGCGGCGGCAGCGCCTGCTCAAGCACTTCGGGTCGGTGCGCGAGGTCCGCACCGCTACCGTCGAGGATCTCGCGAAGGCGCCGGGGATGAACAAGAAGGCCGCGCAGCAGGTGCGCGACTACTTCGCCGCGCGGAGCGAGTTCGACGACCCCAGCATCGACTCCGACGACGACGCGAACGTCGAGGGCAGCGAGGGCGCGGACCTGGTGTAACCGACCGCCTATCGCCGGCCATCCGTTGGTACCCTCCACGTCATGGCCCGAGGCGACTACACCGAGCTCACCGGAACCTGGGAGGGCGCGTCCGTCGCCGTGGCGAGCGGGGACCGCATCTACATCGCCGCGAACGGACTCTTGTGCGTGCTCGATCCGGAGGCGGATACGTACGAACAGCTGCCGGGCGAATGGACCCTGCGCGGCCTCGTGCCGATCGGCGAGTCCTTTCTCGGCTTCGACGGCGGCGGAGCCCTGTTCCGCATGGAGCGGAGCGGCGCCTGGCAAGGTCTCGACCTGACCTTCGAGGACCTGCGCGTCGTCGTGGGCGCGGAGGACAAGGCGTTCGCGGTCGGCGAGTCGCTGCTCTACGAGGTGGACCTCGAGGGCAACTCGCGCGTCCTCGAGGGCTCGTGGAATCCGGCATGCGCCGGATCGGTGGGCAAGGCCGTGTACTTCGCGCAGGACGATGGCGACCTGTTCCGCCTCGACCCGCAGACCGGCGGCTACCAGCAGCTCGCGGATATCTTCTTGACGCCGACGGCGATGACCGGCCATCGGGACGGCCACCTCTACTTGATCAGCGACGCCGCGCTGTACGACATCGACCCCGAGACCGGGGACTACGAGCGTCTCAGCGAGGGGTGGCACGTCACCCACCTCGTGTCCTGTGGCCGGAAGCTGTACGCGTTCGCCACGAGCGGCGTGGTCTACGCCATCGAGGTCTAGCGAGCGGTCACGCGGGGCGTGTAGTGCCCACGCCCGAAGTACGGCTCACGCACCCACATCGAGCACGTCGCGGACCACTGCATAGCCGCCGCGACCGGTCGATTCACTGGGCAGGTGCAGGCCTCCTTGCGCACGACTCAGCTGCTGCCCATCCCGGACCTGAACGCGTACGTCGGGCGACAGGCCATCTTCGATCAGAAGATGAATGTGGTCGCGTACGAGCTGCTCTACCGCAACAGCGACGAGAACCGGGCGCGCTTCTCCGATGCGAACCAGGCCACGGCCGCGACCATCTTCAACTCGGTCGTGGAGATCGGCCTCGACACTATGGTTGGCAAGGCTCCCGTCTGGGTGAACCTGCCCGAGGACTTCCTGCTCAGGAAGTTCCCGTTGCCGATGCCGCCCGATCGCACGGTGCTCGAGGTCCTCGAGGACGTGCCCGTGACGCCCGCGCTCATCGAGTCGCTGCGCCAGTTCCGCCGCGAAGGCTACAAGATCGCCCTCGACGACTTCATCCTGACCGAGCAAACGCGACCGCTCGTCGACCTGGCGCACTACATCAAGGTCGACATCCTGAACGTGCCCCGCGAGGAGGTCGAACGGCAGTTCCGCGAGCTGCGTCCGCTCGGCGTGCCGCTCGTCGCCGAGAAGATCTCGACGCACGAGGAGGTCACGTTCCTGAAGGAGCTCGGCTTCGACTACTACCAGGGTCACTTCCTGGAGCTGCCGCTCATCGCTCGCTCGCGCCGGCTCCCGCACAACCGCGCCGCCCTCCTCCAGCTCCTCGGCAAGCTCTACGAGCCCCGCCTCGATCTGCGCTCGATCGAGACGACGATCTCCGCCGACATCGGTCTGTCGGTGCGCGTGCTCCGGCTCGCGGGCTCGGTCGCGATGGCCCGCGGAGTCCCGATCGGGACGATGAACCAAGCCGTCGTCCGCCTCGGGGTGGAACAAGTCGCGGCCCTCGCGCTCGTCGTGCTCGCCGCCGGCTTCGACGACAAGCCCTTCGAGCTCACCCGCCAGGCGCTCGTGCGCGCCCGCATGTGCGAGGCCCTCGCCTACGGCACGAACGCGCCGCCCGAGCAGCTCTTCACGGCGGGCTTGCTATCACTCCTCGACGCGCTGCTCGACCGCCCGTTCGCCGAGATCCTCCCGCAGCTCCACGTCACGCCCCTGATCCGCGACGCCCTGCTCGCCGGCTCCGGCAGCATGTCGTCACGCATCGTCGAGGCCGCGCGCAATCAGGACCGCGGAGACTTCAACGCCGTCGCCGCGACGGGGCTGCCGCAGCAGAAGGTGCAGACCGCCTGGTTCGAAGCCGTCCGATGGGTCGACGGCCTCATCGGCGGCATGTAGCGCTAGCGCAGCGACTTGCACGCGGCGACGACGGCCGTCGCCTTGGCCGCGCTGTCGCTCATCGTCGAGCACTTGATCGTGCGGCCCGCGATCGTGCGGCGCACCTCGACCCAGTGGTTCGTGCCCATGCTGCCGCTGTTCTGGAACGTGATCACGAAGCCGTCCGGCAGCGTCTCCGTCTTCAGATCCTTGGGCGTCATCATCTCGAAGTCGGCTGTCACCTGCTCGAGGGTCTGCGCCTCCTCGATGACCTCGACCATGAGGCCCCCCATCTCGACGGTGTTCACCATCTGCGACTTCGGGCCGAGGCCATCGGACACCATCACGTCGCTACCGGGGATGTCGGCCTCGAGGCCCACGGCGGGCAGCTTCGTGGCGCCCTTGGCGGTCGGGGTTGCGGCGGCGCCTTCGGTCGGCTTCGCATTGCCGGGCGAGGGATCGTTGGGCTTGTCCTTGCTGCAGGCGGTGAGGAGGGCAAAGGCGAGGAGACAGTGCTTCGTCATGTCTCGTTAATGCGGCAGGCGGCGCCAGTCGCAGTACATTGCGCGCCGCGTCGCGAGCCGCGCCTAGCGCATGGGTCTGACATGAAAACTTGGGACGCTGGGTGGGGCCATGTAGGATAAAGTGCTCCCAGGGCGGGACCATGACCATGTCCAAGAACCGAAAGATTTCAGCTAGCTCGGCCAGCAGCACGGATCGGCGAGCCGAGGTGATGGGGGTTGTCGGGCTGGGGGCGGGCCTGTTTCTGACCGTCGCCATGATCTCGCTTCAGGGCGGGAAACTCATCATGGGCCCGTTCGGCAAGTACAGCGCATCCCTTGTCTACGGCCTCGCGGGCGTGTGCGGCTACGTGCTCATCGCGCTCGCGATGACCGCCGCGATTCGCACCCTGCTGCAGCGCACGCCCGTCATGCCGATGGCGATCACGGCCGGCGTGATCATCGGCGTGGTGTCGCTGGCGGTGATCGCGCATCTCGCGGGTGCGGGCTACCGCGTGGCCGGGCACGGCCCGGGCGGAGCGATCGGCGAGAGCCTCGGTGAGGTGCTGCGCTCCGTGATCAGCACGGCGGGCACGGCGTTGCTCGCGCTCGTGGGCATCGTGATCGCCGTGGTCGTCGCCACGCCCCTGCGCATGGGGGACGTGCTGCGCATCATCGGCCGCGCGCTCGCGACGGTGGGTAAGGGGCTGAAGGCGGGCCTGTTCGCGTTCGCGCGGTTCTGGGGCGATGTCTTCCGCGCCATGCTGCCCGGCTCGCGCGAGGACGACGAGGATGCGGACGACCAGGAAGAAGAAGAGGACGAGGATGTTCTCGAGCTGACCAAGGACGACAAGGTCTCGGATCCAGTGATCTTCGATCGCAGCTCGCCCGTCGAGGCGGCGCCGAAGAAGAAGCGCGAGAAGAAGGCGCCCGTCGAGGATCTCGAGACGCAGGACACCGTGATCGATCTCGTGGCCGAGGCGGCGAAGCCGAAGGTCGAGCTCCCGAAGCCGCGCCGGGCCCGCATGGCCGCTGGCACCATCGCCCCGGATCCCGCCGACGTCGACGACGAGGATGTGATCGAGGCGAAGCCCGTCGAGAAGGAGAAGCCGGTCCCGGCCCCGGTCGCTCCGACGAGTGGGGGTGCGGGGACGGCCGTTCCGATGATCGTCGAGTCGCGCTTCAAGCACGCCGACAAGGCGGAGATGGCGGCGAAGGAGAAGGCCGCCGAGGCCGAGCGCCAGACGTTCATCAAGCTCGGCGAGGGCGAGTACAAGCTCCCCTCGATCCAGCTGCTCAACTACGACGCGGCGGCGCAGAACACGATCGACAAGACGGCGATGCTCGAGCTGTCGGCGAAGCTCACGCAGACCCTCGAGAACTATGGCGTGAAGGGCGACGTCGTTGCGATTCGCCCCGGTCCGGTCGTCACCATGTACGAGTTCGCGCCGGCGCCGGGCGTGCGCGTGAACAAGATCGTGAACCTGTCCGATGACCTCGCGCTCGCCCTCGAGGCGCTCCGCGTGCGTATCGTCGCGCCGATCCCCGGCAAGGCGGCCGTCGGCATCGAGGTCCCGAACAAGTCGCGCGAGAAGGTCTTCCTCAAGGAGATCGTGTCCGACGACGTGTTCGTGAAGGGCCGCGCCAAGCTGCCCATGGCGATCGGCAAGGACATCGAGGGCGCCCCGGCGATCCTCGACCTGGCGCGCATGCCGCACTTGCTCGTGGCCGGTACGACGGGCTCGGGTAAGTCCGTTGCCGTCAACGCCTTCATCACGAGCCTCCTCTATCACTGCTCGCCCGAAGACGTCCGCATGATCATGGTGGACCCGAAGATGCTGGAGCTCTCGATCTACGAGGGGATCCCGCACCTCCTGCTCCCCGTCGTCACGGATCCGAAGAAGGCGAACCTCGCGCTCCGCTGGGCCGTCGAGGAGATGGAGCGCCGCTACGACATGCTCGCCCAGGCGGGCGTGCGTGACATCGGCGGCTTCAACGACAAGGTTGGCAAGCAGCTTGCGAAGCTCGAGGCCGACAAGCTGCGCGCCGCCGCCGAGGCCGCGACGCGAGCGCTCGAGGACGACATCGGCAAGGCGATGGCCGCCGACTCGCCCGAGGAAGCGGACAACCGCGAGAAGCTCGTGACGGCGCCGCCGCACCGCCTGCCCTTCATCGTCGTCGTCATCGACGAGTTCGCCGACCTCATGATGTGCGCCCCGAAGGAAGTGGAGACCTCCGTCGCGCGGATCGCGCAGAAGGCGCGCGCCTGCGGCATCCACCTCATCCTCGCGACGCAGCGTCCGTCGGTCGACGTCATCACCGGTCTCATCAAGGCGAACTTCCCGTCGCGCATCGCGTTCAGCGTCGCGTCGAAGATCGACTCGCGCACGATCCTCGACCAGACGGGGGCCGAGGCGCTGCTCGGCGCCGGTGACATGCTCTTCTCCGATCGCGGCGCGGCCCCGCAGCGTCTGCACGGGGCGTATGTCGACGAGGAAGAGATTCACCGCGTCGTCGCGTATCTGAAGACGCAGGGCCGCCCCGTCTACAACCTCGACATCCTCAAGCCGCGCGACGAAGAGGGCGAGGGCGGCGGCGACATGTCGATGCCCGGTGGCGGCGGCAAGTCCGACGACGATATGTACGACAAGGCCGTGCACGTCGTGACGACCACGCGCAACGCGTCGATCTCGTGGGTCCAGCGCCAGCTCCGCATCGGCTACAACCGCGCCGCGCGGCTCGTGGAGGAGATGGAGAAGCAGGGCGTCGTGTCCCCGCCCGACCACACGAACAAGCGTGAAGTGCTCGTGGGGGACGCGTAGGGCTATCGTAGAATCAGGTGGTGCGGGCCACCTGGCTCACTGACATCCACTTGAACTTCCTGCGGCCCCTGGCCCTGCAGGCGTTCTACGATCGCGTCGCGGCGGAGCGGCCCGACGTGATCCTCGCGAGCGGAGACATCGGCGAGGCCCCGAACGTCATCGGCTTCGTGGACGGGCTCGCCGCGGCGGCCCAGGCCCCCGTCTACTTCGTCCTCGGGAACCACGACTACTACCGCTCGAGTATCAAGACCGTCCGCGATCAGGTGCGCGGGCTGCGCGGCGCGGCGAAGTGGTTGCCGGCGCAGGGGCCGGTGCGCCTCACCGACGAGACCGTCCTCCTCGGCGTCGACGGCTGGGGCGATGCCCGCTGCGGTGATCTCGCGAGCACGGTGAAGCTCTCCGACTGGAAGCTCATCGACGATTTCAAGAAGAGCACCGAGCCGACGGCCCGCATCGAGCTCCTGCAGCGCCTCGGCGCGAACGAAGCGCGGGCGCTCCGCGAGCTCCTGGGACAGGCCCCGCCCTCCCCCTCCCTGCTCGTGATGACGCACGTGCCGCCCTTCCCCGAGGCGTGCGTGTATGGCGGCTCGCAGTCGGATGCGACCTGGCTCCCGTGGTTCACGTGTATCGCGACCGGCGAGATCCTCCTCGAGTACGCGCGCACGCATCCCGACCAGCGCATCACCGTCATCTGCGGACACAGCCACGGGCTCGGCACGTTCCAGGCGGCGCCGAACCTCGAGGTCCGTACCGGTGGCTGGCCCGCCGGCGTCGAGGACTACGGCAACCCCCTCGTGCAGTCCACGTTCGCGATCTGACACGCATGCTGTCGCAGGGGTCCGACCCCTGCGACACCCCCTGCGACACCTACGCGCTGCTGTCGCAGGGGTCCGACCCCTGCGACACCCCCCATGTTCATCTAGCGCCGCAGCGCAGCCACTCCTCGAGCAGCACGCGCTCTTCCGCCGAGGGTCCGCCGGCGGGCGGCATGGTCGGCGTCGCGCCCGTGGCCTTGGCCTTCACCTGCATCGCCATCCGGCGCACGTCCTCGACATGGTCGAAGTTGATGTCCTCGGGGGCGTCCTGACGCATGTCCGTCGGCAGACCGCTGCCGTGGCAGCCCGTGCACCAGTTGCGCATGAAGGGCGCGCCGAAGGTCTGGTAGTCGAGCGTCGAGTCCGCGCACGGATCCGCGTCGGGCTCGACGAGCGGGGCGTCGGGCGGCAGGTCCTCCAGCTCGCGCGCGTCGTTGCCGCACGCGCCTACGACGAGGAGCGCGCTAAGCCACCAGCGCATTCAGGACCTCCGGGGACTCGATGAAGGAGCTGGGATCGACGCCGCACGCCGAGAGCACGCCGCCGACGAACATCGACGAGGTGAGCGTGACCCCCGAGGCCGAGGGGGCGCCGGTGTCGAGATCGATCTTGCGGGGCTCGACGGCGGCGGTCGTGGCGCCCACGACCTGGTTGCCCTTGATGCCGCCGCCGAAGACGACCGCGCTCGTGACCGGCCAGTGGTCCTTGCCCGCATCGGCATTGCGGCGCGGCGTGCGACTGAACTCCGAGTAGACGCACACGACGGTGTCGTCGAGCAGGTTCGCCGCCGCGAGCTGATCGGCGAGCCGGGCGACGCCGGTGAAGGCGGTCTGGTGCAGGCGGGCCTGGTCGACGTCGTTCCGGTCGTGTGTGTCCCAGCCGAGGCGCGTGTTCAGCATCACCGTCTGCGAGACGCCCTGCTGGAGCGCGGTGACGGCGAGATCGACCTGGCTGTCCAGCGTCAGCGTACGGCCGCGCTCGCCGAAGCCATCGCGCACGGTGCGCAGGAGCTTCGCCTTCTCGATCGAGGTCTGATAGTCGGAGAGGACCTTGGCGTTGTAGCCGGCTGCCCCCCGCGTCGCGCGCTGGCGTAGGGCGGACGCGTTCGCGTACGCGGCGACGAGTTGCTCTTCGTTCGCGTTGGGCGTGAAGCGCGGCCCCGTCGCGTACGCCTCGTCGGGATCGAGCAGCGTGACGATCTGGTTCGACTGGCCGACGCGGCCGGCATTGACCGCGTACGGGCCGGTGTAGGCGATGTCGCCGAGCACGAGGTACGGCAGCGGCATCGCCGCGCCGTGCTGGGTGGCGACGATCGCGCCCATGTCGCCGTTGGACGCCTCGCGCGTGCCGGTGCTCATGCGGATCTGGCACTCGCGGTGGGCGATGCTCGAGACGCTGATGCCACGCACGACGCTCGTGATGGCGCCGTAGCGCGTGAAGAAGTCGGTGACCGCGGGCCAGCCCGCCGCGTTGGTGTGAATGTTGATGTTGCCGAAGTTCCTCGTCACGCCCTCGGCGACGTCGACCTTCGCCGACTGCACCTTGGGATCGAGCGCGATGGTCGTATCCCAGCCCCCACTCGCGAACACGAGCACGAGCTTCTTGGGCGAGGCGGGGGCAGCGGCACGCGCGACCTTGCGACGCGAGCCCGACGGGAGGAGCGCAGCCGCACCGGCGGCGCCGAAGAGTCCGAGAAGTTGGCGGCGGTTCATGGTGGGGCTCCTAGTAGAAGAGGTGGCGGGAGTCGGAGAACATCGCGGTCAAGGTGAGCAGCCAGGCGCGGCGCGGATTCGTCGCGGTCGCCACGGCGCTGAACAGGGCGTAGAGCTCGTCGACTTCGGTGGAGTCGGGCGCGACCAGCTCGCTGTAGATGCGCGCGTGGAGGTAGGCGAGCTGGGCGCGCACCAGCGTCTCGTCAGCGTCGGCGGGCGTGGCGTACTTGAACAGCCGGCGGCTCGCGGCGTCGGGCGCACGCTCGTCCTGCACGACGACCCAGCCGGCCGCGGCTTCGGCCGCCCGTCGCGTCACGAGGCGCGCCGTCGCGTTCATCGTGTGGCTGGGTTCCGTGACGAAGAACGAGTCGATGCCACCGGCGAGCACGCGGTAGCCGATGATGTCGCCACGCATCAGCTTCGAGTCGCCGTACTTCATGCCCGCGAGCCGCGTGGTGCCATCGTCGAAGTGCCAGTCGATACCGGTGAGGTCCGCGAGGCTCGAGTCGAGCTGCTCGGGGCGCAGCTTCAGGAGACCGACGACCGTCTCGGCGACGAGCGCATCGGTGTCGTGGGCCACGCGGAACTCGTCGGAGAGCACGACGGCCTTCGCGAGCTGCTTGGCGTTGAAGTTCGTGGCGACGAAGTCCTGCTGCAGGCGGGCCACCCAGTCGCGAGGTAGATCCGACGCCGGGACCTCCGAGAGGTACGAGGCGAAGTGGGTGGCCGCGCACTTCGCGAACCGCGGATCCTCGGCGATCGCCTGGCCGAGCCCCGCGAGCCCCGCGGGCGCCTGGCCGAAGTACCCGGGCGGACGCTTGGTCGTCACCATCCAGCGGTTGACGAGGTTCGGCAACCACGGCTGGAGCGGATACGCCTCGATGATGTTGCTGCTGAGCGAGTTCCGGAACCCGTTCACGTAGCTCGCGAGAGGATCGAGCGCCTGGTGGCAGCCAGCACACGAAACATTCTCGACGACGGCTTGCGACACGGCCTCGGTGTCGGAGAGATCGATCGACGTGTCGAGGTGAATGTCCGAATCGAGGAAGTCGAAGCAGAGCAGCGAGCGCGAGATGGCATTCGCGCGGCCACGGTTGTAGTTCGCGCCGGCGCTCCGCCACCGGTTGTAGAACTGCGCCGTCGACAGGATCCCGGCCGCGCCGCGGGCGTCGGGGATGGGCGTCTCCTCCCACACGTCGGGTGCTCCCACGTGCGGGAGTCCCCACACCGTGGCGACCGTCTGATCGGCCATCGTGTAGTTCGCGGTCACGATCTCCGTGTACGGCCGGTCGGCCATCACGACGTGCGAGATGAGGCGCAGCGGCTCCTCGAGGATCGACTTGCTCATGTCCCGCGCGGTCACCGTCGCCGGGTCGAAGGGGGCCTTGGCGGCGGGCACGTAGTTCGCGACCTCGGCGCGCACGAGCAGGGACTCGTTGTGGAGATCCTCGATCGTGCGCGCGAAGCGCTCGTCGTTCAGGAAGCCGTCGATCAGCCCCGGCAACGCCTCCGGATCCGCCGCGACCGCCTCCAGCTCTTCCACCGACGGCCGCACGCCACGCAGGGCGAGCGAGGCGCGCGCGAGGTGCTGGGTCGGGGTCAGGTACACGCGGGTGGTGACGGGAGGAGTAGGAGGTCCATCTGGCAGGGGGCCTGCGTCGGGCGTCGCGGGCGTGCTGGCGTCCGTACAGGCGCCGAGGGTGAGGGCCAGGGCCAACCAGGAATGGCGGGACATGGCGGCTCACAAGAGCAAGGCGGGTTCCAAGGCCGTTCGCAGGAGTTTCGAACACTTGGGCGGTTGACGACCTGGGCCTCCTCGCGGTGTTGTCGGGGACACCCTGCAACATGCCGACGGACGCCGAGACCCGACTGCAGCGCCGGCCGCCCGTCAGTGCGGTCACGACGCTGGGCGTGGACGTGGTCGCGGGCCCCGACCTCGGCAAGCAGGCGACGGGCGAGACGGTGTCGATCGGGACCGCGCCCGGCAACGCGCTCGCGCTCGCCGACTTCACCGTGTCGCGCTTCCACCTCGAGGCCGCGATCGTGGCCGGCGGCGTGGCGGTCCGCGACCTCGGCTCGACCAACGGGACGTTCGTTGGCTCGGTGCGGATCCAGCAGGCCGTCGTCCCGCTCGGCGCGCCGGTGACGTTCGGCGGCACGACGGTGCAGTTCCGCGATGCGGGGCGCCGCTCCGTGCCCGCTCCGCATAGCGCGCAGGGCTACGAGGGGATGATCGCGCGCGCCCCCGCGATGCTGAAGCTGTTCGAGGAGGTCGAGCGCGTCGCGGCCTCGAACGCCTCGGTCCTGATCGTCGGTGAGAGCGGCACGGGCAAGGAGCGGGTCGCGGCCGCCCTCCACGCACGCTCGGGGCGCCAGGCGCAGCCGCTGGTGACGATCGATTGCGGGGCGCTCGCGTCGATGCTGATCGCGAGCGAACTATTCGGCCACGAGCGGGGCGCCTTCACGGGCGCGGACCGCATGCATGCCGGCGCCTTCGAGCGCGCGGGCGCGGGCACGGTGTTCCTCGACGAGCTCGGCGAGCTGCCGGCGGCCGATCAGGCGGCGCTCCTCGGCGTCCTCGAGCGACGGCGCTTCCGGCGCGTGGGCGGCACAAAGGAGATCGAGGTCGCGGCGCGCGTGATCGCGGCGACGAACCGCGACCTTCGCTCCGAGGTGAATGCGGGCCGGTTCCGCGCCGACCTCTATCATCGCCTCGCGGTGGTGACCGTCCGCCTGCCGGCGCTGCGCGAACGCCCGGAGGACATCCTGCCGCTCGTCGCGTACTTCGCGCGCGAGCTCGGGGCCGCGGAGCCGATGGAGACCTTGTTCCCGCTGCCGCTCCTGACGCACTGGGAGCAGCATCCGTGGCCGGGCAACGTGCGCGAGCTTCGCAACGCCGTCGAGGCGGCGCTGGTGATCGGTCCGCCGCCGTCGGAGCCAGCCGCCGTGCCGTCGTACAAGGATGCGCGCGCATCGGTGGTCGCGAGCTTCGAGGTCGACTATCTGCGCCGCTTGCTCGCGGCCGCTGGCGGCAACGTCTCGCAGGCGTCACGCATCGCGAAGATGGATCGCTCGCACCTGATCGACCTCTTGCACCGCCACGGCCTCAAGGCCTAGGGGCGATGACCTCTAGGGACTGGTGAGTCCCGTCGGCGAGATGCGTACGTCCCGGAGCCGCGAATCGAGCACGTAGGGGAGCGGGCTCGGGTCGATGTCCCGGGCGAGGTAGCTCTCGCTGCTCTTCGCGACGATCAGGCGCAGCTTCGCGTCGATCGCGACGATATCGAGCTCGCGGTCGCCATCGAGGTCGCGCGTGAGGAGAGCGAGGATGCCGCTGCAGAGCGGACAGCCCGCGAGATCGATCGTCTGGACGAGCTCCAGCCGCCCCTCGGCCGTGAGCCGCATGCGCGCGAGCGTGGGCGTCGAGCGCGCTCCGGCGGGAACGTAGGTCCCCACCACGAGCTCCGTGGGACCGTCGCGCCGGGGCATGGCGGCGGCGACGAAGAAGGTCGTCGTGCACGGAACGACGACGGGATTGTCGGCTGTCGCGTTCGGCGTCTGCTCGTAGCCGGGCGCGAGATCGAGACAGTCCAGCGGGGGCAGTGGCTCGCGCGGGATCCCGAGGGCGCCGGCGAGAAACACGCGAAGCTGAGAGCCCGCGGCCACGAGGTCGAGCCGGCCATCGTCGTTCAGATCCACCCACACCGTGGGGCGCGCCATGCGCAGCGCGGGGGTCAGCGTGTCGCTCGAGAGTGGCAGCACGAGCTCCTCGCGGATCGATACGGGATCGGTCGGATTCACCACGAGCGTGCGGTAGCTGTTGCCGACCCAGGCCCCGAAGTCCGGGTATGGATCGCCGTTCAAATCGCCGCCCGCCACGAAGTCGAGCCCATCGCCGAGATCCTGCGCGCGGAGCAACTGGCCGTCGACGTCGAGATCCAGCTCGACCATCGTGCGCGCGGCCTCCTGACGCGAGAGCAGGACGCGATTGCGGCCCGTGCGGTCGTGATCGACCATGGTCACGCTGCGATAGTTCACGCCGTCGGTAGGTGCGCCGGGCGGCTCGATCGCGCTCATCGGGATGGTGACTCCATCGATCACGACATCGAGCTCGTTGTCGGCGAGATGCGCGAGTCGCGGCCGGGTGTCCCCCGCGACCGGCGGCAGATATTCGAGGAAGCGCTTCGCCGCGATGGGCTCGACGCGCCACTCGTCGCCGCGAAGCTGCACGAGCGTCGGCGTGAAGCCGACCGTGCTCTCGACGTTGACCGCCATCGCGAGCCCGCAGTCCGCCTCGCAATGGAGCTGCGCGAGCTCGACGCACGGTTCCGACCAGCCCGTGTCGCAACAGGTGGCGAGGCGGTCGCATACGGTGGCGAAGCAGCCCGTGCGCGGCGCTGGCGGCTGTCCCGCCGCGCAGACGTTCAACGGTTCGCGCGCGTCGTCGTAGCACTGGTTCGCGAGCGAGCCCGTGAGCTCGGCGTAGCGGCGCTCGAGCGGGCATTCGGGATCGGCGACGGTGCAGCGGTGATTCGTCTCGCACCGCCCCTTGGTTCCGACGTCGCAGTCGGCATCGGTCTCGCAGCGATAGTCGCCGCGCACGCACCCCGCGACGAGCACGACGAGAAACGCGAGCTTCACCATCGGCCACTCATCACGACGCCCGCGGCGTTCGGCTCGATGACCGGTTCGAAGCCGAGCTCGTCGTCCTCGAGGCGCCAGTGCACGAAGGCCCCGAGGACCGCGGCCGCCCCGATCCCGATCGCGATCCCGCCCGCGTACTGCTCGAGGAGCGAGCGCGACTGCCGGTCCTCGTATTCGCTCTGCGTGCCGGTCTCGTCGTAGTCGAGCAAGCGCCCGTGGCGCAGCACGAGTGCGCCGCTCACGCCGACGACGACGCCCAGGCTCGCGATGATGGTCTCGCCGAGATCCCAGCGGGGGCCGTACCGCATGCGCGGCGGCGGCGGAGGAGGAGGTGCGGGCTTCGCGGGCGGCGGCTCGGACATGCGCAGGCGGGCGGCGCCGATGGCCTGCTGCGCGAGGGAGACCTGATCGGCCGCGGGATCCGTCGCGATGAACTGCTCGTAGTAGTCGACGGCGGCTTCGTAGTGCCCGAGGTTCAGCTCGACCTGCCCCAAGGCGAAGAGCAGCTCCGGCCGCGCCTCGATCGCGTAGGCGGCGAGCAGCTCGCGCTTCGCTCCCTCGAGATCGTTCGCCTGCTGCGCCGCGCGCGCCCGCGCGAGGTGCTCGTCGACGGTTTGCGCCTCGGCCACGCGCACCGTCACGAGCACGAGGGCGAGAGCGAGAGACCGGGTCATGGCTTCGATGCGCGCTCGTCGGTCGGGAGCAGCATCGTCGGATCCCACTGTACAGGTTTCTTTGGCGCGTCGATCGGGGGCGGCACGCTGGCGTCCAGCGGGGCCGCATCCGGCGTCGTGCTGGGGCGTCCCCGCGAGGGGCGGGTACGCGGACGGTCAGGATCGTCCAACTCCGCGGTGACCCCGGCATCGAGCTCGCCGCTCTCCGCCGCATCCGCCTCCACCACATTGATCTCCACGGCCTCGATCTCCATGGCATCGAGCTCCATGGCATCGAGCTCCACGGCATCGAGCTCCATGGCATCGAGCTCCACGGCATCGACGGGGACGACCGCTGGCACGGACGGCTCCGCCACCGGCGGCGGCACGGTCGGGTCCCGACGCGCGAGCAGGATGCCGGCCACCACGCCGACGGGCACCAGGAGGCACACGATCACGAGCATCACCACCCACGGGCGCCGACCGGGCGCACGTGGCACTACCGGCCGGGCGGTCGCGTTGCCGAAGAGGGGCTCGGAGCCGAGATCGATCAGCTCGGGGCCGCTGCCGAACGCGGGCACGGGCACCGGGTCGTCGGGCAACGCTTCGATCACCTCGATGAGCGAGGTCTCGGTATCGGCGAGGATCTGCGTGTGCGTGAGCGTGGTGTCCTCGTCGACGAAGCGGGCGTCCTCGACGACAGGAGCCGCCTGGAGGATCTCCGCGACGACGGGCGCGATGTGGCGCGCTGCGAGCACGACACGCGCCTCGCTGGCGCAGGCGACGAGGGCATCGGCCAGGGCGCGTGCGGTCGGGAACCGGTCCTGCGGCGACGGCGCCATCGCCGTCAGGATCACGGCCTCGAGGGAGGCGGCGATCGCCTTCACGCTGCGCGGACGCGCGAACGTACCGGCGAGGATCTTGTGCAGCGAGGCGACGTCGTGGTCGGCGTAGAACGGCCGTACGCCGGTCGCGAGCTCGTAGAGGATGACGCCGAGCGAGAACACGTCGGCGCGTCGATCGTAGGCATGACCGCGCGCGACCTCGGGGGCCATGTACGTCACCGTGCCGTGCATCGAGCCCGACAGCGTGTTCACGTGGGTCGCCTTGGCCACGCCGAAGTCGGCGAGCTTCACGCCGCCGTCGAGGCCGATGAGGATGTTGCCCGGCGCGACATCGCGGTGGACGAGGCCGAGGAGGTCGCCCTGGTCGTCGCGAAGCTCGTGCGCGTGATGCAGGCCAAGCGCAGCGTCGTGAACCACGGCCAGGGCGAACCCGAGGGGCACGTCGCGCACCCGCCCTGCCCCCGAGGCCGTGAGGTCGCGGAGCGAGGCGCCGTCGACGTACTCGAGCGCGAGGTAGTCGTAACCATCGTGCTCGCCGGCATCGAGGACGCCGATCAGATGGGGATGGCGGAGCTGGCCGCCGAGGCTCGCCTCGCGTCGCAACGACTCGCGGGCGGCGGGCTGGGCGCGAAGATGCTCGAGCGGACGCTTGAGCACGACGAGGCGCTGGAACCCATAGGCGCGGTCGATGCGCGCCAGATCCACGCGCGCCGAGCCACCAGCACCGAGCGCGCGCACCACGTGGTACGGCCCGACCCGATCGCGGGCCGATCCCAACAGCGGTGGCGTCAGGCGCGTCATGCCGCTTCCTGATGCAGGCGGGTCTGCACGAGCGTGGCGAGCGCCCCGAGCGGCCCGGTGGTGAGCGTCATGCCTCGCTCGATCGCGAGCGCGTCGAGATCCGCGACGAGCGCGGCTGCCGTCGCATATCGAGCGTCGCGATCGCGCGCGAGGGCTCGGCGAATGATCGCCGCCAGCGGCCCGGGGAGATCGGCGCGTCGCTCGCACGGATCGGGCACCACGCCCTCGAGGATCATGCGCATGGCCGTCTGGTCGGAGGCCGCCGAGTAGAGGCGCGTGCGCGTCGCGATCTCGAAGAGGAGGATGCCCAGCGAGAAGATGTCGCAGCGGCGGTCGAGGGTCTCGCCGAGGATCTGCTCGGGGGCCATGTAGCCCGGCTTGCCGCGCACCGAGCCGCTGACCGTGTGGTAGCTGCGAGCCCGCGCGCGTGCGATCCCGAAGTCGGCGAGCTTCACCTCGCCCGCCTTGCCGAGCAAGACGTTGCCGAGGCTCACGTCGCGATGGACGATCTCGAGCGGCGTGCCGTCCTCACCGCGCGCCTCGTGCGCCGCATGCAGCCCGGTGCCGAGCTCCGCGAACAGCGCGACCACGACGTTGTAGGGAAGCGGCGTCGCGACGTGCTTCAGCAGCATGCGCAGGTCGCAGCCATCGACGTACTCGGACACGAGGAACGCGCCGCCATCCACGACATCGAAGTCGAGGATCTGGCAGATGTTGCGATGGTGGAGCGTGGCCGCGATGCGCGCCTCGTCCACGAACATCATCGCCGCGCGCGGATCCGGCCCCAGGTCGGTGCGGATGGTCTTGATGACGACCGGCCGCGAGAACCCGTGCGCACCGGAGACGCGGCCCAGATACACGGTCCCCATGCCGCCCCGCCCCAGGGGCCGTTCGACGGCGTAGCGCCCGAACTGACGCTCATCAGCCATGGGACCTACATGATGCCCCAGCCGTCGAATCTCTGACAGCCGGAATGGGCAGGCAGCGCGGCCGGTTAGGTGATAGACCCGCCCCTGAATCGAAGCGGCCTCTCGTGCGTCTGAGAGAGCACTAGGTTGGAGAACCACTTATGACTGACATCGCTGCCCTCATTGCCAAGATCCTCTTCGCCGCCGGTGCCACCACGGCCGCTGCGCCGTCGACGCCCGCCGCGCCTGCAAAGCCGGCCACGACGACGCCCGCCGCGAAGAAGACGTTGACCGCCAGCGAGGTCGTCGACGAGGTCCAGAAGTTCTACGCCGGCATCAACAACGTCACCGCGAAGTTCCGCCAGACGGTGAAGAACGCGACCTTCGGTACGGAGAAGACCAGCGACGGAATGGTCTACCTGTCCAAGCCCGGCAAGATGCGCTGGGACTACATGGTCACGAAGAAGAAGAAGTCGACGCTCGAGAAGAGCTTCATCTCCGACGGCAAGACGCTGTACGTCGTCGAGCTCGACAACCTCCAGATCATGAAGAAGAGCCTCGACAAGGACCTGATGCCCGTCGCGGTGTCGTTCCTCTTCGGCAAGGGCGACCTCAAGAACGAGTTCAAGCCCGAGCTCGACACGACCGGCACGTACGGATCGAAAGGCGAGATCGTCCTCAAGCTCACGCCGAAGACCGCGTCGGCTCAGTACAAGGCCCTCTACCTCATCGTGAACCCGGACAACTACCGCGTCACCCAGTCGGTCATCATCGACTCGTCGGACAACCAGAACCAGTTCCGCTTCTACTCGCCCGACTTCAAGAAGGAAGTGGCGACGACGCTGTTCTCGTTCGATCCGAAGGACGCGAAGTACAAGAACTACCGCGTCGTCGATGCGGACCAGCCGCAGCCGGCGCCGGGCAACGCAAAGCCGGCCACGACGCCCGCGACGCCCGCGAAGAAGTAGTGGTCAGCGGTTCAGGTACGGCTTCACGTCGTCGCCGATCGTGTCCTTCGTGACGCCGTTATAAGCCTTCACGCCGTCGTCGAAGTCGATGATCTGGCCGCCGCGGCGGGCATTCGGGTCGTAGATGGCCTGCTTGCCGTCCTTGCCCGTCATGCGAACGACATAGTGCTCGGCGGCAGTCTCCTTCTCCGGGTCGCCGATGTGATTGGGGTCGATGTTGCCGTCGTTGTCGATGAACTGGATCTCCATCCCGTTCTTCTTGAACATGCTCGCGAGCTCGGGTGACTTCTTCATGAAGTCGTCCATCTCGCTGTCCTTGATCCCCGACGGCTTCTCGTCGTTCTGGCCAAGGCCCATGCCGCGCGCCTGCTTCGACTCGAGCACGTGATAGGTGGTCTGCTGCAGGAGCTGGATGTCTGACACGGTCAGCGACTGCGGGTCCTTCGCGAGCTTCTCCTTGAGCGCCTTGTACTCGGGGCTGTTCTTCGCGCCCGTGTGCAGACCCTGCGGGTCCTGCTTCTCGATCGCCTTCATCACGGCCTTGAGCCCCTCGGGCCCCTCCGCGAGGAAGGCCGCGCCCACGATCGAGGCGCCCGCGCAGGTGCTCTTGTCGACGCCGCCGTCCATGTCCTTGTCGCCCGCCTGGCCGGCAACATCCTGCGAGATGAACGACATGGCCTTCATGCGCGCCGCCGGATCGTTCACGTCGCCGAGTGGCGCCTTCTGTGCGGCTTGGAGGTAGGCCTCCTTGTCCTCGGGCTTGAAGTGCGCCGGGTGCGAGGCCTGGCCGATCCGGAACGCGTCGACCATCTCCGTCGACGCCGTACGGGTCCCGCCGTTCGCCTGGAGGATGCGGGCGATGTTGTACTGATACGTGGAGCGGTCGTGGTTCAGGTCATCGCGTTCCGGCTGCGTCACGGCGTGCTGGCCCGCGAGTGACGATCCGGTCCCCTGCCCCGCCATGTTCTGGTCGTGAAAGCCCTCAATGGCCTTGTCTTGGTCGATCCAGCTGCCCATTGCGGCGCATTATACGAAGCATGAGGCTGGCCTTTCCCCCAGATCTCGACTGTTCCGGTCTGCGCGTAACTGTGCGCGAATCCGAACCAATTCCGACGGACCGGGTCGGCTGGAGACGCGCGATCACGGGCCACGAGATGGCAGCGACGGTCGCCACGCCCAGCGGGTGGCCCCTATCTATCGTCGAAGCCGGACCGAGCCTCTGGGGCTTCTACGAGCTCTTCGACCGGGGAGTGGTCGTGGAAGTGAGCGGTGACCGCGCGCGCGCCCACGCGTATCTCCTCGCCGGCGACCTCGATCGGGCCCCGCGCGAGGTCGTGGCGCTCGCGCAGCTCTGGTCCCCCACGTGAGACCCATCGACGTCACGGGCTGGATCCGGGACGCCCTGCCCGACGGCACGATCGTGCTCACCGCTCCGCCGGTGCATCCTGGCTTCGCCCGCGAGCGTCACGCACAGCTCCGGATCCGTCGTGGGGTGCCACTCGTCCGCTGTTCGGACAGGGCTGAGCGGTTCGTCACGCAGAGTGGCGAGTACGGGATGCTGTATGTCGAACAGGTGTCCCACGCCGACCAGCCCACGCATCGCGCCACCGCCTGCGTGATCGGGGACGAGCAGATGCTGTGTATCGAGGGGACCGCGGCCTCGCCGAACATCGTGCCGCTCGTGCGCGACCTCGCCATCGAATGCGCGTGGATGGGCGCGGCCGATCGCATTCGCATGGTCCCGTATCGCCCGCCGGTCGGCTGGTTCGGCGTGCGCCGCGAGCTCGCGACGATCTGGTTGCCTCCCGATGCGCCGCGGGACTCCGCCACGCTCGTCGTCGGAGATGCGGTGCCACGCGGTCCTGCCGAACGCACGCACGCCCTCCTGTGGCCGCTCGATCCTCCCACCGGTGCAAAGCGCACGGTCCTCGACGGCACCGCGCTGCTCGCCACGGTCGCGACCTGGACCCAGGCCGATCGCCACTACGCCACCGCCGAGCTCGGCACGGCGCAGTGGTGTATCCGCATCGGCCTGCGCGCGGGCACCGCGCGTCAGCTCGCCGTCCTGCACGACCTCGCACGCTCCATCGAGCTCCCGCCCAGCCCCTCGAGCGCCGCGCCGGCCCGCACGGAGCTGCACCGATGGATGTGACGGTTCGACCGCGCGTGACCACCCTCGTGCCGCTGCGCGACCTCCTCGGCCGCGACGCCACGGCGCGCGAGCTCTCCACGCACGAAGGCGAGCTCGCCATCATCGGCTCGGCGACGACCAGCGATCGCGAGCACGCCGTCGCCATCGTCGGCGCGAACCCTGCTCTCGTGATCGACGCCACCGGCGCGCCCGGCGAGACCCTCGCCCACGTCACCGCCCTCGTCGACGAGCTCGGCACCGGCCTCGGCCCCGCGCGGCGCCGCTGGTTCCGCTACTCGCCGCCCGCCGGCTGGTACGGCCTGCGCCGTCACGGCGTCACCGTCTACCTCGCGCCCGAGCATCCGCGCGTGCCCGGCGTCTTGCACATCTTCGACGCGCGCCCGTTCCTCGGTGGCGATGCCGAGACCTTCGAGCAGTGCCTCTCGCTCGCGATGCCGCCCGGCTTCACCGCGACCGACGATGGAAGCGTCGCGACGCTGCGCACGCCGCACGGCCTCGAAGGTCCGCTCCGCACCGTGGCCGGCACGCGCGAGGGTCACGCCGTCACGCGCCTCGCCACCACGCTCGGCGATGATCGCTACTGCTACTGTGCGCACTTCGAAGGCGACGCGACGCTCGTCGAGACCGTCACGGCCACGCTCGACTCGTTTCAGCCGCTGCCCATCGCTGCGGCGAAGCTGCCCGAGCTAGCGCTGTGACGTCTGCGCGAAGAGCCAGTCCCACAGCGGCGCGTGCGCGAAGGCCTGCTTCCACACGTCGTGGCCCGCGGTCGCGATCTCGGTGACCTTGGCGATGCCGCCGCGCTCGTCGACGAGCCGGCCGAACGTACGCACGTTGTCGGGCGGCACGTGCTCGTCGCGGCCCCCGACGATGGCCCACAGCGGGGTGTCGACGAGGGCGGCGGCCGTCTCGAGATCGAGGTCGCCGGCGATCAGGACCGCCGCGGTGAACAGCTCCGGGTGCCGGACGAGCAGGTCCCAGAGGCCGATCGCGCCCATCGAGAAGCCGACGCCGTAGATGCGGAGCGGATCGACGGAGCTCCGACCGCGCAGCTCACGGACGAGGGTGACGAGCGCGTGCTGGCCCGCCGTAGCTCCGCCGTACCAGCTGCCGCCCCAGGTGGCCCCTGCGGGCAGCTGCGGGGCGACGACGATGGCCTCGCGGCGGTGCTCGAACATCTCGAGGCCGTTGCGGAGCTGCGCGTGGTTGTCGGTGCCGCGTTCGCCGCTGCCGTGCAGGCTCACGACGAGCGGGTAACGCCGGATGGAGGGCTCGTACGGCCGAGGGAGCAACACGCGGCACGGCAGGCCGCCCATGACCTCTTCGCCCCAGAGGGAGAGCGAGGCCATTACTCGATGGTCGAATCGACCACGACGATCGGCGTGTCGTCGTGCGCCGAGATCATCGGGTACTGCGTGTACCAGGACCCACCCGTGTTGCGCGTGATCGTGGAGCGATCGATGTGCACGTCGCCGGTGTGGTTGTTCGAGACGAAGAAGATGGCGCTGCCGTGCTGGACGACCTCGTTGTCGGTGACGAGCGTGCCGCAGAGCGAGAGCGTCATCTCGTTGCCGTCGTTGTAGATCGCGCCGCCACTGCCACCGCCCGGGGTGCCGCCCATCGCTGGATTGCCGCCGTTGCCGATGGCGTGGTTGTGGGAGAAGACGCTGTTCAGCACGTTCCACGAGACGCCGATGCTGCTGATGCCGCCGCCATTGCTGCACGTGTTGCCGTAGCCCTCGCCGCCGCCGAAGGTCGAGTCGACGACGTAGACGGGCTGGCCGTCGAACTGACTGAAGGCCCGCACGGCCGCGCCCCCGACGTCGGGGCCGGTGTCCGCGCACACGTTGTTGAAGAAGCGCGAGTGCACGATGCGCAGACGACCACCACGCGCCCAGATGGCGCCGCCGCCGTCGTATTCGGTCTCGCCCTTCGAATTGGCATCGATGAAGGTCAGGTTCTGCACGGTGAGGCGCGGGTGATCCTGGTTGTCGCAGTGCGAGGTCGTCCAGCGCTGCGCCTCGTCGCACGTGTTCATGTAGAGGATGCGGGTGGAGCCGCCGCCGCTGAGGGTGACGAGGTTGCCACCGTCGATGACGATGTCGGGTCCGGTGTCGTTGAAGATCTTGGCCGGCCGATCGAGCGTGATGGTCACCGGATCGGGACCACAGTTGAAGGTGATGACGCCGCCGGCTTCGACGGCCGCGATGAACGCCTCGGCGGTGCAGCTCGCGGCCGTACCCGTGCCGACCACAGTGCGCGGCGTGGAGACATCCGCGAGTCCCGCGCCCGCCGGGACGTCGCAGCCACCCTCGGGATTGCCGGCGCGGGGCCCGCTCTGCGGATCCGTCATCGGATCATCGTCGCCATCTGCGCCATCCGCGCCATCCGCGCCATCGCCGGTGTTGCCACCATCATCGCCACTGCAACCAACAACGAACGCGAGCAGCAGGAACCCCATGCGTGCCATGGCTCCAGTCTAGACTAAGGAGCGACGAGCCAGCGGTGCCCTTCGCGCTCCACGACCAGATACGGCAGCGCCGTCGCGGGGTCGACGACGACAGTGTAGGGGCCACGAGTACCTAGCTCCGTCGTGAACGTGCCGTCGAGGGTGAGCTCGCCGAGGATCGCGAGGTCGGTGCGGTCGAGGCGCGCCGGCGCCGGAAACGCGGGGGCCTGAAACCGCGCGATCGAGTACCGCACGCGCGTGAAGTCATAGGCCGGGAACGCCTGCCGCACATCCGCGAGCATCGCGGTGAGGTCGGCGCGGATCTGCGCGGGGTCGCGATGGCGCCACATCCAGCGGAAGGTGCCGCGGGCGCGGAACCAGGCGTCGACCTCGGCATCGGCGGCGCGAGCCCCGAAGACCTCGATGTGGCCGCCGGGGAGCTCGTAGGTCTGATGCGTATCGTAGGGCCGCTTGGCGCGCACCTGCGCGAACATCGGAAACGAGGAGAACGGAAACGCCCGGAGCCGCTGGTTGAGCCAGAACGCCTGCACGAGGAAGAAGGCGATGAACAGCGTCGCCCACGCGAGGTAGAGCCGCTGGCCGAGACGGGGCGGCGGCAGCACGGCGGGCTCGCGCCGACCGAGCAGCGCGTCGGCATCGATGAACACCGCCGCCAGGGGCAGCCAGTGAAGGTTCCAGAGATCCATCACGAAGCCCAGGCCGAGCACCTCGAGGACGAAGAACACGCCCGCGAGGGCACGCAGCTTCGGGAAGCGCACGAGGAAGATCGCGAACAGCGGCGTGAGCTGCGAGACGAGGTTGAGCGCGGCGGCGACCTCGTAGCGAACGTTCGATTGCATTAGCCAATCGGCGATCGCGGTGCGCGGCAAGCCGATCCAGTCGAAGCGAACGAGGAGGTGATGCCGCAGGCTGTCGGAGAACGCCCAGCCGAGACCGCCGCCGGCCTGGAGCTTCTTCACGCACGCGACGGCGAAGATCAGCGCGACCGCGAACTGGGCGAGGCGGACCGGCCCCTGGTGAAGGGCACGTGGCGGCTGACCGCGCCGGAGCCACGCATCGATCGACCAGGCGTCAGCCCGCGCGCCGAGAAACGCGATGCTGGCGAGCAAGGGCGGCGCATCGGTGTGAGACCACGTCGGGGTATCGGAGACGCCGTGGGTCGCGACGGCGAGTAGCGCGATCAGGGACACCACGTGGGCGAGGCGCGTCCACGCGCCGAACAGGAACAACACGCTCGCGACCCAACCGATCGCGAGGAGCGCCTCGAGCACGGCGGGACCTGGGCGCCCAGGGACGAGCATCCAGACTCCGAGTTTGTAGTACGTGGCCGTCGGCGGCAGATCCGCATAGCCCGCGTACCGCACCAGCATCCACAGGCACGAGACCGCGATGCCGATCCGGACGAGCGCGGTCGCGTGGCGGCCGCCCGGGGCCAGCCAGTACGCGCGCCATCGCTGCACCTGCGCACGGTATCCCAAGCACGCGGCGTGCGGGCTCGCTCGGTGAGGAGCATGGATCGCGCCGCACAGCGTTCTGGGACGCCGGGGTTTCCCTGGCATGCGTTGCGCACTGGATGGGCGGCAACTCGGTAGGAGGATTCTCGTGACTAAACTTCGTTGGCTGGCCGTTGGTGTGATCACCGCGGCGTTCACGTTTGCTTGTGGCGGTTCGCCCAAGCCGGTTTCGCAGATGTCGTCGTCGGAGGCCGCCATCCGCGGGGCTTCGGAGGCGGGCGCGCAGAGCGTGCCGCAGGCCAAGCTGCACCTGACGATGGCGCAGGAACAACACGACAAGGGCGTGGCGCTCGTCGAGGATGACGAGAACGAGGAGGCGGCCGCGATGTTCCAGCGGGCGCAGGCAGACGCCGAGCTGGCGATCGCCCTCTCGCGCGCCGCCCGCGCCGCCGCGGAGGCGCAGAGCGTCCAGTCCGAGATCCAGGCCGTCAAGGAGAACGCCCAGTGAAGACCTTCAGCGCACTCATCTCGTCGCTCCTGCTCGTCGCCGCGTGTGGTGCCAGCCAGGCGCCCCAGTCGCTCGTCAATGCCCGCGTGGCGTACGCCCAGGCGGAATCGAACCAGGCCACGACGGCGCTCGCACCGTCGGATCTCCACAACGCGAAGGTCGCGCTCGACAAGGCCGAGGCCGAGTTCGAGGACGACGACGATTCGCCGCAGGTCGAGACGTTCGCGTACCTCGCGCAGCGCGCGGCGGAGCGGGCCGTCGCGATCGGAGAGGCCGCCGCAGCGCGTAGCAACGCGAAGGCGGCGATGGCCGCGCGCACCCAGGCGCAGGAGGCGCTGATCGCCGAGCAGCAGGCGAAGCTGTCCTCCGCCGAGGACGCGATGCAGAACCAGCAGAGCCAGATCGAGCAGAAGAACCAGCAGATCGTTCAGGCGAAGCAGGAGACCGAGAAGGAGCGCCAGGCGCGCCTCGTGGCCGAGAAGAAGGCCAACGACGCGATGGTCGCGCTCGCGAAGTCTGTCGAGATGAAGCAGGACGACGCGCGCGGCACGGTCATCACGCTCTCGGGCAGCGTGCTGTTCGCGACGGGCAAGGCCGCGATCCTCCCCGGCGCGCAGAACCAGCTGAACGCGGTAGCCGACGCGCTGAAGACGCAGGCGGAAGCCAGCTTCGTCGTCGAGGGCCACACGGACAACCAGGGCTCGGACTCGGTGAACGCGGAGCTCTCGCTGAAGCGCGCGAACGCGGTGAAGGACTACCTCATCGTGCGTGGCGTCTCGGCGAACGCGGTCTCGGCCGTGGGCCAGGGCGCGTCGAAGCCAGTCGCGGACAACAAGTCGTCGACGGGTCGTGCGATGAACCGGCGCGTCGAGATCGTCGTCGCCCCGCCGCAGACCGCGCAGCGATAAGCTACGCTGCCGAGCGATGTCCTCGCTCGCGAAACACTCGCGCCACGCGCCCCTCGGGCCCGTGGTGCTTGTCGTCATGGATGGAGTCGGGCGCGGTGCCGGTGATGAAGCCGATGCCGTGACCCTCGCCGCGACGCCCACGCTGGATCGCCTCTGGGTCCCCGGCGTACGTACGGAGCTCCTCGCGCATGGCAAGGCCGTCGGCCTGCCGTCCGACGACGACATGGGCAACAGCGAGGTCGGCCACAACGCGCTCGGCGCGGGCAAGATCTACGCGCAGGGCGCCAAGCTCGTCGCCCGCGCCATCGACAATGGCTCGTTGTTCGACGGCGCGGTGTGGCACCAGGTCATCGACCGCGGGGCGCGCGGCGGGGCCGTCCACTTCCTCGGCCTCCTCTCCGACGGGGGCGTGCACTCGAACATCGCGCACCTCGAGGCGATGCTGCGCGCGGCCGCGTCGAAGGGCTGCAAGAAGCTGTACGTCCACGCCCTCCTCGACGGTCGCGACGTGGCCCCGACGAGCGCGCTCATTTACATCGACCGCATCGAGGGCGTGCTCGCCGAGCTTCGCACCAGCCAGATCGATGCGCGCATCATCTCCGGCGGCGGCCGGATGTTCGTGACGATGGATCGCTACGAGGCCGACTGGGCCATGGTCGAGCGTGGCTGGCACACGCACGTGCTCGGCCTCGGCATGGCGTTCTCCTCGGCGACGGACGCGGTCCTGGCCGCCCGCAGCGCGAAGCCCGGCATCATCGATCAGGACCTGCCGCCGTTCATCGTCGGCTCGTCGACGCCGATGGCCGATGGCGACGCGGTGGTGATGTTCAACTTCCGCGGCGATCGCGCCATCGAGATCTCCCGCGCCTTCGACGACGTGGTGTTCGAGAAGTTCGACCGGAGGCGTCGCCCCGACGTCTTCTACGCCGGGATGATGGAGTACGACGGCGACGCGCACATCCCGAAGCACTACCTGGTGACGCCTCCGGCGATCGAACGCCCCATGGGCGAGCTCCTCGCCGCCTCCCACATCTCGCAGCTCGCGATCAGCGAGACGCAGAAGTACGGCCACGTCACCTACTTCTGGAACGGCAACCGCAGCGGCATGTTCGACAGCGAGACCGAGACCTACGTGGAGATCCACTCCGATAACGTCCCCTTCGAGCAGCGACCGTGGATGAAGGCGGCGGAGATCACGGATCGCCTGATCGCGGAGTTACGGACCGGCAAGCACCGGTTCGCACGCGTGAACTATCCAAACGGGGACATGGTGGGCCACACCGGCGTCTTCGAGGCGACCGTTCTGGCCGTCGCGACGGTCGACCTCCAGCTCGCCCGCCTGGCCAAGGTCGTGGAGGAGCTGCAAGGAATCCTCGTGGTTACCGCTGATCACGGCAACGCCGAGGAGATGATGCAGCGAGACAAGGCCGGCCGTGTACAACGGGATAAGCAGACGGGCCAGCCCGTGGTAAAGACAAGCCATTCTCTAAATCCCGTGCCGTTCATGATCCACGACCCCGCCCGCAGTGACCGCTACGAGATCGATCCCGCGCGCGCCTCTGGTGCCGGCATCGCGAACGTCACGGCCACGTGCATCGAGCTCCTGGGTTTCGTCCCGCCGGATGATCTGGAACCCTCGCTCCTGAGGTTCAAGTAATGGCGTCGGGCGTCACCACCAGCACCAAGGCACTGATCGGCCTCTGCCTCGCAGGGACCGTCGGCGTCATCATCTTCCTCTTCGTCCACCTCTCCGACGACCCGCGTCGCCCGGTGAAGGTCGGCGGCAGCAATGCCGAAGCCGCCTGCTCGGCCAGCGACAACTGCCTCCCCAACGTCACCTTCGTCGACACCCACGGCACCGCCTACACGCCGAAGACTCTCGCCGGCAAGGTCGTCGTCGTGAACTTCTGGGCCACCTGGTGCGGCCCCTGCGAGCACGAGATTCCTGACTTCTCGCGCGTCTACGACAAGCACAAGGACAAGGACGTCATCATCCTCGGCGTCCTCGCCGGTGACGACCCGTCGCCGAGCGACCTCCTCAACTTCCAGTCGGACCACATGATGACCTACCCGGTCATCCGCGGTGACGACACCGTCATCGACGCCTTCAATCGCCCGCGCAACCTGCCGACGACGTTCATCTACGATCGCAACGGCAAGCAGGTGCAGATGAAGGTCGGCGCCCTCCGCGAGAAGCAGCTGCTCGATATCCTCGAGCCGCTCCTCTGACCGACTACCGGCGCCCGAGCCGGACGGCCTCGAGCATGCCGCCCGCCGACGAGTCCGCGGTGCACGTGCCGATGTAGAGCATGTCGCCGTCGACGAGCGGACGCGAATAGCGCGCGCCGTGGCCGGTCAGCCGCTCGCGCGCGACGACCACGCCATCCGCCGCCCGGACGATCCAGAGCAGGTTGCCATCGCGCCGGACCTCGACGACCGCGACGTGCGGCTGGCCCGCGATGTCGACGATCACCGGCCGACCGGGATGCTCGCGGAAGTGCGTGACCGCGGCCTCCGTCGTGAAGTCGGGCGCCTGCCACGCCACCTCGAGGTGCGGGGCGGTCGATGCATCGACGACCTCGACCGCAACGATGCCCGCGGGATGAGACCGGTCGACGTTGAAGCCCGTCGCGATCACGAGCAGGCGGCCATCAACGCGGACGGCGACCGGCTGGGTCACGAACTGGCCGGCCCACCGCGCCGGGCACGGGTCCATCGGCGTCCCGCACGGCTCGATGAGCTGCCGCCGGTCGTGCATCACCCCGAGGTCGGTGCCGTCGATGAGGTACATCGCACCGTCCTTCGCCACGTGCGCGATCAGGTCCTCCTCTGGCAGCCAGACCGGGGCCGAGGCGCCAAAGTCACCGTCGATCTCGCCGTAACACTCGAGGAGCGTCTTGCCCTCGCAGCCGCCCTGCTCGAGAGCGAACGTCTCCCCGGCCGGCATCCGCGGGATGAACAGATCCGTGCACGACGCGAGGCACGCCGGATCCGGTGCCGTCTCGCTGAAGCTGGCGCAGAGAGCGGCATCGCAGCCGGGATCGAAGGCGAGCCCCGGGCTCACGCGCATCAGCGCATTCGCATACGCCTTGCGGTCGAGATCGACCCGCCCATTGCCCGTCGGCACGATCAAGCGACCGTCGGGCGCCACGATTGGCCCGGCCGGCGTCCAGACGCCGCCACCGCACACCATCGTCGCCGGATCCCCCGCGCAATCGGTCTCCGCCGTCGTGACGAGGCTCGCCGCATGCCGCCACGGATCGAGCTCAAGCTCGAAGAGCCAACCATGGAATGGCTGCAGGCTCGGCCCATTGCCGAGGGGGACGTAGAGCCGGTCGTCGAGAATCAGCAGCGCACCCCGCAGGAGCTGCATGCGCGACTCCATCGTGACGATGCCGCCATCGTGCGTGGGGAGCGCGGCCGCGAGGACGATCGGCGGAAACGCGGGCGCCGGCGCCCCCGTCCGTGCGTCGAATCCGGCCACGCGATGACGCACCCGCCGCCAGCTGCCCTGATGCGGGAGCCCCTCCTGCGTGACCGTGTCCTGCCACGCGACGAACAAGACGTCCCCGTGCAGCACGGGCGTCGACAGCACGATCGGCGTCTCGCCAGCCGCTGTCTCGATCGTGTGCGACCAGCGCAGCGCTCCATCGCGAGCGTGCGCCTGGATGAGGCCATCCATCGCGACGGTGATGATCGTGTCCTCGTACGCGACCGGCGAGGCCATCACGCAGGATCGAGTCGCGGCGGTCGTCCACGTGCGCTGCACGCTCACTTCGGGGACGAGGTTGTCGCCACACGCAGTGAGCGCGACGATCGCGAGCAGGCTTCTCATGACTCGCCGCGAGCGTACCGCCCCCTACGGCAGGACGCGGGCGACGAGGTCGGGAAGCGACTGGATGCCCTCGCCCGCCTCGCGCAGCCAGCCACCGAGGCCGTTGGGGAGCTTCTCGGCGGCGTAGGCCGGGGCCTGCAAGATCTTGATCTGCTTCTTCTTGGACGTTGCCCGGCGCGCGTTCTCCTCGTCGATCCAGGTGAGGATGCGAGGGAGCGCGCCGATGGTGGCGGGCTGGATGTCGTGCATGAGCAGCACAACCCGGCCACGAGCGCGGGCGAGCTGACCGGTGACGTAGGTGAAGGCCTTGTCGGCGCTGTGGTGCTGCCATTCTTGCGGGTCGAGGTCCCAGTGGAAGTGCCAGAGGCCCCGGTCGGCGAGGAGCTGGTCGACCTGGGCGCAGCGGGCGCCGAAGGGGATGCGGATCCAGGCGAGGGGCCAGCCGGTGACGCGCTCGATGGTGGCCTTGCCGTTGTCGATGTCGGCGGCGGCCTTCTCGAGGGGGGCGCGGCACTCGTCGAGGTGGTTCTGGGTGTGGTTGGCGATGACGTGGCCCTCGGCCTTCATGCGCTCGAGGACGGGCGCGGTGCGCTTGTCCTTGCTCTGGGCCATGTTGCCGACGAGGAAGAAGATCGCCTGGACATGGTGCTCCTTGAGGGTGTCGAGGAGCTTGGCGGTGAGGAGGGGGCTCGGGCCGTCGTCGAAGGTGAAGAGGACCTCGATGTCGCGCGAGTCGCCCTGCTCGATGGCCGGCTGGGGCCACCCCGCGGCCGTGACCGAGCCGGCCGCCAGGGCCAAGATCAGTACCGCCAGGAGTGAGCGCACCTTGATCCCATAGCAGAGCGACGAGAGCTGGGCCAAATTCGCCCCATGCTTCACCCGCGTGAGCCGCGCCGCGTCGCCCTGGCGAACCTCCCGACGCGGGCGCATTACTTGCGCTACCCGGCGGGCGCTCGCGTGTGGGTGAAGCGCGACGACCAGACGGGGAGCGAGCTCATGGGCAACAAGGTCCGCAAGCTCGAGTACCTGCTGGCCGAGGCGCAGGACGAAGGCGCGACCCATGTCATCACGTGCGGCGGCGAGCAGTCGAACCACGCGCGGGCCACGGCGTTCGCGGCGGCGCAGCTCGGGATGAAGTCCGTGCTGGTCCTGCGGACCGACGACCCGGCGACCCCGCCCCGGCCGACCGGGAACATCCTCCTCGACGACTTGGTGGGGGCGGAGATCGTGTGGATCTCGCGACCGGCGTGGAAGGAGCGGACGCGGCTCATGGCGGAGCAGGCGCAGCGCGTGGTGGCGGCGGGCGGGCGCCCCTACGTCATTCCCGAGGGCGGCAGCAACGCCCTCGGCTCGTGGGGCTACGTGCGGGCCGCGCGCGAGCTCGCCGAGGACCTCGCCGGGCTGGAGCCGATCACCGTCGTGTACGCGTGTGGCTCGGGCGGCACGGCGGCCGGGCTCATCATGGGAGCCAAGCTGTTCGGCTTCGCCGAGCGCGGAATCCGGTTCGCGGCGGTGAATGTCTGCGATGACCAGGCCTACTTCGTCGCCGCCATCTCGAAGATCTGCGCCGACATGGAGAGCCGCTGGCAGCTCGGCGCGAACGTCACCGAGGCCGACATCGACATCCTCGACGGCCACGTGGGCCTCGGCTACGCGAAGTCTCGCCCCGAGGAGCTCGAGACGATTCGCAGTGTGTGCCGGAGCGACGGCCTCGTGCTCGACCCGGTCTACACCGGCAAAGCCTTCCACGGGCTGCTGGCCGAGCTGCGGGCGAATCCGGCGCGCTTCGGCGAGACCGTCGGCTTCATTCACACCGGCGGCCTGTTCGGCCTGTTCGCCTGATGTCCGGCATTCGGACGGTCGACTCAGGTGTCGCAGGGGTGGGCCCCCCGCGCCC
>JALHPV010000051.1 GCA_022842285.1 Kofleriaceae bacterium
CCGCCGGCGAGGTCGGCGAGCTCCGAGGCCAGGGCCGCATCGCGCGGCGGCTTCACGTGGGCGGGGTTGCCATCCCACCAGCCGGCGTAGAGCCGGCAGAGGTTCCGGATGACGAACTCGGGCTCGTCGTAGACGGGCGCGAGATACGGCTTCTCGAGCAGCGCCGCGGGCGGCTTCACCGCCGCGAGGATCACGTCGAGGCGCTCGCCGCGATTGAGCAACGCGATCACCTGGTCGACCATGGACTCGAGCCAGGAGGCGGTATCGTCGAGAGCGGTGTGCACCGCCCTGCCGCCCCAGATGGGCACGCCGTGCCCCGGGCACAACACGTCGGCGCCGCGGGCATCCATCGCGCGGAGCGCGGCGGCCCACTCGCGAGGGAAGCGCTGGACCTTCTGCGGATTACCGCAGTTGGGCGAGGCCCAGATGAACAGATCGCCGGTACAGAGGACGCCGGCGTCGGGGACGAAGACCCAGGTGTGATCGTCGGTCTCGCCCAGCGCGTGGCGGAGCTCGAAGCGGCGGCCGCCGACCTCGATGTCGAGGGAGCGCGCGAAGGTCTGGTCGGGCGAGCGAAAGGTCCCCGGGAACTCGGCGCCGGTCTGGAACTGACGCTTGTTGATCGCCGTGTTGTAGCCGCGGGTCAGGCGGTAGCGTTCGAAGCGGCGCTCGACGGCTTCGTGCGCGATGACGTGCACCGGGTGTGCGCCGGGCTCGCCCTCGTAGTGCTCGACGCCGAAGCAGTGGTCGACGTGGCCGTGCGTCCAGATCGCGGTGTGGACGGGGGCGGTGACGACCCGGCGGATCAACATCCGCGTGGGCTCGGCGAGGACGAAGCTGCCGGTGTCGACGAGGACAGTACCGGCATCGGTGGCAAACGCCGTGACGTTCGCGAAGCTCGACGCGAAGTAGGCGCCGGTCGCGACCTCCTCGGCGACGAACTTGGGCTCCATTGGGTGCGCGGCGTCGATGGCCACGGTCCCCGAGAGTAGATCCGTCGAGAGCTGGCGCAGCATCAGTGCTTGGGCTGCGGCGCTTTGGTCTTGCGCTTGGTCCGGGCGGGAGCCGGAGCGGCGGCCGCATCACCGGTCGGCTGGATCGCGGGCGTCCAGCGGGGCCGGCGGATCCGGAGGGGGGAGCGCTTGACGCCGGAGGAGAGCGCGTCGGCCAACCAGGTCAGCTCACCGAGCACCTCGGTGATGCTCGGACGATCCCAGCGGTCGAATGCGAGCATCGTATCGACGAGGTGCGTGAGCTCGCGGGGCGCATCGGCGCAGCGGACCTCGGTGGGCACGTGCTGCTTGGAGCCATCGATCGCCGTCGCGACCTCGGTGTCGTACGGTCGCACGCCGCACAGGAGCTCGTACGCGATGACGCCGAGCGAGTAGACATCGGTGCGATCGTCGACGGTGTCGCCCTGGGCGAGCTCGGGGGAGATGTAGTGCCACCCGGCCGGCTGCGCGACGAAGGGGAGCGGCCTCGCATCGTGCGCGCGCGCATCGCTCCAGTCGACCACACACAGCGGGAAGCCGTGGCCGCGGTTCGAGGTGAGGAGCACGCGGTCGGGGCGCAGGCCGCAGACGACGATGCCGCGGTGATGCGCGTGATCGAGGACCGTCGCCAGGTCGCGCAGCATCGCGACCGCATCGACGCGATCGATCGCGCCCGGCGCCATCAGGCCGGCGATGGGCGAGCCGACGACCAGCTCGGTCGCGAACCAGGCGCGGCGATCAGCAAGCAGTCCCGTCTCGTAGACGCGGATGACGCCCGGGTGGTGGAGCGCGTCGAGGATGTAGGCCTCGCGAAGGAGGACGGCGGGCTCGCGCATCACCTTCACGATCGCGCGTCGCGGCAACACCTGGTGGACGGCGCGATACGTGGCGAAGTGCTGGGCCTGCGACAGCTCGGCTTCGAGGCGGTAGTTCCCGATCCGGTCCGACGGCGCCACCATGGAGTCCGGCGTGCCTACCATGCCGCTTCGGCGGCCGTCGCGGCAAAACTTACTGAGTCCGCCTCAAGGCATCTGATTCTTCCGGGCGGCGAGCATCTCGATCAGGTCCATCTTCGTGAGGATGCCGATCACCAGCCGGCTGTCGTCGACAACGATGGCGACCTCGCCCCGCTCGAAGATCCGGGGCAGCTCGCTGGAGCTGGCATTCAGGCCCACCGTCGACACCTTGCGCTCCATCACCTCGGCCACGATGGTCGACGCGGTAGCGCGACCCGAGACGAGGTGCTGCAGGAGATCACTCTCGGTCAGGATGCCCGCCAGCTTACCGGCGTCGAGGACGGGCAGCTGCGAGATACCGTGCTCCTTGAAGAGCGACGTGGCCCGCGAGAGCTTGTCGTTGAGATCGAGGCCGATCACGTTGCGGCGACCGAGCGCGCGCACGACATCACCGACCGTACCGACCTCCCAGTCCCCCTTCACGAAGCCCTGCTGACGCATCCACTTGTCGTCGACGAACTTCGACAGGTAGTTGCGGATCGAGTCGGGCAGGATGACGACGACGCGCTTGCCTGGCCCCAGCTCGCGCGACACCTGCATCGCCGCCCAGACGGCCGAGCCCGCCGAGCCGCCGACCAGGAGGCCCTCCTGGCGGATGAGCTGACGCGCGACGAGGAAGCTGTCGCGGTCATTCGACTTGACCCACTGGTCGACGAGCCGGCGGTCCAGCACGTCGGGGATGAAGTCGTAGCCGATGCCCTCGACCTTGTAGCTCTTGATCTCGCCCGGACCGGCGAGGATCGAGCCCTCGGGGTCGACGCCGACGATCTTGCAGTTCGGCAGCGCGCGCTTGATGCCGCGCGCGACGCCGGTGATGGTGCCGCCCGTGCCCGCCGTCATGACCACGGCGTCGACCTGGTTGCCGGTCTGCGCGAGGATCTCGACGGCCGTCCCCTCGTCGTGCGCGCCCGGATTCGACGGGTTGCCGTACTGGTCGAGGATGTGGGCGTTCGGGATCACCTCCTTGAGGCGCTTGGCGACCCCGATGTGGCTCTCCGGCGAATCCCACGCCGCCTCCGTCGGGGTGCGGATGATCTCGGCGCCGAGGGCCTCGAGGACCACCTGCTTCTCCTGCGACATCTTCTCCGGCATCGTGATGATGACGCGGTAGCCCTTCGCGGCCGCCGCCATCGCGATGCCGATGCCGGTGTTGCCGCTCGTCGGCTCGATGAGCGTGTCCCCCGGCTTGATGCGCCCGGCCTTCTCCGCGTCGAGCAGCATGCGGACGCCGATGCGGTCCTTCACCGAGCCGCCCGGGTTCATGAACTCGCACTTGCCGAGGAGCTCGCCGGGGAGGCCCTTGCCGATGCGGGAGAGCCGCACCATGGGCGTTTGGCCCGTGGCATCGAGAATCGAGTCGAGGATCGTCGTTCCGCGGTCGGTCGCCATCGACGGGGACTTACCACGGGCCGTGCCTCCGTGGGACGATGTGGCCGGCTCCCCGAATCAGGCCTTCCGTGGGCGCCCCATCAGCGCCGAGCATGGACGGGCCTTGGCATGGTAGACAGCCCGTCGATGTTCGCGCTCGAGCAACTCGTCGATGCCCTGGACCGCCGAATCGTCGTTCTCGACGGCGCCATGGGCACGATGATCCAGGGTCTGGGCCTCGCGGATGAGGCGCAGTGGCGCGGCGAGCAGTTCAAGAACCACCGCAGCTCGCTCAAGGGCTGCAGCGATCTCCTGGTGGTCACGCAGCCCGCGGCGATCGAGGACATCCACTACCAGTTCCTGAAGGCCGGCGCGGACATCGTCGAGACGAACACGTTCACGGCGACGAGCATCGCGCTCGCCGACTACGACCTGCAGGACCAGGTCCGCACGATCAACCTCGCGGGGGCCCAAGCTGCTCGCCGGGCCGTCGAGCGCATCGCGAAGGAGGATGGCCGACCGCGCTGGGTCGCCGGCTCGATCGGTCCGACGACCAAGACCGCGTCGCTCTCGCCCGATGTGAACGATCCGGGGGGCGCGCGCCGTGACGTTCCGGCAGCTCGTCGACACGTTCTCCGAGCAAGCCCGGGCCCTCATCGAAGGCGGCGTCGATCTGCTCCTCACCGAGACGCACATCGATACGCTCAACTGCAAGGCGGCGCTGTACGCGTTCGAGGAGCTGTTCTCGCAGGGCGTTCGGCGCGTGCCGGTGATGGTCAGCGTCACCATCCCCGATCGCAGTGGCCGCACGCTCTCGGGCCAGACCGTCGAGGCCTTCTTCAACTCGATCTCGCACGCGAACCTCTTCGCCGTATCGATCAACTGCGCCCTCGGCGCCGACGACATGCGGCCGCACGTGGCGGACCTCGCGCGCATCGCGGGCGTGCGTGTCGCCTGCTATCCGAACGCTGGCCTGCCCAACGAGTTCGGTGGCTACGACGACACCCCCGAGCACATGGCGAAGGTCCTCGGGTCGTTCGCCCGCGAGGGCATGCTGAACCTCGTGGGTGGCTGCTGTGGCACGCGCCCCGAGCACATCGCCGCGATCCGCGCCGCCGTGGACGGCGTGACCGTACGCGCGATCCCGACACCCCCGCGGGTGATGCGCCTGTCCGGCCTCGAGCCGCTCACCATCACGCCCGAGAGTAACTTCATCGTCGTCGGCGAGCGCACGAACGTCACCGGCTCCGCCGCGTTCCTCCGCCTCATCAAGGAGGACAAGTACGACGAGGCCGTCGCCGTCGCGCGCCAGCAGGTCGAGGGCGGCGCGAACATCCTCGATGTCTGCATGGACGAGGGCATGCTCGACGGTCAGGCCGCGATGCGCCGGTTCCTGAACCTCATCGCCGCCGAGCCCGACATCGCACGCATCCCCGTGATGATCGACTCGTCGAAGTTCTCCGTCATCGAGACCGGCCTCGAGTGCCTGCAGGGCAAGGGCGTCGTCAACTCGATCTCGCTGAAGGAAGGCGAGGAGCCGTTCATCCGGCAAGCGAAGCTGATCCGGCGCTTCGGCGCGGCCGTCGTCGTGATGGCCTTCGACGAAACGGGCCAGGCGACGACCGCCGACCACCGGCTCCAGATCGCGCACCGCGCGTACAAGATCCTGACGGAGCAGATCGGGTTCCCGGCCGAAGACATCATCTTCGACCCGAACATCCTCACGATCGGCACCGGCATCGAGGAGCACGATGACTACGCCGTCTCGTTCATCGAGGCGGTGAAGCGCATCAAGGCCGAGCTCCCGGGCACGAAGGTCTCGGGCGGCGTCTCGAACCTATCGTTCGCGTTCCGCACGTCGCCGCGCGTCCGCGAGGCGATGCACGCGGTCTTCCTCTATCACGCGATCGCGGCCGGCCTCGATATGGCCATCGTCAACGCCGGCCAGCTCGCCCAGTACGATCAGGTCGATCCGGTCCTGCGCGAGCACGTCGAGGACCTGGTCCTGAATCGCCGCCCCGATGCGACGGAGCGCTTGCTCGTCCTCGCCGCGTCGTTCAGCGGTGAGACGGCGAAGGTCGTCGACGAGCTCGCCTGGCGCAAGGAGCCGCTCGCGAAGCGCCTCGCGCACGCACTCGTCAACGGCATCACGGACTTCATCGATGCGGATACGAACGAGGCGCTCACGGTGTACGCGAAGCCGCTCGACATCATCGAGCAGCCGCTGATGGACGGCATGAACATCGTCGGCGAGCTGTTCGGCGCCGGCAAGATGTTCCTGCCGCAGGTCGTGAAGAGCGCCCGGGTGATGAAGAAGGCGGTCGCGATCCTCGAGCCGCTGATGGACGCCGAGAAGAAGGCGTCGGGCCTCACCGCCGCGAAGGGCAAGCTCGTCATTGCCACCGTGAAGGGCGATGTCCACGACATCGGCAAGAACATCGTCGCCGTCGTGCTGCGCTGTAACGGCTACGAGGTGACGGACCTCGGCGTGATGGTGCCGCAGCACCAGATCCTCGACACGGCCCAGCAGATCGGCGCCGACCTCGTTGGCCTATCCGGCCTCATCACGCCGTCGCTCGACGAGATGATCAGCGTTGCCACCGAGATGACACGCCGCGGGATGACGACCCCGCTCCTGATCGGCGGCGCCACGACCTCCGGCAAGCACACCGCGGTGAAGGTCGCGCCGGCGTATGCGGGCCCGACGATCCACGTGCCCGATGCATCCCTCGCTGTCGGCGTGATGGGCAAGCTGCTCTCGAGCGAGCGCGAGAGTTACATCGCCGACATCCAGGCCAAGCAGACGGGCATCCGCGAGAAGCACGCCAGCGCGCAACAGCGTCCGCTCCTCACGATCGAGCAGGCCCGCGCGCGCAAGCCGGCCATCACCCACGACGACTCGACCCACGTGAAGCCGGCGTTCCTCGGCGTGCGGAACGTCGACATCGATCTCGCGGACCTCGTGCCGTGGATCGACTGGTCGCCGTTCTTCCACACGTGGGAGCTCTCGGGCCGCTATCCCGCGATCCTCGAAGATCCGAAGAAGGGCGACGCCGCGCGCAAGGTGTTCGCCGATGGCCAGGCCATGTTGAAGTCGATCGTCGACGGCAAGCTGCTCACCGCGCGCGCCACCTACGGCTTCTTCCCGGCGCTCTCGACGCCGAACGACGAGGTCTTGGTCTTCACGCCAGACCGCACGAAGGATCTCGCGCTGTTCCCGTTCCCGCGTCAGCTCGAGGACAAGGCCGAGTGTCTGTGCCTGTCCGACTTCATCGATCCGAAGGGCGACGTCCTGGGCGCGTTCATCGTCACCGCCGGCATCGGCACCGATGCGCTCGCGAAGCAGTACGAGGCGGATCACGACGACTACTCCGCGATCATGGTGAAGGCGATCGCGGATCGGCTCGCCGAGGCGGGCGCGGAGTGGCTGCACAAGCGCGCGCGCATCGAGGCCGGCTACGGGGCCACGGAGAACCTCTCCGACGAGGAGATCCTCGCCGAGAAGTACCGCGGCATCCGTCCGGCCTTCGGCTATCCGGCGTGCCCCGATCACACGCCGAAGGGCACGCTGTTCGAGCTCCTCGGCAACGCGAGCCACCACGGCGTGACGCTCACCGAGTCGTACGCGATGTATCCGACGGCCTCGGTCTCCGGGCTCTACTTCTTCCACCCGCAGAGCCAGTACTTCTCCGCCCGCCGCAGCTAGGACTCGTCGCCGACGTAGCTCGGGTGATCGCGCGCCGCTAGACGGCGCCGCTCGCCGGCACCCAGGTGCGGAACGGGCGCGCGACGAGATACGAGTTGTAGTAGCGCGGATCCTGCGAGACCTCCTCGCTCGCCCACGCCGGCACCTCCACGACCTCGTCCTCCGAGGCGAGCTCGACCTCCGCGAGGACGAGGCCCAGGTTGTCGCCGAGGAAGACGTCGATCTCCCACTGCTTACCGTGGTGCTCTTCCTTGTGGCGGCGCTTCTCGATGATCGGCTGCTCGCAGAGCTCGGCGAGGGCGAGCTGCGCATCAGCGAGCGGCATGTCGAACTCGATCTCCGTGCGCGAGATGCCGCGCGTCTGGCCCTTCAATGTCAGGCGTGCCTGATCACCCTCGATGCGGACGCGCACCGTGCGCTCGGGATGGGTGCTGAGGTAGCCCTGCCGGTAGAGCGTGCCGTCCGCGACCGGCTTCCACTTCGCGGTGTCGACGAGGAACTTCCGCTCGATTTCGCTGGCCATACGCTCATTGTAGCGGGGCTGAGAACGGATCCTGAACTTCCAAACTCAGGTTCCGCGAATGGCCGTTGCGATGTTCAGGATCGGCTCTTAGACGAAGACGGCCAGGATCACGCCGATGAGGATGGCCACCCCGAGGACAGCAGCCCAGATGATGAGGCCCGGGACCCCGCCCGCTGTGTCGGGACTGCCGACGCGCGGAGGCGGCGGACCGGCGGGCGGGGCTTGCCAGCCCTCCAGGGTCGTGAAGACCGAGGCCAGGCTCTCCTCCCCCGGATTCGTGCCCGGACGCAGGCTGGGACGCGACGGCGGGGCGCCGACGCCGAGGCCGGGGGCGGTCACCGCCGGGTTGTGATTGCCGAGCGCCATGCCCGACGGGCGCGCGCTCGGGTTGATCACGGGCTGCGAGGAGCGCGCGCCGGCTGGGTTGGGCGGGAACGGAGCTTGTCCGTACGTGCCCGGCAGGCCCAGCGCGGGTCCTGGCGTGGGGAGCGCCTGCGGATAGGCCATCGGAACGGACGACGGCGGCGGGGGTTCGGGCGGCGACGACGGACGCTGCGGCAGCGCCATCTGCGACGGTCGCAGCGGCGGCAAGAGCGGAGGCGGATTCGTCGGCGGAGGCGGCACGCGCCGCACGGTCAGCTCGGGCCCATCGTTGTTGGCGGCACGCCGGGCCGGATCGCGGGCGGTATCCGGCTCGATCCCCCGCGCGCCCGCCCCGGAGCCGCGCGGAACGGTCGTGTGCTCGACCATCATCGGCGTGACGACGGAGTCCGACGCGGCCGGCGCCGTGGGGCCCTCCGGCAACTTGCGAACCGTCCGGACCTCGTTCGAGTCCGTCACGCCGTCGCGGCGCCACGACGGTCGGCGCACCGTCGCGTCCTCGACGAGCGCGACGTCGAGAGGGGCGCCGATCGCCGTCGCCGACTCGCCGGCGAGGTCGTAGCCGGCGAGCAGATCGTCGAGAGCGGCTCCCAGCTCCGTGACGTTCGCCCAGCGCCCACCGGGATCGCGGTCGAGGCACTTGAGCACCAGCTCGTCGAAGGCGGGCGGCAGGCCAGGCATCTTCGTCGAGGGCGGCGGCGGCACCTCGCTGAACATGGTCGCCATGAGGGCGGGGCCGGTCAGGTTGCCGAAGGGCCGCGTGCCCGCGACCATCTCGTACATCACGATGCCGAGCGTGTAGATGTCGCTGCGACCGCTGTACGAGTCGCCCGCGATCTGCTCGGGCGAGATGTACTCGAAGGTGCCGATCACCTCGTTGTGATTCGTGAGCTCCTCACCGCCATCCTCGACGCCGCTGCCGCGCAGGAGCTTGGCGATGCCGAAGTCGAGGACCTTCACGTAGTCCTCGGTGTTGTCGCGCGTCGAGAGGTGAATGTTGGCCGGCTTCAGATCGCGATGCACGACGCCGAGCGCATGCGCCTCCGCGAGCGCGTCACACACCGCCCGCGCGATCGCGACGACCCGCCGCCACGGCAGCACCCCGCCCTGCTGGAACCGCTCGAGGAGCGTCTGCCCCTGGAGGAGCTCCATCACGATGAACAGCTGACCGTTCGGGTCCTCCGCGAGCTCGTAGGTCGTCACCGTGTGCGGGGACCGTAGATTCGTGAGCGTCGCGCCTTCGCGCCGGAAGCGGGCCACGATCCGCTCGTCGGCCGACAACCGGGGATGCAGCACCTTGATGGCAAGCTGCATCTCGGAGCGCACGTGGGACGCGCGATAGATGGCGCCGAACCCGCCCGCAGCAATGCGCTCTTCGATCCGGTATCGCCGGTCGAGAACGGTGCCGATGAAGGGGTCGCGCGCCTCCATCAGGTTGCCGCCACTATGCCGATCCTGCGCGATGGTGGCCGAGTGTACCGCGGACGGCCCCGCCCGTGTGCGACGGTCTGCGACGGGCCCCGCCAGCCGCATGCGACCGCCGTGTGACTGCAGATAGACAGGCTGCGACCGCTCCCTTTCTCGACGAAGAATGTCGTCCGATCGCGAGCGCCCGGCATCTTCTGGTCATGCGCAACTTCGTACTGTCGTGCCTCCTCGCAACCTCCGCGTGCGCCACCTCGCAGACCACGGGCCCCGGCGGAAAGGCCAACGTCCTCTACGTCAAGAAGGACATCGCCGCCGCCATCGACGCGGCCCCGGGCGAAGCGGGTCCGCGCAAGATCGTCTCCATGGGCGCGACGACGACCGAGACGGCCGTCGTCTATACCGACGCGGCGGATGGGCGTCGCGAGGAGACCTGGGTCCGCGGTCCGTCGGGCTGGACCATGACCGACGGCAAGGTGGTCTCGGCCGCGAAGTAGACGCGGCGCGCTGCTATCGTGCGCGAATGGCAGAGCTCGTACGGGAGGTGGCAGGCGTCTCCCTCCAGACGCAGGGTCACTACATCATCAAGCGCAAGTTCTGGTCGTTCCTGGAGCGCGTCTTTCGCGTCTTCACCGCCGACGGCCAGATGATCATGTACGTCAAGCACCCGCTGCTGAAGCTGCGGGAGGAGTTCATGATCTACGCGGACGAGTCGGAGGCGAAGGCCCTCCTGCGCGTGAAGTCCAAGCAGATGATCGCGATCAACTTCTCGTACGAGATCACCGATCCGAACAGCGGCCACGTCGTGGGCTCCGTCCAGAAGAAGGGCCTGCGGTCGATCATTCGCGACAAGTTCATCATCCACGACGCCGCCGGCACCGAGATCGGGTACGCCGAGGAGCAGGGCGCGTCGATCCTGCGCCGCTTCATCCCGCTCCTCACGTCGAAGCACGCCATCTTCGTCGATGGCCAGCAGGCGGCGTACATCCAGCAGCGGTTCCGCTTCTTCACGAAGGAGTTCGAGGTCACGCTCCAGCCCTCGAAGCTCGACCCGCAGTTCGTGCTCGCCGTCGCGCTCCTCGCCCTGATGGCCGAAGCCCGCCGCGAAGACTCGAACTAGCAAGGAGGCTGTCAGCGCGCGGCGAGCTGCCGCTCGAGCTCCGCGATCCGACGCCGGGCCGACCCGAGCTCGTCGCAGAGGCGCAAGATCACTTCGATGCCCGACCACTCGATCTCGAGGTCGCGGTACAGCGTGCGCGCCACGAGGACGCGGTCGATGTCGACGAGCACGCGGGTCTCGTCGACGGTGGCGATGACGCCGTCCTCGACCAGGCGGTGGATGAGCTCGGTGTCGCCCTCGACGAGCTCGACGAGGCGCTGGTAGGTGAACCGGGTCGTCACAGCGTCACCTCCGAGCGAACAGGAGTGGAGTACGCGCCCGCAGCGGCCTGGAGCGCGGCGGCCAGCGCCTCGTCCGCCTGGTCCGGGAGCCGGACCTCGAGCTCGACGATCATGTCGCCGCGCTTGTCGCCGCGCGGGACTCCCTTGCCGCGCAGGCGGAGCTTCGCGCCGTTCTGCGAGCGCGGGGGAAGCTTCAAGGCGACCTTGCCCTCGAACGTCGGGACGTCGACGGAGCCGCCGACGTAGGCCTCGGCGAGCGTCACCGGCAGCTTCAGGTAGAGGTCGAGGCCGTCGCGGCGGAGGTGGGCATGCGGCGCGACGACGGTCTCGATGACGAGGTCACCGGGCGGACCACCGTTGGCGCCGGGCGAGCCCTTGCCGGGAACGCGGAGGGTGGAGCCGGTGTCGGCGCCCTTGGGGATGCGGATGCGGGTGGGACCCTGCCCCGGAATGTCGGCCGTCATCTCCGCGCCCTCGATCGACTGACGCAGATCGATCTGCACCTGGGCGACGAGGTCGCGACCCTTCCGCGGACCACGCGGTTGCTGGCGACCACCGCCGAAGCCACCGCCGAAGAGGTCGGCGAAGTCGAACTCCACGGGGCCGCCGTCGTCATCGAACGACGAGCTGCGCTGCGAGCGCGTGCTCTGCCACTTCGCGTACTCGCGGGCCTTGTCGGGATCGAAGCCCCCCTGCAACGAGGCGTCGCCGAACTCGTCGTACGCTTTCCGCTTCTTCTCGTCGGACAGCACCTCGTAGGCGGCCGAGACACCCTTGAACGTCTCCTCTGCCTTCTTGTCCCCGGGATTCACGTCGGGGTGATGCTTGCGCGCGAGCTTGCGGTACGCGGACCGGATCTCGTCCGCCGTCGCGGTCTTCGCGACGCCAAGCTTGTCGTAGAGACTGTCCGCCATCTAGCGACAAGCTAGGGCTGGATCAGACCCGCCGCAACGCCCGCCGCGCTCAGCACGGGCAGCCGACGTAGGGGACGTCGATGCGATCGGCCACGACGCCGTCAGCGAGCTGGATCTCCGTACCGAGGCCCAGGTACCCCTTGCCAATCACATCTGGCGTGCCGTCGCCGTTGACGTCGGTGATCTCGAGGATCTCCGTGATGCCCTCGAGACCACGCTCCACGACGGGTACCAGGACCTCGCCCTCGACCTGGTAGAGGCCCCAGAGGTTGGCCTCGTTGCCGCTACACGAGAACTCGTTCGCGGCGTGGACCGAAGCGAAGACCTTGCCCGTCGTCGCGTGGCGATAGAGCTTCGTCGTGAAGGTCACCTCGGAGTCCCACACGAGCTTCGTGCCCGACTCGGCCCAGGCATCGCTGAGCTGACGACCGACGTGAGACTTCACGAGGGCGGCGCGAGCGGCTGCGACCTGGCTCGCCGTGGCCTCCTGCTCCGTCAGCGCGGCCGCGCGCGGCGCGGTTACCTCGCGGGCGAATCGCCCCGTGCAGCTCGTCGACAGCTTCGCGACGAGCATGTGCTCGCCATGCTCGAAGACGTCCCTGGCGGTGAACGTTGGAGGCTCGCCCTCGCCATCCCAGCTGCCGACGGCGAACGGCTCGCCGACGAACGAAGCCGCCACCGCGAAGCCCGTCACCGAGGCGCGGCAACTCGTGCCGACAACGAGGTGCTTGCCCTGCCAGGCCGCGTAGGCGCCGACATCACGCACGTCGACGCTCGCCACCGCATCGCCCCCGTAGGTCGCGAGCGCGAAGCCGCGCAGCTTGCCGTGCTTGGGCATCGGCAGCGCCGGGTCCGCGTCGTGAGCGGTGTCGTCATCGCCATCGGTACCGGGTTGCTCCGGCCCGCTGACCCGCGCGAGCTTCACGTACGTCTCGTTGCCGATGCGAATGATCGCGTAGGTCTGCTCGGGGGCCGCGACGGCGATCGGGGCCGCGTCATCGCGCACCGTGTCGGTGATCGTCGCCGCTCGCGGCTCGTCGTGCAGCGCGGGCGGCGCGAGCTCGACCACCGTACGCTCGAACGGCGCGGCCGGCGTCACCGCAATGGCGAGCGCGGCGCCCGCGATGCCGAACCCCAGCGACAGCAGGGTGGTGCGGCGCAGGTACGGGGACGTGGGCGTGCCGAGCGCGAAGTTGCTCATCGCCCGCCTTGAATTGCACCCCGCGTGCCCCGCGAGAGGCCAACGATCGCAGGGCCTTAGGCGGCCGCGTGCCGAGGGGACACGCGCATCGTGTCTGGACAGCTCAGAGGCAGATGGCGGTCTTCACCGCGATCGGCTTGCCGTCCCGTGGGCACGCGACCTTCGTCGACTCGATCGCCTTCTTCAGGCACTCGGCCGCCTTCGCGTCGGCGGGGTCGCGGCCGGCGAACGGCTTCACGCTCACCTGGAACGTGCCCCCGCGAGCGGAGAGCTGCCACTCGGCGTAGTAGCCGCGGACGTCGTGCGCCTTGCGGCCGGGAGGTCCACATGCGGCGAAGGCCGGGGACGACTCCATCACGCGATCCACCTCCAGCGAACCATCGACGTCGCTCCGCACCGTGACCTTGCCCGTCGCGAGCTCGGTCGAGGCGAGCCCCGCCATCGGATGGTTCGGCGGCTCGCCGTTCGGCTTGATCTGCTTCGCGGCGGCCATGATGACCTTGGTCTGCGTCTTGTCGCCCTTGATCGGCGCGGAGTAGCGGACCCAGCGATCCTTCGATGGCTGACCGTGGCGCTCGAGGTCGTAGTGCAACATGCACGCGCCGGCGGCATCGCATTCGACGGACGCGGTCGCCGTCGAGAGATTGGGGTGCTTCAGGCCGAGGACGGCTACCAGGCCCGGCGCGAGGTCACATGCATCGGCCTGATCGCCCCACTTGCGCTCCTCGACGAGCTTGCGCGCGGCGACCGTGTCCACGTTCGGGACGATCTTCGCCTTTTCCCGCTTCGCGAGCACCGCGCCGGCCGTGTTGCGCTGCGCGGGCGTGGTCTTCGCGGGGAAGTCATCGGGATAGACGATCGCGATCGACATCTTGCCCTTGCCGGACACGACGCCCTTCGACTCACCCTTGCAGACCTCGAATACATCCGCGCTCTGTGCATGCGCGGCCCCCGCCGCGAGCATCACGACACCGAGCGCCACCAGCGTTCGTTTCATGGCTGCGATGGTAACACTGCCGCATGGCCGAAGATGATCGTCCACCGGAGTGGGCCGTCGACATCGACGTGAAGCTTGCCTACCAGGAGCGCCTGATCGGCGACCTGAACGCGCTCGTACGCGGATTTGCGGAGCAGCTCGACGAAATGAAGCGCGAGTTGAATCAACTCAAGGAAGCACTCGTCTCACCAGCCGCGCCGCTGGGCGGCGCCAACGAACCGCCCCCGCACTACTAGTTCGGCTCGAGGACGACGTGCATGTGCGCTACGCGAGGAAGCGCTCGAGATCGAAGTCGGGGTCCTCGGACGCCGAGCCCATGCCCGCGCCGGAGAGCCAGGACTTCGTGGCACCGCAGTGCACGCACAAGCGGATCGTGCGCCCCCCGGTCTTGCCCATGATCCCGTAGGTCAGCATCGAGTTGTTACCGCACGCCGTGCACTCGAACATGAAGCCGTCGGTGCGCTTGAACCCACGCTTGTGGAGCCGGCGCTCGAGAGCTTCCACATCAGGAGGCGAAGACATGCCGCCACTGTACAGTGAAGGGGTGCCCCTGGCTGCTCTGGCAGAGCTGATGCGCGGAAAGCGCGTGGTGGCGCTGACGGGCGCGGGCATCTCGACGGAATCGGGGATCCCGGACTACCGCGGGAACGCGAGCGAGCGGACGCTCGTGAGCAGCGGTGCGGGAGGGCACCGCGGTTCGATCGACACGCCGCCCCGCAAGCGCCCACCGATCCAGCATCGCGAGTTCGTCGACCACGAAGCGATCCGAAGGCGCTACTGGGCGCGATCGCTGCTCGGCTGGCCGCGCTTCTCGGCCGCGCAGCCCAACGCGGGTCATCGGGCCCTCGCGGCCCTCGAACAGACGGGCCACCTCGCGGGCGTCATCACCCAGAACGTCGATGGCCTTCATCAGGCCGCCGGCAGTCAGCGGGTGATCGAGCTCCACGGGGCGCTCGCGCGGGTGCGGTGCCTCTCGTGCGGCGCGGTCACCGATCGCCATGTCCTCCAGGACCGGCTCGCGGCCGCGAACCCGACCTGGCAGGCTCGCGCCGCCGAGGTGCAGGTCCAGCCCGATGGCGATGCGGACCTCCCCGACGAGCTCGTGGCCGACTTCGCACTGGCGCCCTGCACCGCCTGCGGCGGCACCCTCATGCCCGATGTCGTGTTCTTCGGTGGCAGCGTCCCCCGCGCGACACTGGACGCGGCGTGGGAGACGTTCGATCGCGCCGAGGTGCTGCTGGTGGTCGGGTCGTCCCTGACCGTCTTCTCCGGCTACCGGTTCGTGCGACGGGCCGCCGAGCGAGCGATCCCCGTCGCCATCCTGAACCGCGGAGCGACCCGGGGCGATCCCCACGCGACGCTCCTCGTCGATGAACCGGCAGGACGAGCGCTCGTGTCCCTGGCAAGCCGACTTGATCGGTCAGTCGAGTAGCCACGAACGACCGTGTGCAACCTGTCGACATCTCTCGGCAGATTGTGCAAATCACCTGGCCTGACAGTTGCTGTACGGGGTGTCAGCCATGCGCTCCATTCTCCCGACACTGTTCCTGGGCCTCGCGACCTCCCTGTTTGCCTCTGCGTGCGTCGATGGCGACGAAGGCGACTGCGAGGGCGAAGAGTGCCACGCGCATGACGAGGACCTGTTCTCCCAGGCGTACGAGGAGAACCTCGAGGATCCGAAGGCCGACACGGCCGACTGCTCGGGGGTGCGCGTGCCGGACCGCTCTGGCTTCGGCAAGAAGATCGCCCTGACGTTCGACGACGGTCCGAACCCCGCGACGACCCCGAAGGTCATCGAGGTCCTGAAGCGCCACCGCGCGCCAGCCGCGTTCTTCACCAACGGTTCGCGCTACGGCACCGCGGGGGCGCGAGAGCTCGCCGCTCGCATCGCCGCCGACCCCGACTACATCCTCGCGAACCACTCGCAGAACCACAAGAACCTCTCGCAGGAGTCGGCGTCGTCCGTCGCCAGCGAGTTCACGCGCACCGATGCGCTCATCCGCGCCGCGGGCGAGACGCCCAAGTACTTCCGCTTCCCGTTCGGCGCCTCGACGTGCGCCAGCAAGACGTACATCCAGGGCCAGAACAACATCGTCACCGGCTGGCATGTCGACTCCGCCGACTGGTGCTACGCGCGCGGAGACGGCTATTGCAAGAAGTCGACGTTCCGGTACGTCCCCGACGAGTTCCGCGATGACATGGGGGCCTACATCCTTTCGCAGGTCCGCTCGACCAACGGCGGCATCGTCCTCTTCCACGATGTCCACCAGTCGACCGCCGACAACCTCGACGCCATCCTGACTGCGCTCGAGAACGAGGGCTACACGTCTTCCCGCGCCTCCACGGCACGACGGCCGCGCCGCAGAAGTTTATTGGCGATGCCTGCACCACCGATGCGCAGTGCGGCTTCACCGCCTCGGGCCAGGCGGGCAAGTGCCACGCGGCTGGCTTCTGCACCATCTCGTGTGCGGGCTCGTGTCCTGACCTCGCGGGCAAGGCCGGCACGTTCTGCATCGCCGATGCGCGCACCACCAACGCTGGCATCTGCGTGTCGAAGGCCGCCTCGCAGAACAACCAGTGCTCGTCGCTCCCTGGCACCTCGCTGCGCGTCGAGCAGCGCTTCATCGGCACCTCCGGCGCCACCGCCGCGACCGCGAACGTCTGCGCTCCTCGGTAGACCGCCCCTACTAGAAGAAGAGCACCGGTCCTCGCGCTGCCCGCAGAAATGCGACGGCATCCGCGAGGACTTCGTGTTGGAGGCTGTAGTTCTTCCAGAGGTCTGCTTCCTCCCTGAAGAAGGTCCCGTCATCCGGGACGCTGGTGACGCTCCCATCGTGGTAGAGGCGCTCGCCAGGTGACAGGTACGGCAGGACGTCGTGCTCGAGGAACTCGACGAGCGTCCGCACCTGGTCGGAGTCGAGCGAGCCCCCGCCGTTACCGCGTTTCGGGCCCCAGACGTCGTCGCTGAAGAGCTTCCGCTTCGTGACGATCTCGTGGAGGACGCCCCAGTTCCACGCGTTGATCTTCAACGCGCGACCGTCCTCCGTCTCGAGCCGGATGCTCACCGTCCCCGATGGTACTGGAAGCTCGCGTAGCCAGGTCGCGATGCCGCGCTAAGGCCTGTTAGCCAGAGACAATTCGTGTGCGGTCAAAAGACCCACGCGGTCAGCGCGCTGGATTCGCAGATTGCGCACGCGAATGGCCTTCGAGTGCGCACGGCTGTCCGCAGCGGCGGGATGGCAGATGTTGTGCAATGTGCTGGCGCATCGTGCGCGCCCACGCATTTATTCCCCTGGCCCTCTCCTTCGTCGCCGCCTGCGCCACCTCGGAGGCCCTGCCGGAAGAGCCGCTCGGCCCCACCGAAGCGGAGAAGATCGACGAGTACATCCGTTCGCTGCCGTACCTGCCGGTCGCGCCGGAGCAGGTGGCCGAGGGCGTTCGCAACCCCGAGCAGCGCGATGGGGACTACTCCTGCACCACGCAGAACCTCCAGGAGACGCGCCAGTACGACCGGATCGTCGCCTACGCCGCGAACTCGGACTCGCTGTACCCGGGCGCGATCGTCTCCGCCGACTCCGTCGTCTCGGGCCTGTTCACGCAGGTCGTGCTCCCCCGCAAGCCGACCACCATCTCCGTCTCCCTCGAGAACATCGCCGGTGACAAGAGCGCCGTGATCGAGCAGCCGAGCCTGTCGTCCTACCGCGAGGCCCTCACCGGCATCCTGGAATCCGAGATCACGGGCTCGACGCCCGCGAACCTCTACTCCGAGATCGAGGAGGTCCACTCCGACGAGCAGCTCGACATGGCGCTCGGCATCCAGGCGTCGTGGGGCCTCGGCCTCGCCAGCGTGAAGTCGTCCTTCAACTGGTCGTCGCAGCAGACCAAGTCGCGCTACGTCGTCCGCTACACGCAGGCCTACTACACCGTCGACCTCGACGCGCCGGCCGAGCCGAGCGCGGTGTTCGGCGAGGACGTCACGCTGGACGAGGTCTCCGAGAAGCTCGACGAGACCCGCCCGCCCGCCTACGTCTCCTCCGTGACGTACGGCCGCCTGGTCGTCTTCACCTTCGAGTCCGAGTACTCGGCCACCGAGATGGGCGCGGCGCTCGACTTCGCCTACTCGGGCGGCGTCGACGTGTCGGGCGATGTCTCGGTCACGTACAAGGACATCATCAGCAAGTCGAAGATCACCGCGTTCATCCTCGGTGGCAACGCCGGCGACGCCGTGCAGACGATCGACAGCTATGACGCCCTGAAGGAGTTCATCAAGAGCGGCGGCAACTACTCGCGCGAGAGCCCGGGCGCCCCGATCGCCTACAAGCTCTCGTACCTGAAGGACAACTCGCCCGCGCGCATGTCGTTCACGACCAACTACGACCTGAAGGAGTGCGTCCGCGTCTCCCAGAAGGTGAAGGTGACGCTCAAGTCCATCGCCGTCGACGACGCGGGTGGCGATGCGGGTGGCGAGCTCGAGCTGTACGGCCAGATCTGGGTCGAGGGCGACTCGACCGGCATGCTCTTCGACAAGGGCTCGGGCAGCTGGGTGCGCATCAACGAGGGCCAGGCCTTCGGCAACGGCGAGGTCATCGGCGAGTCGGTCATCTCCGTGACGCCCTCCGCCGGCAGCACCCTCCGCCTCCGCGCGAACCTCCGCGATGCCGATGACTTCACGGGAGACGACACCATCGGCAACGAGACCGTCCTCGCTCCGTTCGAGACCGGCTGGCGCAAGGACGTGACCTTGAACCTGACCGGTGACGGCGCCCGGGTCCGCGTGGTCATCGGTCTCCAGCCGATCTGACTGATCCGCTGGCCGGCGTCCGCGCCTTGCCTCGTAAGTCCCGGGATCCATACGTCCTGACAGCGGCACGGGCCCTGCTGTCAGGGGCGGTCACGATGCGCCACCTCGCCCCGCTGTCCTCTCTCATCCTCGCTGCCCTCGCGGCGTCCGCGTGTACCGACGCCCCCGAGGGAGAGATCGTGGACCCGGAGGCCGAGGAGGGCTACGAGGGCGTCTCCGCCGACAATGACCCGAACGCGGTCATGGACGACGGCAAGTCGGACGCGCCGCGCTACGCCGTTCCGACGAACCTGCCCGCGCTCGTCGATCCGGAGATCATCGTCTCGCTCGAGGGCCTGACGGTGCACCTCTTCGACCGCGCGACCGGCTTCCAGGCCGTCTATCCCGCGGGCGTCGGCGAGCTGAACTCGCGCGGTCGCAGCATCACGCCGACCGGGCACTTCAACACCGGCTCCGACAACACCGATGGCTGGTGGTTCGTGCCCCGCCGGACGAACCCGTCCTACTTCGCGGGCCTGCCGTTCCTTCGCATCACGGCGGAGAACTCCGAGGGCGCGAACACCTATGCCTTCCACGGTCCGATCGACGCGACGCTCCGCCGCGGCTACGTCTCGCACGGCTGCGTGCGCATGGCCAAGAACGACATCATCAACCTGTTCTGGATGATGAAGCCGCACGAGTCGAGCAAGGTCACCATCCAGCAGGAAGTCGAGCGTGACGCGGCCGGCAAGAAGGTCGACGTCGGCATGACGCCCACGCTGTGGGATGTCGGCGAGCAGATCACGTACGGCGCCTCGGTCGGTCCGCGCCGGGACTGAGTCCGTTCCGGTCCACGCCGCCAATCCAGGCGGTACAATCCAGGATCTGCAGCGCGTAACCGTTCTCCTCGTGCTGGCGGCATGTGGCCGCGTCGGCTTCGACGCGCACGACGATGCCGGACCTACCGCCTGCGTACCGGTCAGTCCCGCCCTGGCCGTCGGGGTCGGGGACGCGAGCACGTGCGTGCTGGCGCCGACCGGAGAGCTGCGATGCTGGGGCGGAAACGCGTTCGGGCAGCTCGGCAACGGCACGACGACGGCGCAATACGAGGGGAGCATCATCGCGGACCTTCCCTCGGTGACCGCCATCTCCGTGGGGCCCAACCACGCGTGCGCGATCACGGCGAGTGGCCTCTTCTGCTGGGGCGACAACACGTACGCACAGCTCGGCGTGGGGGACACCACGCGACGCACGCGGCCGGCGCTGGTGGCGGTCCCCGGCCGGGTGACGCGGGTGGCCGCAGGCGGCAAGCAGACGTGCGCGGTGACCGAGGCGAACCAGCTGTACTGCTGGGGCCGCGTCGGCGATGGGCAAGGTCAGCCCGTGCCGACGCTCGTCTCCATCACCGATGTCGTCGACGTGGCGGTCTCGTCGGCCGCGTATCGGTATACCGATGGTCACGCCTGTGCGCTCACCGGCACCGGTGGGGTGACGTGCGTTGGCGAGAACGATCACGGGCAGCTCGGCGACGGCACGTTCATGAACCCGCCCGGACCGCAGGCGACCCCGCTCGTAGACGCCGTGCAGGTCGCGGCGGGTACCGCGACGACGTGCGCGGTGCGCGCGGGGGGAGGCGTCGCGTGCTGGGGGATCAACGACGATGGCGCTGTCGGCGACGGCAGCGGTGCCGCACAGCCCTCGCCCGTCGACCTCGTGCTCCCCGAGCCCGCCGTCGAGGTCCGCATGGCAGGTAACCGGGCGTGTGCCCGGCTCGAGAGCGGGGCCGTCGCGTGCTGGGGCGAGGACGAAGCGCGCCTGCTGCAGCCGATCGGCAATGACGTCAACACGCCGACCCTGCTGCCGGGCGTCTCGGGCGCGACGTCGCTCGCGGTCGGACAGCATCACGCGTGCGTGACCGATGCCGCGGGCAGCGTGACGTGCTGGGGGCTCAACTTCGCCGGCCAACGCGGACTCTCGGTGCCGGTGGCGTACGAGGTGCCCGTCACGGTCGCGCTCGCGGGTGTCTCGGACATCGACTCGATCGTCGACCATACGTGCGTGCGCACCATCGAAGATCGGGTCGCGTGCTGGGGCGCGAACTACCAGGGCCAGCTGGGCGACGGCTCGTACGAGCCGCGCGGCGCGCCCCGGTTCGTCGATCTGCCGCCCGCGACCGATATCTCGACAGGTCGCCAGCATTCCTGTGCGCCCACGGACGAGGGCGTGCACTGCTGGGGCGCGAATCAATCCGGCCAGCTCGGGCGTCCCGGCAGTGCGGGCTCGCCGCTACCGATCGAGGTGACAACGCCCGCCGCCACGAGGACGGCGTCGTCCAGCACCGGCACGTGTGTCGGCAACGACATCGACCCCTCCACATGCTGGGGCGGGAACTACGAGGGTCAGCTCGGCATCAACACCTCTGGCGTGCTCCTCCCGGGGGCGTCGGCTTTCGGGGCCCCCGACACGCTCGTGTTCGGTCTGGACCATGGCTGCGCGATCGACGGGACCGAGCTGCGGTGCGCGGGCCGAGGAAACGAGGGGCAGATCGGCGACAACGGCTCGGGCGATGTCTACGTGCCGGTCACCCTGACCATCGATCCGGTGCAGAGCGTCGCCGGCGGCGGCCGGCACACGTGCGCGGTCTCGACGGACGGGGAGGTGCTCTGCTGGGGCTGGGGCAGCGCAGGCCAGCTCGGACTGAACACCACCGAGGCGTTCCTCCTGCCGCAAGCGCTCCCGCTGACCGGGATGGAGCGCGTCGTCGCGGGTATCGATCACTCGTGCGCCCTCGTGCCGGGCGATGAGGTCTGGTGCTGGGGCCTGAACGACAGCGCGCAGCTCGGTGACGGGACGTACACGTCGACCCTCGCGCCGGTGCGTGCGGTGATGCTCGACGGCGCGGTCGAGCTCGCCCTCGGCCGCAGTCACACGTGTGCGCGCTTCGACGACGGGCGCGTGCGCTGCGTGGGGGCGAATGACCAGGGGCAGCTCGGTGCGGACCTCCCGCTCTCGGATCCACGCCCCGCGCCCGTCGCGACGCTCTGCGCGGCGCCCTAGCTCACGTGACCGAAAGGTCGAGCGTCGGGCCGAGCGGCACGATGCGCGACGGGTTCACGTTCGGCTGTGACCAGTAGTAGTGCGTCTTGATGCCGTCGAGGTCGCACGTCGCTGCGATCGCCGGCATTGCGTGGAGCTCCTTCAAGAAGCGCTGCAGATGCGCGTGGTCCGCGATCCGCTTCACGTTGCACTTGAAGTGGCTGTAGTAGACGAGGTCGAAGCGCACGAGCGTCGTGAACAGCGCGATGTCGGCCTCGGTCAGCTGATCGCCGCAGAGGTAGCGCTGCTTGCCGAGGACGGCGTTCCAGTGGCCAAGCGCGGCGAACAGCTCGCGCACCGCCGTGTCGTACGCCTCCTGCGATGTCGCGAAGCCCGCCTTGTACACGCCGTTGTTGATCGGCTGGTAGATGGCGTCGAGGGTGTTGTCGATCTGCGTGACCAGGTCGGGTGGCGCGAGCGTGGCGAACAGGGGATTTACCGCCACGGGCGCGAAGTCGACATCGAGGATGCGCATCACATCGCGCGACTCGTTGTTCACGATCGAATTCGTCTCGCGATCCCAGAGCACGGGGACCGTGACCCGGCCCGTGTAGTCGGGCTGCGCGCGCGTGTAGACCTGATGGAGGAACGTGGCGCCCCCGATGGGGTCGGGATCCTCCGCGCGAAACTCCCACCCGGTGTCGCCCATCTTCGGGGAGACGACGGTCACCGAGACCGCGTCGATCAGACCGCGCAGTGCGCGGGTGATGAGCGTCCGATGCGCCCACGGGCACGCCGTCGAGACGTAGAGGTGATACCGACCAGCGGCGATCGCCGTCGGCGTGTCGCGAAACCTGGTGGCGGGGCGCTCGAACGCGCCCTTCGATCCCGAGGCGAGTGGCCCCTGCTGCCAGGTGCCGTCAACGAGCTGACCCATGCGTCGGGTCTAGCTCATACGCCGCCGCGTCGCCCGCTGGTCGACGACCGAATCACGCGCAGGAGCACCAGGAGCAAGATCGCCCCGATGAACGCCACGAAGATGACGCCCGCGAGTCCGCCGAACGGAGCCGACCAACCCGCTTCGCGGAACAGGATGCCGCCGAGGAAGGCACCGACGATGCCGACGACGATGTCGCCGATGATGCCGTAGCCCGAGCCACCGACGACGAGCGAGGCGAGCACACCAGCCACGAGGCCAACCAGGATCCAGGTGAGAATGTCCATGTCCGGACCTGAAGCACTCCGCGTGCCGCCCTTACAGGATGATCTTCGGCGGCGGATCGTCGGTCGCCGGTGGGTCCTCGACCGGCTGCGGGTTCGGCTCGGCGGGCGGATCGTGTTTCGGCGGCTCCACCGGCGGTGGATCCTCGCGGGGCGGCTCAGGATCGGGCGGATCCTTCTGCGGCGGATCCGGCTGTGGATCGCGACGTGGGATGTCTTCGGCGGGCGGGTCCTTCGGACCGCTGGGCGTGACCATGACCGTGGGCTCCTTGCGTGTGCAGCGGCGTCACACGCGCCAGGACCGCACACCAACTCGGAGCGGCCGTCGCGCAGTGAGCTGCATGTGCGACGGCATCGCAAGGCATGTGCCGGGTCGGCACCGGCGCATCAGCGGATGCCGATCACGCGTAGCGATGCGAACAAGGTCACGACCTCGGTGCGAACGAGGAGATCGCCGATCTGTTCCCCGAGCGTCTCCGGCGCCGCCGTCAGGAGGAGCCCGCAGCTCGAGCCGGACAGCAGCAGCGTGCCGCACGAGGTCTCGTCGATCCGGAATCCGGGACCTACCACGTCGATCTGGCCGACGAGCACGTCCGTGGGGCTGTTGTTGAAGACGTCGACGATGCGCAGGGCCGGCATCCCGCCCACGGGGACCACACCGAAGTCCACCACGGACTCGGAGAGGAAGATCGCCCCGGACGGCGCGTCAAAGGGAGGCGGGACGTCATCCATGAAGTCATCGAGGATGTCGTCGCTGCTGACGTCGCTGTCGACGTCGTCGCTATCCAGGAAGATCCGGTCGCTGTCGACGACGAGATCTTCCGGGAGGCCATCATTGCCGCTGTCATCGTCCCCGCAGCTCGCGGCGACGAGGAGTCCGATGGCCAGGAGGCCCTTCACTTGCGGCCCGTGTACTTGTCGAGCCAGGCGAGGACCTCGTCGTGCCAGACCTTGCTGTTGTGGGGCTTCAGCACCCAGTGGTTCTCGTCGGGGAAGTGGATGAACTTCGACGGGATGCCCTTGCGCTGGAGGGCCGTGAACGTGGACATGCCTTGCGTATCGACGACGCGGAAGTCCTTGCCGCCGTGGATGACCATCGTCGGGGTCTTCCAGTTCTTCACGTAGTCGATCGGGTTGTGCTTCGTGTACGAGTCCGCGTTCTCCCAGGGCGTGCCCTGGTGCTCCCACTCGGGGAACCAGAGCTCCTCGGTGTCGTAGTAGGCGAGCCGCTCGTCGAGGTTGCCGTCGTGGCAAACGAGCGCCTTGAAGCGGTCGGTGTGGCCATGGATCCAGTTGATCATGTAGCCGCCGTACGAAGCGCCGAGGGCGGTGAGCCTCGAGCCATCGAGCCAGGTGTACTTCTTGAGCGCCTCGTCGAGGCCAGTCATGAGGTCCTCGTACGGCGCGCCGCCCCAGTCACCGCGGATCGCGTCGGTGAAGGCCTGCCCGTAGCCGGTCGAGCCGTGGAAGTCGATGAAGATGGCGCCGTAGCCGCGGCCCGCGTAGGCCTGCGCATTCCAGCGGTAGTGGAAGTGATCGCCGAAGCTGCCCTGGGGCCCGCCGTGGACGAGGAACGCCACGGGGACCTTGCCGCTCTTGTAGCCGGCGGGCTTCATCACGTAGCCGTAGACGGTGTCGCCCTTCGCGCCCTTGAAGGAGAACTGCTCGTAGTCTCCCCAGGTGATCGCCTTGACGCGCGCGTCGTTGATGCGGGTGACCTGCTTCAGGTCGGTGCCGTCGAGCGCGGCCGAGAAGATCTCGGCCGGCTGCTTCAGCGTGTCGCGCAGGAAGACGAGGCGGTTGCCAGCGACGAGCGGATTCTGGTTGGTGCCCTTATCGACGAGGAGCTTCTCCTTGCCGCTGGCGACATCGATCGCAAAGAGCGAGTGATTGCCGACGTTGTCCGTCGACGTGTAGATGGTCTTGCCGTCGGGCGCCCAGGTGATCTCGCTGACCGAGCGGTCCCACGCGTCCGTCACGACGCGCTCCTTCTTGGTCTTCACGTCGATGATGAGGAGGCGCTCCTTGTCGGCCTCGTAGCCGGCGCGCGCCATCGACCGCACGGCGAGCGACTTGCCGTCCGGCGAGAACACGGGGCCCTGGTCGTAGCCCTTGCCGGTCGTGACCACGGTGGCCTTGCCCTTGCCGTCCGCGGACACGAGGAAGACATCGGTGTTGGTGCTGTATGCGTTCGCCTTGCCGGCGTTGCGGATGACGTACGCGACCGTCTTGCCGTCCGGCGAGATGTCGACGTCGCTCATGTCGCCGAACGGGTGGATCGGCGCGTCGGTCTCGAGGCCCGGTGTGAGATCCTTGGCCTCGGCGGGCTTCCCCGCATCCCAGACGAAGAGGTGCTGGTAGCGGCCGTCTTCCCACTGGTCCCAGTGGCGGAACAGCAGCGAGTCGTAGATCTGCGCCGACGTCTTCTTGGCCGCCGCCGCCGCGTCGAGCTTCACGCTGTCGGCGAGGGTCTTCGCCTTCGGCCAGATGTCGATCGCGAGGAGCAGCTTCTTGCCGTCGGGGAAGATCGAGAAGGCGCCGACGTCGAGAGGGACCTTCGTGACCTGCTCGGCCTCGCCCCCCGTAACATTGATGCGCCACACCTGATTCGAGCCGCTCCTCGACGACAGGAAGTAGACGTACGTGCCGTCGGGCGACCACACCGGCGACGTGTCGTTGTCGGGGCTCGTGGTGAGCTGCTTCACCGTCGCGCCGTCGACCGTCGCGAGCCAGAGATCCATCCGACCGCGATTCGCTTCCATGTCCGTCGTGCGCAGCGAAAACGCGACCCACTTACCGTCGGGAGACACGCTCGGCTCGGCCACGCGCTGCATCGCGAGCATGTCGTCGACGGTGAGGCCTTTGGCCTCGACGCGGGGGACGGTTGCGATCAGCGCGAGCGCGGCGCCGACGAGCACAGATGCGAGCTTCATATGGACCGAGTGCATATCACCGAGCGCCAGGGCGCGGGCGGAGCTCGTCGCGCGTCAGCCCATCGCGAGCCAGGCCAGGAAGCCCGAGGTTTTGACCACGTGGTGACTCGGAAATTTGAGAGGGGGCCCATGTAATTGCAGGCCCTTACGGCCGGCACGGGGTGTGTAATTAGGAGCCGGGTATGAAGCTCGCCTCCTTTGGCCTCCTCGCCGTGCTCGCCCCCGCGTGCGGCACGACTGACGACACCACGAACGAGCCGCCGATCGTCCGCTCGGAGCTCGAACGCGACGAGTCGCCCGACGTCCCCGCCGCCGATGCCGAGGCGCTCGTCGCCGGCAACTCGGCGTTCGCCGCGAACCTCTATCAGCAAGTTCGCGGCGAGGAGGGCAACCTCTTCATGTCGCCGCACTCGATCTCGATCGCGCTCGCGATGACCTATGCCGGCGCCAACGGCAACACCGCAACGCAGATGGCCGACGCGCTGTCGTTCGAGCTCCCGGCCGGGCAGCTCCACCCCGCGTTCAACGACCTCGACCTCACCCTCGCGTCGCGTGGACAGACGGCCGACTCCGACACCATTCCCTTCCGGCTCAATGTCGCGAACTCGATCTGGGGCCAGGACGGCTATCCGTTCCAGGATCCGTTCCTGGACACGCTCGCCGTCAACTACGGGGCAGGCATGCACGTGCTCGACTTCCAGAACCAGGCCGAAGCCTCGCGCCTGCAGATCAACGACTGGGTCATGGACCAGACGAACGACAAGATCGAGGAGCTCATCCCGCGGGGCGCGATCAACTCGGGGACGCGACTGGTCCTCACGAACGCCGTGTACTTCAGCGCCGCGTGGGCCGAGCCGTTCGAGGCGTCCGCGACGACCGACGCGTCGTTCACCACGCCGACGGGCCCCGTCACCGTGGCGACGATGCACGCCAGCCACGAGGCCGGCTACGGCGAGGGCGCGGGCTGGAAGGCCGCCGAGCTCGTGTACGACGGCGGGGAGCTGTCGATGGTCATCGTCGTCCCCGACGACCTCGCGGCGTTCGAGGCGAGCCTCTCGGGCGAGACGTTCGCCGCGGTCGGCGCGGCGATCACGAACCACCTGCTCGACCTCTCGCTGCCGAAGTTCGAATTCGACGCGCCGCTCGACCTGAAGGAGCCGCTGCAGGCCCTCGGGATGACCGACGCCTTCGATGGCAACGCCGACTTCTCGGGCATCGACGGCACGCGCAACCTCGCGATCACCGACGTGCTCCACAAGGGCTTCGTCTCGATCGACGAGAATGGCACCGAGGCGGCCGCCGCCACCGCCGTCATCGTCGGCGAGACCTCGGTCCCCGAGCCGGCGACGCTGAACGTCGACAAGCCCTTCGTGTTCTTCATCAAGGACATCCAGACGGGCGCCATCCTCTTCGTCGGCCGCGTGGTCGACCCGACGGCGGGTGAGTGATGAAGCTCGGAGCCCTCCTCATCCCCGCCCTGCTCGCACCCGCGTGCGGCACGGATGACACCACCGAACCGCCCATCGTGCGCTCCGACCTGGAGCGTGACCTCGCCCCCGCTGTCAGCGCCGCCGATGCCGAGGCCCTGACGGCCGGCAACTCCGACTTCGCGGCGGATCTGTATCGCGAGGTCCGCGGCGAGCCTGGCAACCTCTTCATGTCGCCGCACTCGATCTCGATCGCGCTCGCGATGACCTACGCCGGGGCCAAGGGCGTGACCGCAACGCAGATGGCCGACGCGCTCTCGTTCGACCTGCCGGCCGCGCAGCTCCACCCCGCGTTCAACGGCCTCGATCTCGCGCTCGCTTCGCGCGGAACGAGCGCCGAGTCCGACACGATCCCGTTCCGCCTGAGCGTCGCCAACTCCCTCTGGGGCCAGGACGGCTATCCGTTCCTGACGCCGTTCCTCGACACGCTCGCGGTGAACTACGGCGCCGGCATGAACGTGCTCGACTTCCAGACCCAGCCGGAGGCGTCGCGCGTCACCATCAACGACTGGGTCGAAGCGCAGACGAACGACAAGATCGTCGACCTGCTTCCGCGAGGTGTCATCACGGACCTGACGCGCCTCGTCCTCACGAACGCCGTCTACTTCAGCGCCGCGTGGGCCGAGCCCTTCGAGGCGTCGGCGACCCGCGACGCCTCGTTCACGACCCCAACTGGCCCGGTCACGGTGCCCACCATGCACAGCGTAACCGAGGCGCGCTACGGCGAGGGCGCCGGGTGGAAGGCCGCCGAGCTCGTGTACGACGGCAACGAGCTCTCGATGGTCATCGTGGTCCCGGATGATCTCACCGCCTTCGAGGCCGGCCTCTCCGGCGAGACCTTCGCGACGATCGGCGACGCGCTCTCGAAGCACCAGCTCGAGCTGGCGCTGCCGAAGTTCAAGTTCGACGCCCCGCTCGGCCTGAAGGAGCCGCTCCAGGCGCTCGGCATGACCGACGCGTTCAGCGACGCGGCGGATTTCTCGGGCATCGATGGCGGCACGACCCTCAAGATCACCGACGTGCTCCACAAGGGCTTCGTCGCGATCGACGAGAACGGCACCGAGGCCGCTGCCGCCACCGCGGTCATCGTCGGCACCGATTCGGTTCCGCAGCCGGCGACGCTGACCGTCGACAAGCCGTTCGTGTTCTTCATCCAGGACCTGCAGACGGGCGCCCTGCTCTTCGTCGGCCGCGTCCTCGATCCGTCGCCCTAGCCCGGCGCCGCGGTCAGCAGCGCTTCGAGCCCGGCCTCGTCGATGACGGTGACGCCGTGCTTCTCGGCCGCCTCGAGCTTCGTCTTGCCGGTGTCGGCGCCGGCGACGAGATAGGACGTCTTCTTGCTCACGGAGCCCGCGACCTTGCCCCCGGCGGCCTCGATGCGCTTCTGGACGTCGGCGCGCGGTGCGGTGAGGGTCCCGGTGACCACGAAGGTCTTGCCAGCGAGGACGCCGCCGGCGGCAGATGCGACCTCCTCCTCGGGATCCACGCCGAGCGCGGCCAGCTTGTCGAGGACGACCTTCGCATTCGCGTCGCGCAGGAAGGCGTCCAGGTTCGTGGCGATGGTGCCCCCGACGCCTTCGATCTCCTCGAGCTCGGCGACGAACTCGTCGGACGGCTTGGCCTCGGCGGCGGCGCGGAGCGCGGAGAGCTTGCGGTACTTCTGCGCGATCGGGCGCGCGATCACGCTGCCGACGTTGGGGATGCCGAGCGAGTACAAGAGGCGCGAGAACGACGCCGCGTCCTTGGCCTTGGCGATGGCCGCGACCAGGTTGTTCGCCGAGGTCTTGCCGAACCGCTCGAGGCCGAGGAGCTGGATGGCCGTCAGCGTGAAGATGTCAGCCACGTCGGTCACGAGGCCGGCGTCGACCACCTGCTGGACGACCTTCTCGCCGAAGCCATCGATGTTCATGCCCGCACGCGAGGCGAAGAACTCGATCGCGCCGAGCTTCTGGGCCGGACAGCCCAGGCGATTCGGGCACAGGAGCGCGACGCGCCCCTCCTCGCGCACGAGATCCGACTGACAGAACCGGCACGTCTTCGGCTCCTCGACGACGGGCCCGGGTCCGGGCTCGGTCACCGACAGGATCTGCGGAATGATCTCGCCCGCCTTCTCGATCAACACGCGGTCGCCGATGCGCAGGCCGAGTCGCTTCACCTGGTCCCAGTTGTGGACCGAGGCGTTGGACACGGTCGTCCCTGACAGCTCGACGGGCTCGAGGTTCGCGACGGGCGTGACGGCGCCCGTGCGCCCGACATAGGTCGTGATGCTCTTGAGCGTCGTCGTGACCTGGCGGGCGGGGAACTTGTAGGCGATGGCCCAGCGCGGGAACTTCGCCGTGCGCCCCAGCGCGGTGCGCTGCGCGAAGTCGTCGACCTTGATGACGAGGCCATCGAGCTCGTACGGCAGGTCGTCACGGCGGTGCTCCCAGGCATGCACGGCGGCGATGAGCTCGTCCCAGTTGCTGGCCTTCGCGTCGTGCCTCGAGACCGGAACCCCCATGCCCCGGATGCGCTCGAGCGAGGCGATGTGCCCGCTGGCGATGCGCTCGCCATCGACGACCTCGTACAGGATCACGTGCATCGGGCGCTTCTTCACCTCGGCCGGATCCATCTGCTTGATCGAGCCGGCGGCGGTGTTGCGCGGGTTCTTGAACAGCTCCTCGCCGGCCGCGAGCCGGGCCGCATTCATGGCGGCGAACTCGTCCTTGCGCATGTAGATCTCGCCGCGCACGACGAGCTTTTCGACGGGATTCGCCAGCGACAGCGGCACACTCCGCAGGAGCCGCACGTTCGACGTGACGTCCTCCCCGATCCGGCCGTCACCGCGCGTGGCGGCCAGCGTCAGCTTGCCATCGACGTACGTGAGCTCGATCCCGAAGCCATCGATCTTCGGCTCGACGGAGAACACCGGCACGTCGCCGTCGAGCCCCTTCACGCACCGATCGAAGAACTGCCGGAGGTCCTCCTCGTTGTACGTGTTGTCGAGCGACAGCATGGCCACGTCGCGCGTGACCTTCGGGAAGTCGGACACCGGCGTGTGGCCGGCGCGCTGCGTCGGGGACCAGCTCACCTTCCAGTCGGGATGCGCGCGCTCGACGGCCTCCAGGCGCTTGTAGAGGGTGTCGTACTCGACGTCACTGATCGTGGGCGCGGCTTCGACGTGATACCGCCGATCGTGCTCGGCCACCTCGTGGACCAGCGCGAGGTACTCCGCCTGCGTGCTCATGCAGCGTGGAACCTAGCGAACGTCTCGCGCCGCGGGAAGCGACCGGCGGCGGTTCGGGAGCGTGCTAGGGTTCGGGGCCGTGGCAACTGTGCGGACTCGTGCTTGGTGCGCGGCCCTGGTCGCCTGCATCCTGTGCGTCCCTGTGGCGGCAGCCCCGGCCACTGCGAAGTTGCCGGCAGCTCTCCGCAAGCAACTCGACCGGGCCCGCAAGTGCACGCTCCACGAGGGGTCCCGCTTCGACTGCAAGGCCCACGATGCGTGGGTGACCGCCGCTGACCCGTTCTTCTCGGGCGAGTCCGGTGCCCGGGCGATGCTGCAACTGCTCGGGACCAAGGACGTGAAGACTCGTCTACTGGCGGCGGAGCTGGTCTACGCCGTGCCCGATTCTCCCGAGTTCGTCGGAGCGTGCCTGACGCTCGTCGAGGCGGAGCGCGACGCGAACGTCGCTCGCCTGGTCACGCGCTGGCTCGCCGGGTTCACGTTGTCGGAGACCGAGGCCCAGCGGCTCGCCGCTGCGACGGCGACGTGGGGAGATGCCAAGGACGTCGCCTTGACTCACTTTCATCTCGTCGAACGTTCCAGCAAGTACAAGCTCTCGCTGGCCTGGGCCGAGACCGCCGTCCTGCGCGATCAACCGGAGGCAATCCGGCGCACCGCGGTCGACACCCTCGGTCACTTGATCGAGCCGTTTTCGGCGCGAGCCTGCCCGTCGCTCGCGGCCATCCGCGGCGACAGCGACACCTGGATCGCCAATCGAGCCACGTTCTGGTTCGAGCGATGCCCCGCCAATGCGAAGCCGACACGGTGAGCTCGTAGTCCCAGCGACCGCTACTCGAAGTCGTCGAGGTGCGACGGCCGGCGCGCGCCCTCCGCGAAAGCGTCGATGTCGATATCGACCGAGCCGTCGTCCGCTTCCTCTTCGACGACCTCACCGAGGTCGTGGTCGAGGTCTTCCATCACGCCGAGCTCGTCGGCATCGACGACATTCACCGAGCCCGCCGCCATCTCCTGCGGTCGGGGCGGCAGACCCTCGTCTTCGGTCGGCTGATCGCTGTCCAGCTCGCCGATCCCGTCGACAATCCCGATCTCGTAGGCGAGGTGGTCGGGCGCCTGCGCCCGCGGCGCGTGCTTCGTGCCGACGATGCATCCGGCCTTCACGGTCACCGAGTACGGGCGACCATCGAAGTACGCATCGATCGCTTCCTTGATGTACCAGAAGACGTCCTGCATCTCCTGGCCACCGCCGGCGATGTCCTTCCACTCCT